>JBFHKL010000099.1:0-13052 GCA_041595375.1 Saccharicrinis sp.
AGAACAGATTTTAGCAGTAGGCTGCAATGCGCATTTGGCAGCAGAAGATGTAAAAAAGCTTGAATGGCTATTTAGCGGTGCCACCATGACTGAAGAACAGCAGTTAGGTGGCTTTTTTGTTGGTCCTCGTAAGGAGATGATTACTCCATGGAGTACCAATGCCGTTGAAATTACCCAAAACATGGGATTATCTGGCATTAGCCGGATAGAGGAGTTTTTTGGTGTAGCCGATGAAAAAGCAAGGTATGATCCAATGTTACAGGTTTTATACAATGGTTTGGGACAAGAGGTATTTACCATTGAAAAGGAACCAGATCCCATTGTTGAGATTGATGATGTGGCAGCTTATAACAAGTCTGAAGGATTAGCCTTAAGTGATGAAGAGGTGGGCTATTTGGATGGATTGGCTAAAAAGTTAGGAAGGAAATTAACCGATAGTGAAGTATTTGGATTTTCTCAGGTTAACTCAGAACACTGTAGACATAAAATATTTAATGGTATTTTTATTATTGATGGACAAGAGAAAGAAAGCTCTTTATTTCAGTTAATTAAACGTACCTCTCAGGAAAATCATAATTATTTGGTTTCTGCCTACAAAGACAATGTAGCTTTTATACAAGGACCTAAAGCCATACAGTTTGCTCCGGTGAGTCATGATAAACCTGATTTTTTTGAGACCAAAGAAATAGATACCGTACTTTCTCTGAAAGCGGAAACACATAATTTTCCAACAACGGTAGAGCCTTTTAACGGCGCTGCTACCGGTTCAGGAGGTGAAATACGAGACCGTTTGGGTGGAGGAAAAGCCTCTTTACCATTAGCCGGGACAGCTGTGTATATGACTTCTTATTCCCGCTCCGAAGAGGGTAGGGCATGGGAAGAAGCAACAGAGGCACGACCATGGTTATATCAAACACCGGAACAGATTTTGATTAAAGCATCTAATGGAGCTAGTGATTTTGGTAACAAATTTGGACAGCCAATGATCTGTGGCTCGGTACTTACCTTTGAGCATTTCGAAAATCAAAAGAAGTTTGCCTTTGATAAGGTGATTATGATGGCAGGAGGAATCGGTTTTGCCAAAAAATCGGATGCCATAAAGGATACGCCGCAAAAAGGGGATAAGGTGGTGATTCTGGGCGGTGATAACTACCGTATTGGAATGGGTGGAGGAGCTGTTTCCTCTGTTGCTACCGGTGAGTTTGATAACGCGATAGAGCTGAATGCTGTACAGCGCTCCAATCCCGAAATGCAAAAACGTGCCATGAATGCCATCCGCGCTATGGCCGAAGCCGATGAAAATCCTATTGTTTTAATACATGATCATGGTGCTGGCGGGCATTTGAATTGTCTCTCTGAATTGGTGGAGGAGACAGGTGGAACCATTCATCTGGATAAGCTACCCATTGGTGATCCAACCCTATCGGCTAAGGAAATAGCAGGTAACGAGTCGCAGGAGCGAATGGGCTTGGTATTACATGAAAAAGATATTGATCAACTTAAAAAAGTTGCTGACAGAGAGCGCTCTCCTATGTACGTAGTTGGTGAAACTACCGGAGATATGCGTTTTGTTTTTAAAGATGACAAAGGAAATACTCCTATCAATTGGCAGTTAGCCGATATGTTTGGAAATCCTCCGAAGACGATCATGAACGATAAGACGGTTAATGCAAGTTATGCTCCTGTTGTTTATGATGCTACAAAAATTGAGGAATACCTTAAAAATGTATTGCAGTTAGAGGCGGTAGCTTGTAAAGACTGGTTAACCAATAAGGTTGACCGTTCTGTGACCGGTAAAGTAGCCAAGCAGCAATGTGCTGGTGAAATTCAGATTCCGTTGAATAACCTTGGAGCTACAGCAATTGATTATACAGGAACTGCCGGTATGGCAACATCAGTGGGGCATGCACCTGCAGTTGCTATGATTGATCCTGCTGCGGGTTCTAAAATAGCCATTGCCGAGTCTTTAACTAACTTGGTTTGGGCTCCCTTTACTCATGGTGTTCCTGGGGTGTCACTGAGTGCTAACTGGATGTGGCCCTGTAAAAATGAGGGTGAAGATGCCCGTTTATACGAAGCTGTTGAAGCCGTTAGTGATTTTGCTACTGATCTGGGAATTAATATCCCAACAGGAAAGGATTCACTCTCGATGACACAAAAATATAAGGATGGTGAAGTGGTATATTCTCCAGGAACGGTTATTATATCTGCAGCGGCTGAAGTAAGTGATGTAAAGAAGATTGTAGAACCTGTTTTGGTTAAAGATACAGATACCTCCATTATTTATATTGATTTATCATTTGATAGCCATAAGCTGGGCGGTAGTTCTTTTGCTCAGGTGGTTAATAGATTGGGAGCAGAGGCTCCTACCATAAGTGATACTGATTATTTTAAAACAGGTATTGAAACTATTCAAACATTGGTTCATGAGGGTCTGTTATTAGCCGGTCATGATATTTCTGCCGGAGGTATGGTGACTGCCTTATTGGAAATGTGTTTTGCGAATAATGACTATGGTATAAAAACAGATCTTTCAGCTATTGCTGAGGATGACTTGGTGAAAATCCTTTTCGCAGAAAATCCCGGCGTTCTTATTCAAGTGAAGGATGTTAAAAAAGTGATTGCCTTACTTGAGAATAATGAATTAGGATACCAAATCATTGGTTCTCCCGTTGAAGAACGTTTCCTGACCATAACTAAAGGTGGTCAGTCGTTATCCTTCGATATTAATGAGATGAGGGATGTCTGGTATAAAACTTCGTATTTGTTGGATAGAAAACAATGTGGAGATAAACTTGCCAAAGAACGTTTTGAGAACTACAAAAAACAGATACTTGATTATCAGTTTAACCTGGACTTTAAAGGTAAGCTTGCTGATTATGGTCTGAGCACTAACCGTAAGGGTAAATCAGGAGTACGAGCCGCTATCATTCGTGAAAAAGGGGTGAATGGGGATCGTGAGATGGCTTATTCAATGTACCTGGCAGGTTTCGATGTGAAAGATGTTCATATGACTGATTTGATTGCTGGAAGAGAAACATTGGAGGATGTAAATTTCATTGTTTTTGTTGGTGGATTTTCAAACTCTGATGTATTAGGTTCTGCCAAAGGGTGGGCAGGTGCCTTTTTATATAATGAAAAAGCAAAAGCGGCTTTAGATGCCTTTTATCAGCGCAAAGATACTTTAAGCCTAGGCGTATGTAATGGTTGTCAATTGATGGTTGAATTAGGTCTGGTTTATCCAAATCATGAAGAAAAACCAAAGATGCTTCATAACGAATCACATAAATTTGAGTCTATATTTTTGAATATGACGATTGCAGATAATCATTCAGTGATGCTTAAGTCGATGGCTGGTAATAAGCTGGGTGTTTGGGTGGCTCATGGAGAAGGCAAATTTAGTATGCCCTATGCCGAAGATCAATATTCTATCGTAGGTAAATATGCCTATGCGGCTTATCCGGGTAATCCCAATGGAAGTGACTTTAATACGGCAGCCATATGCTCCGAAGATGGTCGCCATTTAGCTATGATGCCTCACCTTGAAAGAGCCATCTTCCCATGGCAATGGGCTCATTATCCTGAAAACAGAAAGAATGATGAAGTTTCTCCTTGGATTGAGGCCTTTGTAAATGCCCGTAAATGGATAGAGCTTAAAAAGTAATAGGCATGATAGCATGTAAAAAATAAGTATCGATGTAATTCAATATATAAAGCCCGGGGTTTGGTCCCTGGGCTTTTTTTGTTTGCAGTTTAAGGTATTCGTATTTTTCTTTTTAAACATCGACAAAATCTAATTTGTATTTAGCATCCCCGTATATCAGGAGGAACTCAAATGTCAATGCTCCTCATGTTTGTGATTGAGATTAGTATAAACATTAGACCTGCATTTTTTTTGCGCGTATTTTGGGGTAAATACAGTTTGTTCCTATTGGGTTGAATAAATAAATATAGTTCTATTGTTGTTCACTAATGGATATGATTCAGTATATTTAGCTAAAGAGGGCTTGGAGTAATTAACAAATACTATCAGCAAGTTAATTATTTAGGCACTTAGGGCGAGTATCGCTATGAATATTGGATATTTAAAATAGACTTATTTTTAATGACATAAAACACGCATGTAAAAGGATTTACAAACAGGATGAAGATTGCTATTTGGGTTTTACATATGGTAAGTGAAAATCAAATTATAAACATATGAACGACCATGTAAATTTGATTATCCAAATTTACATATAAACGGATGATTAAATTTATTCGAGCGTTCCACTTGGCCGTTGAAAAAGTAAATTTAATCAGATGAAAAATAATGAGATAGATACAAAAGTCACCGAACTGGAAGATAAAATTGTCAATCTTGCTTTAGTAGCATTTTCCTTAATTATATCTGTTACATTTATCATTGTTACCTTACGCGCTGTTAAATTTGGTTTTGTAGCAACCTATTTTATTCAAGCCTTTGATTGGCTGATTCTTTTTTTGTTAGTATTCTATAGAAAAAGATTATTCCTTGATTTCAAGCTGTTTGTTTTTTTAGGTGTCATGTTAGTGATGGTCATAACGGGTATATATAGTTATGGGTATCTGGCATCTGCAAAAATTTTTATCGTAATCATTCCTGTTTTTGCTTCTTTTGTTATGTCCTTTCGAAAAGCAATTGGGGTATTGATGATATATATATCTGTATATATACTGTTTGCTTACTTATACTCTATTCAGTTATTGGATTATGATATTCATATCGATCTTTATGCCCGCAATTATATCTCGTGGTCTATCGATGCCGGGACTATTTTTTTTACTTCAATAGGCTTGCTCTATGTTAGTTATTATTTTAAAAAACATATATCAATAAATAATACAAAAATTTATCTGCAAAATATAGAGTTAATCAACCAAGAAAAGAAATACAGAACCTTATTTGAAAGCTCAAATGATGCTATTGTATTAATTGAGAATGATTATTTTTTCGATTGTAACAGCATCACCTATAAAATGTTTAAATGCCAAATAGGTTTCTTTGAAGGAAAAGCTATCTATGAATTTAGTCCTGAATTTCAACCTGATGGTTCGAATTCCTACGAAAGGAGTTTGGATATTCTTAAGAATGTCTCCTTGGGAGGATCGTATGTGTATGATTGGCAGCTCTTAAGGCCTAATGGGGAATTGTTTGATGTCTCCATAAGTATTACCTTGGTTGAATTAGATAATAACAATTATTTTTTATTGGTTTTACGTGATATAACAGATAAAAAACATACAGAAATAGAACTTGAACAACATAGGAAAAATTTGGAATTATTGGTGAAGGAAAGAACCAAAGAGCTAAATGCATCAAACCATGAACTTAAAATCATAAATGATGAATTATCAGAAAAGAATAAGATAATAATTGATAAAAATAAGGAACTTCAGAAGGCACTAAAATATTTAAAAGAAACCCAAATAAAACTTTTACAAGCCGATAAAATGGCTTCTTTAGGTATACTCACTTCCGGAGTTGCTCATGAAATTAATAACCCTTTAAATTTTATTAAAGGCGGATTGGATGGTTTGGAGAGTTATTTTATAAAACAACCGAATGAGAAATCGGAATTAATTGATGTTTTATTAAGTAGTATAGGAACCGGAATTTATAGGGTAGAAACGATTGTTAATAGTTTAAACCAGTTTAGTAGAAACAATAACACACTTAATGAATCGTATAATATTCATGTGATTATAGATAATTGTTTGGTGATGTTGCAAAATAAAATTAAGCATAGAATTAAAATTGAAAAGAAGTATTTTAGTGAGACTTGCTTGTTGAGAGGAAATGTAGGAAAACTACATCAGCTTTTTATTAATATTTTAATGAATGCTATTCAGGCTATTGAAGGTGAGGGGCTTATTGGTATTGAAACAAAACTTCTTGATAGTAAAGTAACTATAACAATCACCGATACAGGTTGTGGTATCTCAGAGGTAGATTTAACCAAAGTAATGGATCCTTTTTATACTACCAAGGACCCAGGACAGGGAACAGGTTTGGGTTTATCTATATCCTATACTATTATTCAGGAGCATAAAGGAGAAATTGAATTTCAGTCGGAAAAGAATAAGGGTACTACAGTGATTGTAAGCTTACCTATTAATAATTTACATTCGTATTGATATGAGAATATTCTTATTATATTTGCCTTGAATTTACCTGCTCCAAATATTATTATAAATTTTTTTTAATGGAAACTAAAAAGACATTTCCTAAGGAGGTTTTAGCAGCCTGGGAAAACAGAAAACCTGAAGTGATTTTTACCACTGTGTCAGAAGATGGTATTGCGAATTCTATTTATGCTACTTGTGTATCTATTTTTAATGAAAATAAAATTATTGTTGCAAATAATTTTTTTGACAAGACCTTAAAGAATATTTTAGCAGGAAGCAATGCTTCCATTTTGTTTATTACTAAGGATGAGAAACCTAAATCCTATCAAGCAAAGGGGAGTATTGAGTATGTTACGTCAGGAAAGGAATATGATCATATGAAGTCCTGGAATCCGGAACGTTTACCTGGGCATGGCGCGGCTGTAGTATGCGTTGATGAAATTTATTCGGGAGCAGAGAAGCTTTTGTAAATAGAATAAACCAGATAAGATATGCTTTAGCAATAGTTATTTATTGCTAAGGCATTTTACATTGAATATAAATTTAGCAGATATTAAATTTCCATTAATCAAGATAGCTTTTGTTGTTTTATTTTTTTTGAATAAAAATTAGTCACTTTAGAGCATTACTAACAACTCCGTCTCTTGTCAATATAATTTGGCCTGGTAAAAATATGACAGTATTCTGTTTTAAATATTTTATTGTCAAGCACTTTATTCTTCTGACTGAATCCTTGTTTTTCGTTCAATAAATTGACCAAAGTAATAGGCCATAAGTATGGTTTGCGCACCAAATAAAGGATTCACTAATTATTATTCAAGATGTAGTAGCTCGGACGCTTACAACGAAGCAATGATCTTGCAAGAAAAAAACGAATATGTTTCCGGAAGTTTTTGCAATAAGAGCTCTGGCTTTTTAAGCAGGAAAGCTACAACCCAAACTCAGTTTAAAAGGTCACAAATTGAACCTTATAAATTTGTTTTTCTGACAAAGAGTTTTAGCTGGTTTTAATTACCATTATTTTTTTTTGAAAGCTTACTATTGTTATTGATAATAAAATATTCAAGTGGATTATTGATGAAATCTTTTATTGAATGAATAAATAAATGAGGGATTAATGAAAATTTAGCTCCTCTTGATTTTAATGCAAGTAATAAGGTAATTGAAAAACTGACTATAAGATTTGTAAATCCAATTAGCATAATTCCTATTAATGCTTTGATTATTATTACAATATCAAAGGGCAGACTCATAACAGAATAGCCAAGATAAGAGGTGCTAAAGGCAATATGTCTTATATCGATTGATAGAGGAGCTATATAGCTTAAAAGGAAAGCGCTACCAAGAAAAATACCGAGACTTAAATTGCCAAAAAGGCTTCCTCCTCTGGCTTTAATAAAATTTGCTATAACAGTGCTTTTTAAAAATAGCCTACTATTTGTTATACGGTAAGCAATTTTTGATGCTATAACTTTGTTATCAACGTAGCCTGAAATTAAACCTGAAAGGGCGAGAAAGATACCTGCTATAGCGGCATAGCCAATTAAATGAATACTTGGCATAACATCTTTCATCAGGTAAACAGGTTCAATGCCCAAAGAATTCTGCACACCAATCCATTGAAAAACCTTAAATAGCAGACAAGAACAAAGCAGTGCCATTGTAAAATTACCTACCAGAGAAATAAATTGACTTCCCAAAACTTTCTTTATTAGGTTTACAATTTCTTTTATAGAATCAAATTTCAAATCATCATTCTTATCTATATGTTTTGCAATGGCAGATGCAGTCATCGCTGGCTGTTTTGTAGCAATTATACCTCCCATTTGTTTTGCTAAAATAAAGCAGAAGGCATAATTTAAACTAGTGATAAAAGCATATCCCAAAGGCTCCAATTTATATGTTCCCATATATATTTTAAAGAGTGCAAAAAATGCGATAAGCGCTCCGCCAAGCATCGATTTGTATAAAAATTGCCAGTATTCTTGACGGGTATCTGCAATATACTTTCCTCCTTTATTGGAAGTATGTTCTACTGCTTCAAATATTAACAAATCAAAATGACCTACTATAAATGTCTTTATGCTGTATTTTTCTTTATAATATTTAATATAGTTTTTTAAAATTTCTTCCCAATGGGACACGGAATTTAGATTTAACTTTAACACAAGCAATTCTTTTACCCTATGTATAAATTCTAAAATCCTTCTGGTCACAATAGTTAAGTGAAGGCTAATGCCTATCATACTTTTGAATCTTCTTAATGCAAGGATATTATTTTCAATAGCATCCAAAGTGCTAGTTAATTCTTTAATTTTATGCAAATCGTTACTCTCAAGTTGTATCATCTGAGATAGTAGCGTTTCAAAAGAATCACTATCTAATTTTAGTAGTTTGAATTTATTATTAATATTATTGTCGAGACCAAATGCTGCTATTTTTGAACATAGCGCTTTAATGCTTATGTCCAGTTCTTCAGATATTTTACTACTGTAAATATTTTCAAAATCGATTGAACTGATTATAGAATTAATATTATTTCTGCTTTTAAATAACAAAAACTCTACAGTCCCCTCTTCTGGAATAGATGGAAGGATTTTTTTAAATATTCTGCTGACAAATCCTGAACTAAATCCATAGTCTTCCATCACAGAGTATTTTGTGAAAAATGAATAAAAGCTTAGGTCTATATTGTTTTTTTGCATACTTAGTAAAAGTAATGGTAATTTATATATAACACAGAGTTTCTCATTTTAAATTGGCTACAACTTGTTGTATAAGAATATATGCCAGTATGTTTAATTTAGTGTTATTTATAGGCTATATGAAATTCTTTCTTTTTGATCACTATCTTTATTCTTTATCACAATTGGCACATAATCCTCACGTACTATTGGATACTCATTCAAATGCATATAACTTTTAAAGTTTTCCTCATGAATATTTTTAGCTTCTGATAACAAGTCTTCGTCTAAATAGCCTTCAGGCTTTGAAATTGCAGGAATTAAATATTCATTGCACCAGTCTGGATAAAACCGTATGTATACATAGTCTATTTCTTTTTCTTTTCCACAAACCAAGTATGTGTCTGGAAATATAATTGCTTCAATTTTTACCTTTCACGTTTTTACCAAAAAATATTTTACCTGTTTTAATTAGAATTGAATCACTTAATTTCAATTCTGAAATTTTATAAAAATCCTTTTCTGAATAACTAATTTTGAATGTCAAATCCAACATCATCTTAGTCACAACTATGATAATTAGCCCAATAAGTAGTTTTTTGCTTTTGATATTGTGGGTGTGTTTCTTTTTTTTGCATTAAATATCAACGTAAAAGTGTATGATTTAGTGGCAGAAAATGCGGGCTGCGTCTTTGTCAGCCATGACAAAGACAACTAGCGGCTTACGCGCGACCAAAACATGGCCAAACTGCCATTAATTATACACAATTGTTGTTATGCTGTTTTTAATAATTCTTCAATTTATTCTCTTTATTTATCCTTCTGTCCGCCATGAATAAAATTCTATCTGATTGACTGAATGGTATATTTAAATCAGAACAAACTTTATTCAAGTCTTTTAAATATTCTAGATACATATCAATTTGATTATTCAGGTTTGCTTCTGACGCATATGTCTGGAGTTTTAATTCTTGGTTTGGGTATATTATGCGGTAAACTCGTTGGTCGATTATTTGGTAAATATTTGGGTTTCGATACCTTAATATGGTTGATGCCATCGGTAGTTGGACTCCTTTTGTTTTTAAAAGGCCTCTCAAAATAAGCTTAGTTTTTTCATAGTCAATTTTAGTTTCATTATTGTCTACTGAATTAATCTGAGCAATTAAATTTGTTTCGAATTCTGCATAACGATTCACTTTCCATAATACTATTTCATTTAGTGTATTTTGGTCAAATTCTGTTGAAATAGAATCTAACTTTTGAGTTAATGTTTTTTGATATTCAAAATTCCAATCGTCACGTGTTATCACGAATTCTTTGTCAAAAACTGTTTTGTGCATAAAAGGTCTTTTAAAATTTTTGCATCTAGCTTATTCTATGTTTGTTGATATATGAGGTCAATTTTTAGCTTATTAAATTCAATAGTTACAAAAAAAAATAGCTGTAATAATTATTACTATTACTCCTGCTATGATAATTATTCGATCTCTTTTACGCTCTAACTTAGCCTTCTTTTTAATCTTGTCTTTTACTTGAGTAAGTTTTTGATTTGAAACTTTTTTAAAGTTTAATATATCAGGCTTATTGCTTAATACAATACTGTCGTTGATATTTGTTTTAAATTGCGATTTCTGTGATGTTCTTATAGAACGATTTTGTTTCATTCTATTGTTCATGTCCGCAAGGTGACCTGCTCCTCCACTCATTTGACAAATATTTATCTTCTGTTAGGTTATGTTTTCTATAATTACGTACAACGTTTGCAGTATGAAATCGTTGGAGATTGGGGGCTTCAAACCTATCAAGTCACCACCCGAAATTAAAGCGAGCGAAAACGCTAGGAAATCTCCGAAACCCTTATGAATTATACACATTGTTGTGTTTTCGTGCTTTTAGTGTCCCTTTTAAATCTATTATGACTATTATGTTTTTATTATTTTCAAAATGAATTAACGTCTAATATTTATACTAAAATCAAGGTTTGTTGAACATCTCCAAAGCCATTCTAAAGGTCCATACTTGTATTTATCGTTCCAATATTTACTAATCATTGCTTGAACCAGAAAAATTAATACTCCTAATATAATACTCCATGTAGAACCTAAATATTTATAAAGTCCAAAACCAAAATCATAAAACAAAATCACCCCTATAACTGCCTGTACAATATAATTCGTTAAGCTCATTTTTCCGTATGACGAAAATAACTTAAAAATATAAAGACTTTTAAACCTTGTATATAATAAAGTAACTAAAGAAATAACTCCCGATGTTGCAGCCAGGTTAATAATTGAGGTCAATATTGTATTTAAAAATTCTTTTTGAAGTTTTGCCAAATCAATGGTCTGAAGATTACTATTTAGATTTATTAGCAAAATAATCAGTGCAATGCTAATTAGTAAAACAATCATTAACCATTTAGACTTAGTTTTAATATTTTCAAAAAATCGTTTTTTCCCAAGTATCAAACCAACTATAAAAAGTGCAATAAGCTGTAAATACCTGCCATTATTAAACGTCCAAGCCCAAACCGTAATTCGTCCTTTCCAAAAATTATACTGTATTACCTCCCAGAAACTACCTGTTGCATAAACAGAATTACCTTCAGCAAAATATCCTTTTAAAGGTTTAACATACTCATAAGTTGAATTGGTAAATGTCTGTACTAAATTATAAATCAAGGGGATTTGAATTACCAGCAAAAATGCAATAATCCAAAGATAGTTAGTTCTTACCTTAAACAGTAAAATTATTGGAAGCGATAATAATGCATAAATATGAAGAATATCGCCTCGAAAAAATAGCGAATGAAAAAATCCAATTATTAGTAAAATAATCATCCGCCATAAAAAGCGCCAACTATAATCAATCCCTATTTGTGATTTATTATCCATTTGTATGAAAAAACTTAATCCAAAGAGTAAAGCAAAAATTGAGTATGCCTTTCCGCTTATAAAAAGAAATGTAAGCCTCATTACTTCCTGATCAATGGCACCAGAGAAAAGAAAATTCACTTGAGGTGACTTAAAAAAATCAAAATGCTCTACATAATGAATCAATACAATCATAAGTAGTGCAAATCCACGTAGAATATCTACAATGATTATTCTTTCTTTTATCATTATTATTTATATAAAACGATTGTTCTTTTAGCATAAAACACAACTACTCCATAACCATACTATTTGTCAGTAACCGTAACATGATGCCGGTTATTTTTTTATAGTAGTGATTTAATTTACGATTACAGAGATACAAAAAATCTATTGAACATCTATACCTATTTATCAATAATAATATGCCTAAAGAATTTCAGGTAAACTATTATTCAATTTTATATATTACTGATACTGCGCATTCAAGCCATCTTTATCAAATAGAAAAGGTATGTTGCGGCGACAACGTAAAAGGCAAATACAAACCTTGCGAGAAAAAATAGAATCAACTATAGAAAATGGCATTGTGGTATTGAAGATGGGTTAAGCACAACCCCTGTTTCAATCAAAGGTAGTCGCAAGCGCTAGCTTTGATCGAAAGCTTAATTGTTAGCCACTGTTTTTTCTTATCTTATAGGTCTATTAATAACCGGATTCTTTTCTGAATATTCAACTACCACCTTTTGATTCTCGCTTTTTTCTAGTTTGTTATAAGTAATTTGTCCGTGCCATTTAACATCTTTAACTGGGAAATAGTAATACTTTGAATCAATCATGATTCCTTCCACTTGAATAGTAAAATTCGAATAATGGTAATTTCTAATTCCGTCATATAACACTGACTGAACAAATAATATTAGTATGAACAATGCAATTGGAAATAAAATCCATAATTCTCTCCAAACACTATTTAAGAATGAATTCAGCCGGTCTTTAATGAAAAATTTATAGATGTAATATGAGATAATACCTGTTGCTGCTAAAATCAGGATCGTTAATCTTTTCCTCCATACTGAATAACAATCAATACTGAAATTATTTACATAAGTCAAAACTATAATAATCAAGAGACTAAATAAGATTAGTCGTTTTATATTATTCTTTGTCATATTTTTCTAACTCTTATATAGTCCTTAAAACTAGTTTTCAATTCGCTTAATATCAGGTCGTCTTACAAATGTTCGTTAAGATACATCGTTTACAAAAGTTATAGATTAGACTTTACACTAAATTAGTTTCTAACCTTACTGATTGGTCTTTCGTTCTTAATTCCTTTTCATTAAAA
>JBFHKL010000100.1:0-12981 GCA_041595375.1 Saccharicrinis sp.
CAGTAATTATGTTTGGTTTGCTAGCTACTTTATCTGGAGAGAACCATTGGGGTCCGTATTTTTTCTTGTCAATTACAAATTTTTCAGCTGCAGATAGTTCTGTGATGGCACCTACTCTGTTTTTGCGAGCCCTTGAAACACCAAATATGTCCTCTTGAATTCTGTTAAAATCATAACCTGCATATACCTCGTTTAGAAAATCGTTTTGCATTTCTTCCGGAGCAAACAACCATTCATTAAGCTGCTTCATTTTTATGCGCTCGTTTCTTAGTATACCAAACTTTGTGTATTCGTTACCGTTATTGTCAATGATATTATTCTTAAAGAGTATACCATCCATATTATCATGATTCACTATCGGGGAGTTATCCTTATTTGTGTTGTATATTAAATTATTAGCCATTATGGAGCGGATGGGGGGAGCGGAACGTATCTCACTTTTTGGGAGTACATCTGCACTTGCTTTATTCTGGCCAACACCTATCTGCCAGGGAGATTTACAGTCGATCCATGTGTTGTAGGCAATAACAACATCAGTAACTTGTTTGTATCTGTTTAATGGTGTCATCGGAATACCATTCATGATGGCTAATGGACTTCTAAACTGTTCCCCTCTTATTTTGTAAAAATAATTATTGGTTATCCAATGTCCTGTGTTTACTACTCTTATTCCACCATAGAACGGAGACTTATCACCACCTATAAAAATATTTCCATTAACGGTGGCGTAGTTTCCATGTCGTAGCACCATAGAACCTTCGCACTGATAGAAAATATTATTCGCAAATGAATTATAATTTGTTTTATCGGAGATGATTTCAACCTCTCCATTGCAAGCTTCAAAATAATTATCAGAAACATTTACGTAACCAGGAGTAAGTCTTGTTTTACTATCTCCAACTCGTATTGTTTCTGCCCTGGGTCCTCCTTTTCTGGGGCGAGGTCCGAAATAATTGTGCACGATCTGATGGTGCGTGTTAACGTGCTCATTGCCAGTGAAAAATATTCTTATTGTCTCGCCATCATTTGATTTACCAGTAATATAGCAATGATCCAGCTGGTTTTCTTTGCCGTAAAATTCAATCCACTTATCGTTTGTAGCTCTGTTGGGTTTGGTGAAATTTTCAACAACAGTATTTGTCACTCTACAATTATTTGCAATACTATCCCCACCTATCATATATCTTATAATGGAGCTTTTGGGCGAATAACCTTTCCTGAAGTATAAACCATCAACAATTAAATTTTGCCCTCCTAAATGTAAATATGACTGCCCCTGTATATACACCTTTCCGGGAGTCTCAGCACGAAGTATGATGGGGGATTCCTTGGTACCTTTACCAAAAAAATTAATTTCAACATCCTCCCAAATGCCATTAGCCATCACTATTTCATCCCCTGGAGAGATGTGGCTGATTGCTTTATTTAGTTCATGATAATTCTTTACATAAATAATTTCCGTATTGGACTTTCTTATGCAGGAGAAGACTAACAAGGCAGCACAGGTTAATAGTAGACTGTTTTTCATTGTAGATTTTTTGTTTAAAATTTTACTTCTAAGTACGAGAAAATAGTAATTAAATTGGTCAACCAGTTATTGGTGCGACAATTGCAATATAGCTAAAGTTTTAAAAATATTAAAATTGTGTGAAAAATAATTAAAAGAAAGAGGTGGATTGTAGAAAAGTAGGCAAGTGCAAATTTTAGAAGTAAAGCTTATTAAAGGGTAGCTTATGAAAAGGTGTCAGGCCTGGTAAAAACTAAAAATATTATTTAAGGTAAGTGTATGATGAGATTTTTTAGTTCTGAGAATGGGTTGTTGTTGATCGTTTCAGCGACAGCTTTTTTATTGTAAGTCCTATAAATCCTTCCTCTTATTGTTTGTTACACAATAAGAGGAAGGTGAATTGAGTATATTGTTACTTATACTGGAATGTTGGAGCTTTCTAATTCTTGGATGAATTTTTTCATGGCTGCCTGGCTGGCTCTGGAGTTAGCTACAGAACCAGGACCATTGATGCATCCGCCTTCGCAACCCATCACTTCTATAAAATTATAATCGGGAGCTTTGGCAGTAAAGGCTTTTAATAGTTTGATATTCTTCTTGGTTAATCCATCTACCAAAAACTCCTTGAATGCATAGCCGTTTGGAATAGATTGTTTAATAGCATTGGCTACACCTCCACTTAAGGCAAAACCTCTGGCTGCTGTAGAAATAGCAGGTTCCAGTTCCATGTTTGTGGTGTCGGAAAAATGTATTTCGTAGGCAGTAAAAATAGCGTTGAGTTCTTCAAATGTGAGCACATAATCTACTAATCCCGATTTTTCTGCTTCGTTACGTTTAGCCAGACATGGCCCAATAAAAACTCTTGGGGCATTAGGATATCTTTCTTTAGCTAATTCAGCAGTGTATATCATTGGAGATTTGGTATGCGAAACGTAAGGAGCTATTTTTTTGATATGTTTTTCGCTTAACAGGGTATGTGCCGGGCAGCATGAAGATGTGAGGAAAGGGTTATTTAATTGCACACTTTCAATCCATTCAGTCGTTTCGTTTTTAGCGGTAATATCGGCACCTTCAGCAACCTCCATAATATGTGTAAATCCTATTTGTTTTAATGCGCCCAGCAGCTGTCCAGGATTTGTTTTAAACTGACCGAAGATAGCAGGTGCTACCATGGCCACCATTTCATCCTTGCCTTTTAGTTTACTGCTGAGTTGAACAATCTGCGATTTTTCCATGATTGCACCAAAGGGACAGGCTGTCATACATTTTCCACAATAAATACATTTATCCATATCAATTACTTCAATACCATTTTCGTCTTTTTTAATGGCATTTACAGGACAGGCCTCCTCGCAAGGGACAGGTAAATAGGCGATAGCATGAAATGGACAAGCTTTTTGGCACAAGCCACAGCTAACGCATTTTTGGTGATCAATAATGGCCTTTCCATTTAAAACCCTAATCGCATCTTTAGGACAATTTACCTGACAAGCTCTAGCTTCACACCCTTGGCAAAGGTTGCTAACTGTGTAATTAACCTGTACACAAGAACTACATGCTTCGTCGATGACTGTAAGATGTTCTTTGTGCATAGCTTGGTTATTAATGGCTTTCTCGGCATATATTTTTAAAGGGGTAAGCTCGTCTTCTTCATCCTCCATGCTAAAACCCATCATGGCCATTGCTTTGTATTTAATTACAGCACGATCCTTGTGTACGCAGCAACGTATGGGAGATTTTGATTTAGGACGCATTTCCAATGGTATACGGTCAATTTTATCAAACAATTCATCATTTTTTAATAGCTTTATAATTCGAGTTAATAATTCGCGTTTTGTTTGAATAGCATTGTTAAAATAGGTCATAATCAATTTTTTGTTGTATGTGTTTTTATAGTTTTTGTCTTATTCCTGATTCCTTATATAAAGGTTGTGATGGTTTTTTTTAGGTATTTATTTTCCAGTGTTTCGGTAATTCGCTTTATGACATTCCTTCTAATTTCAAGTTCAACGGGCAGGTTTGGGTCTTGATGTGCATTGTTTATTCTGGTCCCGGATATAAAGTTTATCTCATCGTTTTCAAGCATCATACGGGTGATTTTTTCGGAAGGTGATAGATTTGTCCTTTTTTCACTGTTATAGTTTATTAATTCTTCCGATACTTTTGCCAGGGTAATTATACCTTCTGTTACCAAGTCAACACCTTTCATGATAGCTGTTGGCGGTAGGCCAGGCTGGTAGTTTTCCAGATCTATTTCTACATCGGTATTTAATTCCCGAGCTATAATTTTTGCTGTTGTTCCTCCGCATATTATTGTTTTTCCATTAAACTCATGAATACTTCTGGCCAGATGATAATCATTTTCTTTATGAAAAGGTGGGCCGGTAATAATTAATAATTTACGGGGGCGTCGATAATATAATACGCAACATGAGGCATCGTCTTTTAATCTTCCTTTGTCAATGGTTTTGGCTTTGTTGATAATGTTGTTAGTCAAATCACGCGCAGAAATATCAGGTTGATTAAATACTTGCTCTTTAATAAAAGATTCAAGACCTTCTTTTTGCCAGCCAAAGTGCATTTCGTTGGTGCCCATGCCGCATTGAGTTACTCCGTCACTTACCAAAATAATTCGGTCTCCCTTTTCAAGCTTAAAATGATACTGATAAAATGTATTACTTGTTGCGTTCAGATGTGCTAAAGTTTTTTGTTTTTTAGGAAGATTGATAAAGTTTCCATCCCTAAGCAAAAGAGCAGAAGGGTTGTCGTATTCAATGATTTTTACTTCTCCTCGGTAATTGATATCTACAATGGAAAAAGTAGCATAGCTGATCTTGCGTCTGCTGTCAACAGGTAGTGTGTTGGTAATAAATTCTGCAGTACGTTCAATGGGCTCGCCGTTTATGGTAAACTGAAGGGCCATTGTGCTGGTCATAGTTGCTGATACGTTGGCTTGAATACCACTTCCCAAGCCATCGGACATAACAGTCACCATGCGGTTCTCTTCCTTAATCTTGCTTAGAAGAACTGTATCCCCGCAAACAGGTTGTCCTGCTTTGGCTTCGCATATGTTTTCTGCTTCTATGACAAATTGACTATTCATTCACTAATGATTTTTTCATTGCTTTTCTTTGTAAAATCACTTAAAATAGAGTTTAATAACGAGTTGGTGTAGGAAGCGTTTTCACCCAGAAGAGCTGCAATCTTTTGAACAGTTTCCATATTTTTCTTGATTACATCACGCGTTCTATTTTCAATAATATCGGCCTTAAATTCCTTGCTCTCAAAATCTTGAATAATTCCGGCTATAAGTTTGAACTTCTGAATATTAAAAATGGATAATTGAAAGTTTTTTCCATTTTGCGTAATGTGTATTTGATTGTATTCTTTACCTGTATGAATGGCCGTTTTAAAATGTTCGGTAAAATAGCCTAAATCTTCAATATCCATCTCTTTGCTATTGAAGATGGGAGTGTGATCTTCAGAATTATTATAGCCCAACATTCGGGTAAAGCTTTCGTTTATCTCGGTAATTTTTAGTTGGCTATTCACTAGTATTACCCCAGAAGGGATCTTTTTTAATAGTATAGAAGTCTGATTGTGAGCTATCTTACGTAAGTGCGAGACGCACATGTTTGATTCGGCCATTCCGTTTAATGTGGCTACCGCAAATTCACGACAGGTGTTGTACCCGCAGCTTCCACAGTTGAGTTCGTCTTCCGATCTTGTTTTTCCAATATTATTCAGTGCTTCTTGTATGGCAGCAGGGGAATAATGAGGTAGTTTTATGGGTTTTGAACCAAAATAATCACATTCGATATTCAAATGAACCGGAAGCTCCTGTTGTTTTGTAGGTTTTATAGGCTTACTAAACAGGATGTCGATTTTGTTTTTTACCGGATTGTTCTCAGAATGACAGCCCGGACCATTTACACATCCTCCTTCGCAGAGTAAAAGCTCAAGAAAGACTGGTGCGTCGTGTTCAATGGTATCTAATCCATCTAATACTTTTTTTATCTGGTCAATCCCTGAAAAATGAAGTTTTAGTACATGACTCGTGGAGTTAGGAGTAAAGGAGTTTATCATTCCTCCTTCAATGGCGTAAAGTTTTCCATTATTAGCCTCAAATGGGTAAAACTGTTGATGGTTTTTGTTTTCAGATTTTTGTTTGTCCTGGTTGCAGGGTTCGTCCATCCAATCTTTAAGCTCTTTAAAAGTAATGGCAGTATCAACTAATCCCGGCCATTTGTCTGCTTCCGCTTTTTTGGCAACACAGGGGCCAATAAAAATGGTTTTATACTCTTTATTAACTAACTTTTTTAAACTCTTGGCATGAGCCAGCATAGGAGATAAAAAAGGAATGATATTTACTACATATTTGGGGTAGTATTTTTTTATCAGTTCAACAACTCCGGGGCAAGCCGAAGAGATGTATATGCCTTTGTTGCGTGCTTCTAAAAACTGCTGGGTATGCGCAGTTACAATTTGAGCTCCTAGCGCAGTTTCTGAAACGTAATTAAAACCTAAATTATAAAGTCGTTGAATAAACTCCTGATCGTTTAGGTGATGAAAATCAGCTCTGAACGATGGAGCAATAGAGGCTATGGTGGGTACTCCTGATTTTATCAGATGTTTGACCCTTGTTACTCCATCGCGTATGTGTTTGGCGCCAGCCGGACAAATAGAAACACATTTTCCACAATAAATACATAGTTCATCAATAATAGATGATTTATGCTCTGTTATTTTTATGGCTTTCGATGGACAGTTACGTACACATTTATAACAGTCCATGCAGTCGTTTTCAACAGTATAGATGGGTTTTTGATTGATCATGCTTAGCCCAACTTTTCTTTTAATAGCTTTTCAACCTGAGAAGGTTGTACTTCTTCGAATATTTCATTGTCAATCTTAATGATCGGACCTCTGTTACAATTCTCGTTGCATAAATGACCTCTGAAATCTAAAGAGGCAGATATGTTTTTTGTTTCTACATATTGTTGTATAATCTTAAGGCTCTCCGCATTGCCCCGCGTGTAACAAGAGCTTCCCAAACAAATCCTGATATTATGCTTGTTGATTTTTGTTTCCATGGCCGTAGTTTTTTCTTTAAACAACTAATTTTGTGCCATATGTTTTAATGTGCTGGTATGTAGTTGTATAGGAAAATAAAGAAAGATGATAAATTGCCGAGTGTTCTGAAATTGAACACGATTTGACTAATTTAACCGTTCTAAAATAGAACAGTGTTCTAAAATAGGACATTTTGTATTTCCTTAAACTTACCGTATTCTTTGGTTAAAGGAGGTCTTTAAAGTAATTATAGCCACTATTTTAGTCTTTATTTACGGTAATGTTATATTTTTTAATCTTCTGGTACAGGGTGTTTCTTCCAATTCCAAGTGATTTGGCTACCTGTGTCATATTGCCCATGTGTTTTTTTAGGGTTAAGGAAATATGTCTTTTTTCTATTTCCTGTAGAGTTAAATCAGAATTAGATTCTGTTGCCTGTAATAGAATGGCATCTTTCATGGGGTTGATGCCTTGATTTTTTAGTTGGTGGAAACCATCGAGGGAGATTTTACCATTAAAAATAACCAGTTGTTCGGTATAGTTTTCAAGTTCGCGCACGTTGCCCGGCCAGTCGTAGTCTAACAATTGTTGTAGCACAGAGTAGCCAATGTGAGGAATATCTTTTTGGAGTTTTAAACTTTTTTGATTCAGGAAAAAACGAATTAAAGCAGGTAAGTCACCTTTTCTTTCACGTAAAGAAGGAATATGCAATGGAATAACACTAATGCGGTAAAACAGGTCCATTCTAAAATTTCCTTTTTCAACTTCCTCCTGAAGATTTTTATTGGTAGCTGCAATGATTCTTACATCCACAGGGATGAGCTTGTTTCCCCCCACGCGAGTAATACTGCTCTCCTGAATGGCTCTGAGTAATTTTACTTGCATATTGGGGTTCATATCGCCAATTTCATCTAAAAATAAGGTTCCATTGTTGGCTAACTCGAATTTTCCTGGGTGTCCTCCTTTTTTAGCTCCAGTAAAGGCCCCATCGTCATAGCCAAATAATTCACTCTCAATCAGGTTTTCAGATATGGCTGCGCAGTTAATGGCCACAAAGGAATTGTGTTTTCGATTACTGGCATTATGAATACTTTGTGCAAATACCTCTTTACCTGTGCCACTTTCACCTTCAATTAATATGGTGGAAGGGCTGTTTGAAATAGTTTGTGCATATTGAATAGCCTGACGAATAAGCTTACTTTTTCCAATGATATCGCTGAAATAATAACGGGCTTGCATGCCGGTATATTTATTTACCAGTTGATATACCTTTTCAATGGACCGAAAGGTCACAACATAGCCTATCTTGGTGGTATCTATATCGAAAATGGCTGAGCAGTTTAAATTGAAATTCAGCGTCTCATTACCATTATCAATAGTAGTCTCCTCGTTTTGTATTTCATTGCCATCACTGAGTGTTTGTGTTATTCTTTGCCAGTTTGGAATAAGCTCGCTTATTTTTTTTGTAATTAAGTCTCGTCGGCGTATGTTAAGTTGTCTGCAGGCCTGATTATTGGCATATAAAATATCACCATTAAGGTTAGTAGATAATACTGCAAAATTTACCGCATTCATAATCGCAAAAGTAAATTGCTCATTTTTATCAATGATATTTTGCTGTATTATTTTTTGAATGGATTCCTGAAGTAAAGCCACAATTAAGTTAAGCAATGATCTGGCTTGTTCTGTGTTTTGTTTAATAACAAGACAAATGTAGAATTTGTGGTTGGGTAATAGCTCTATATATGCCAGATTGACACAGTAATCCTGAATTTCAAAATAGGTTCGTTTGGTATAGAAATATTTTTGTAAATGATTTGTTTGAGGAAAATCATTCTGCAACAGGCTACTTTTGCAATCAAAAATTACCTTTTTATTTACATCCAGTAAAAATATTTGACATGGTTCTGTAATTAAACTATCGAGGTTTATTGATAAATAGTTATTGATATGTGCTGTAATCTGATGGATGTTTATTTTTCCCATGTGGTACCAATTCCGTATTCGTTGCAAAGCTAAGAAAAATTTGAAGTAAGGTTAGCGTGTTTTAAAATGTAAGCATGTAATTACTTGTTATCCTAATAGTTTTTTTTAGTTTGGATGAACTTTTTAATAACAAAAAAATTAAAACTAATTTATGATGAGAAAATTTCAAGTATTGCTCGTTGTTTTTTTTGTAGCCTTTAGTCTTCAGGCTCAAAAAACCAAAATATCTTTAAATCTTGAAAAAGGTAAAATATATAGTCAAGGTATGGAGGCGAATATTATTATTGAGCAGGATGTGCAAGGTCAAAAATTTAATATCGATATGACAACGAAGGGGGTGATGTCGTATCTGGTAAAAGAGAAAAATGCATCAGATTATGATTTGGAAGTCCGGTATAAGAGTATGACCATGAATATGAATCTACCTCAGGGAAATATGGAGTTTAGTTCGGAAATTGATGATGTGAAAGATGTGATGTCTACCGTGCTTAGGGAACTTATCGATAAGCCTTTCGAGGTGAAAATGAGTATGGAAGGAAAAATTACTGAAGTAAAGAATATTGAGTCCTTGTTTGATTCTGTTATTGATCAGTTTCCTGAGATACCTGAAGAACAAAAAGAACAGCTGAAATCGCAAATGAAAAATGCTTATGGAGCTAAGGCCTTTAAAGGAAATATAGAAATGGTAAGCGCCATTTTTCCTGATAAACCTGTTCGTATTGGAGAGATATGGCATGTTACTACTAATTTGGAATCTGGTTTTGCAGCTGTTGTAGATACTGATTATAAGTTACTGGAAATAAATAGTGACTATTATTTAATTCAGGGTGATTCAAAAATTAAGACCAAAGATAAAGATCTTTATGTCCAAAATAATGGCATGGATGTAAGATATGATTTGTCAGGTACTTTATTGTCTAAAATAAAGGTGGATAAAATTACAGGATGGATTATCTCTGCAGATGTTGATCAGAAACTTGATGGAAATACATATGTGAAAGCAAATGCACAAATACCAGATGGAATGACTATACCTATGACCATAAGAAATAAAATGAAAATTACAGGGAGTATGTAAATTGTACCTATTTAATGATGAATAGAAAATGGTCGATGTTAAATCACTACTTCAGTACAACAAAATGAGGTTATTTATCGATTAGTTATTTTTTAATATAGAAGAATCAAAGAATCCTTCATCGGCTTAAGCTGGTGTGGGATTTTTTTTGTTATAGGGCGCTTATTTTCGCCCTAGCGGGCGATATTGCACCAGTTATAAAGCCAGGTGTTTTAGAGATATTAGCGCTGTAAATATTTTAAAAACAAATGATTAGCTAGGGTTTGTTGTTTGGTGTGGATTTTTGGTATATCAATTGGTTTTTATTGGATGCCACTGAATATTTCAGTTGTATAACCATTTAAAAATTGAGTTATGGAAGTTAAAAAAACGAAAAAAGCCGATTTAGAACGCAAACGTTACATGTTTATGCAAATTGGTTTTGTCTTGGCCTTAGGAGCCTCGTTGGTTGCTTTTGAGTGGAAAACAAGCTCTGAAACTAGGAGAGTAATTGCAGACAATGGCATAGCCATAGAGGATTTAGAATTGCCTCCTATTGTAAGGGTAGAAGAGCCTGAACCTCCAAAGCCAAAACTAAAACTCATCCCTATTGAAGAGTTGGTTATTGTGGATGATCAACAGGAGATTCCTGAGGAAATTGATTTTAATTCGGAATCTACAGAAAATTTATCTGTAGCTCTTGAAGATGTTGGTTTAGATGAAGAAGAAAATGATGAGGTCATTCCTTTTGTTTTGCTGGAAAATAAACCTGAGTACCCCGGAGGCGATCGGGCTTTATTAACTTATCTTTCTAAATCAGTGAACTATCCAGTGATTGCTCAGGAAAATGGTATTCAGGGTAAAGTTTACTTAAGTTTTGTAATTGGTAAGGATGGTAAGGTAAGAGATGTCAAGATACTTAGAGGTGTTGATTCATCATTGGATAAAGAAGCCATGCGTGTTGTTTCTGGAATGCCGGATTGGAAACCAGGTAAACAGGGGGCAAGAACAGTATCAGTATCTTATCAGGTACCAATTAATTTTAAGTTACAATAAATATGTTGATAATTATGGTTTGTTGTTAATTCTCATTAGCAATATGCACAAATATTGAAATTCAAAAGTACCTGCCCCGTTTATTCCCTTTTACGTGGCAGGTAATTCATTTCTAATCCTTTAAATCTTCATGTTATGTATAAATATGTAAAGTCATTCCTATTCTGTACTCCTTTAAGTAGTGTTGCATTTATTTCTGTTTTAATGACAATTAGCCTTTTTGCCTGTAAAACACAAGGTAGTGGTAGCGAAATAAGATCTATTGGTGCACCGGGAGAGTTACTTCTGGTCATGGATCATTCAATTGAGAAGTCAAGTGTAAAAACAATCATGGCCGATTTTGCCAACGTGGAATTCCCTGCAATACCTCAACCCGAACCTACCTTTAGATTAACCACTATCGGTCTAGAAAATTTTGAGGGACACTTCAAATCCTATCGAAATATTATTGTTATAAAGTCTGCAGTTTTGCAGAAAGCAAAAATCCAATTTAGGCAAGATGTATGGGCCAGTAACCAGCAAGTGGTAGAAATGACTTACAATGATGAGGAATCATTTGTTGATCTATTTAATTCTCATAAAAATCAATTATTCAATTTCTTGTATAAAGGAGATATAAAATCTATGTCAGAAGCTAATAAAAAAGGAGCAGATGAAGCTACTAAACAGCTTATTAAGGAAAAGTATAATATAAATATGGTTTTACCTCAGGGTTATCGCTTAGTAAAAGATACTGCTGGGTTTACTTGGTTTCGCTTCGACAGACTGGAAACTATACAGTCTATCATTATTCATGAGTTTGATATGGATAGTGTTACATCATTGGAACCGGATGATTTAGTGGCTTTACGAAATAATGTGGGGAGAAAATATGTTCCCGGACCTCAGGAAAATACCTTTATGTCTACAGTAATGGCTTTGCCGGTTATTAGCAATGATTTGGTATTTAATAACTTGAAGGTTAGGGAGCTTCGGGGGCTATGGAAAGTGGAAGGCTACCTGATGGGAGGACCATTTGTAAATTATTTTCTATTAGATGACAAGAACCATAAATTACTAATGGTTGAAGGTTTTGTATTTGCTCCAAGAAAGCAAAATAAAGCTTTTTATGTGCGCCAGATAGAATCCATCCTTCAATCTATTAAGTTCTTTTAACCCGCATTAACTCATTAACATTTTTTATGCAGAAATAAACAGTCATATGGCAATTTATTGTTTTCTTTATGCGTTTTATAAATAAAATATATGCAAGGAATATTGAAAAAGAGATTGATTATACAAATGTTGCTAATCTTGAGCATGAATGGAGTATTTGCTCAATCAAATGATTTTGAAACCATCATGAAAAATGGTGCAGCGGAATATGAATTAGGCAATTACGAAGAAGCACTTAACTTTTTCAAACAGGCTTATCGCTATGATAAAAATTCAAATCAGGCATGCTATGAAATGGCGTTGACTTATTTATCATTAGGTCAGAACGAGGATGCGGCTGTTTTTAGTGGTAAAATCATTTCTCGGGGAGGAGAATATCAGGAGGATGCTTATTTAATAAATTGTTCTGCATGGGAAAATTTAGGCAGAGAAAAAAGAGCCGAGAAATTGTATCGGGAAGGATTGAAAAAACATCCCGGAAATTATCTGTTGCATTATAATTTAGCTTTGTTGTTGTATAATGGTAAAGAATATGCTACAGCACAAAGTCATGTGATTAGAGCTATTGAATTAGAACCTGCACATGCAAGCAGCCATTTATTATTGGCTTATGTGATGTTTGACCAGGGAGTGCGTGTTCAGAGTATGTTGCCTTTGTATTATTTTTTATTGATAGAACAAGGTGGCGATAGAAGTTCTACTGCCTATGACCTTTTGACTGCTCTTTGGGAGCAGGGAGTTAGGATGAAAGGACGAAGAGATATTAAATTGGTGAAAGCGGGGTATAATTACAGTGAATTTGGTCAGGTTGAATTAGCTATGAGCCAGATCAAGAGCGAAGATAAGGAGCTGTCAGAGGACGATGAAAATTACCTGGTGAAATTTGCTGAGGATAATACAGCGTTTTTTAAAATATTATCTGAAGTATCTATGGATAAAAAAGGGTTCTGGTGGGAGTTTTATGTGGATTTCTTTTCCAAATTAGATAAAAATAATATGTCCGAACCTTTTAGTTATTTTATCAGTAGTTGTAAGTATAATAATGAAGTTCTTTTGTGGCTATCTGATCATGAAGAAGCTTATCAGCGTTTTACCTTGTGGATGGAATTATATTAATCTAAAGAATTACATCTTTTATCAACAAAAC
>JBFHKL010000101.1:0-12977 GCA_041595375.1 Saccharicrinis sp.
AGCCAATGTTAGGCTTACCCCAGGAAGAGCCAATGTTTGATGTCTCTATTATTCCTCACCGATCCTTTTCGGACTTTATGAAAACCTATCGAAACCTGATTATTGTGGAAGTAGGGGAAAATGTGTCAGAGGAGAGCATTAAATTTTCAAGAAGCACCTGGGCTAAACAACAGGCTTTGGTACGTATCAATGCCAAAACCCCTGAACGTTTGAAGGAAATGCTCCACAAACATGAACTTAAACTAGTTGGTTTTTTCACCAAAGCAGAAAGAGAACGCTTAACCACCTATTACAACAAAACATTTAACAAAAACCTGGTCGATAAACTTAAAAACAACTGGAAATTTTCCATGACCATACCTACTGATTTTAGACTTAGAAAAGAAGCTGAAGATTTCATCTGGATGTCACAAGAAACACCAACTTCGAGCACAGGAGTGTTGGTGTATCAATTTGATTATGTAGGAGAAGGTTCATTTTCCAAAGAATATTTGCTTAACAAAAGAGACGAGTTTTTGAAGCAACAAGTACCCGGAGAGCATGAAGGATCTTATATGACCACAGAGCATAGCTTTCCCATCTATTATCAGCTTATTAAAACACCCAACGACAGCAATACCGTTGTTATGCGTGGCCTTTGGAAAGTGCAGGGCGACATGATGGGAGGACCTTTTATCAGTATGTCACATCTGGATTCCAAAACAAATAAAGTCATTGTAACGGAGGGATACTCTTATAATCCACAAAAAGCCCAGAAACGTAATATGATTCGTCAGCTCGAGGCTATCTTGCAATCGTACAAACCTGTTATTGAAGAAAAAAAGAAATGAGTTTCCCAGCCACCTCAAGAGATGATTTGCAAAAAGCTTCACGTAAAAATGAACTGATTGTAGAAACAGGATATCAAATTCAAAAAGACTTTGCGGAATTTGGTTTGGAAATAAACTTTTCAGGCAATGCTGCGTTTTTTTATGAAGAATTGTTTGATCAAATGAAAGTGCATGTAGAAACCATCATGACAGAGAGCTTGGAGCGTTTTATGCATTTTTTATACAGAATTGACATTAGTCAACAAAATATAGCTCAGTACGAAAATGAAATGAAAGAAGCTCCCTATAATGAGCTTATCGCTGAGTTAATCATTCACAGGGAGCTAAAAAAGGTAATTACACGTGATTATTTCAGGCAAAAAAGCCAAGGAGATAATCATAAAGAATTAAACTAACTATTATTTTATGCAACCAATCATTAAAAAATCCATCGAAATAAAGCAAGATGGAAATATTATATTTCTGGTAAGAGACATTTCCTTACTTAAAGATTTTAATTTTACCGATGAGGAAATTTCTTATATCAAGAAAAAAACAGCTAAAAAGGACACCTTAGTCCACCTGAACCAATTAAGTCAGCAAATATTTATTTGCTTTTCAAAGGAAAGTGGAAATGAGGAAGATGAAAATAGAAGAAAAGATGGCAACCTTCTCTTTAAACAGCTAAAAAAGGAAGATGCTGACGAAGTATCTATCATCGATTTGGTTGGCGATAAAAATCAAACAATTGCCTTAACTGAGGGAATTACCTTAAGTGCATACCATTTTACCTATAAAAGTATTCAGGAAGAGGAGCCCTTTGCTTTAAAAGAAATTTTTGTTTCTTCACCTGTTGTTACAGCCAGGGAGATAAACGAACTAAACAACCTCACAGAAGCGGTTTATATCACGCGCGATCTGGTTAACCAACCTGTTGACCGTTTAAATGCAAGCCAACTGAGCGACTTTATTGTAGCTCAATCGAAGATAGACGGTTTTAATGTTGAGGTTTTCAATAAATCAAAATTAGAGGCCTTGAAATTCGGAGGTCTATTAGGCGTCAACAAAGGAAGTATTGATCCTCCTACTTTCTCCATTATGGAATGGAAACCTGAAGACGCCGTAAACTCAAAGCCCTATGTTTTAGTAGGCAAAGGGGTAGTTTTTGACACAGGAGGCATAAACCTTAAAACCCCTCCTGGAAGTCTGGACACCATGAAATGCGATATGGGAGGAGCAGCCTCCGTAATTGGAACACTGGTAGCTCTTGCCAAAAATAAAGTTCCTGTTCACATCATTGGCTTAATACCGGCTACCGACAACCGTCCGGGGCAGAATGCGATTGTTCCGAGTGATATTTTAACCATGCACAACGGTCTTACCGTTGAAGTAATTAATACAGATGCCGAAGGAAGACTAATTCTGGCAGATGCACTTAGCTATGCCAATAAATATGAACCTGAATTAGTCATTGATCTGGCAACCCTAACAGGCTCTGCGGTGATGGCTATTGGAGAATACGGTACGGTAGGCATGGGCACTGCCAATGATCATACATTCGCAGAAATAGAAAAACAAGGATATGCCACCCACGAAAGAGTGGTCAGATTCCCCTTCTGGAGTGATTATGACGAACTAATAAAATCAGACATAGCTGATATTAAAAATCTGGGAAGCAGGGAAGCAGGTTCTATTACGGCCGGTAAATTTCTATCGAAATTTATAAACTATCCATGGATACACCTCGATATTGCAGGCCCTTCTTTTCACCTTAAAGAAAGTAGCTACAGAGGCAAGGGAGGCTCCGGAGTTGGAGTTCGCTTATTGTATCATTTCTTTAAATCTATTGTTTCCCAATAACATCACAAAGAAAAAATAGTATTTAGACCCATTTCCTTATTAAAAATGGCGATATTTAGCGCAATCAATGATTAAAATTTATGAGAACAGATAAAATAAGATTGGGAATAACCCATGGCGATATAAACGGTATAGGATACGAAATTATTTTTAAGGCATTAGCCGATATAAGAATGTTTGATATGTGTACCCCTATTATTTACGGGTCATCAAAAGTTGCTGCATATCACCGTAAAACCTTAAACATCTCCAATTTCAGCCTCAATAACATCAAAGAAGCTGATGATGCACACCCTAAGCGGGCAAATATCATCAACTGTATTGATGACAATATCAAAGTTGAATTGGGTAAGGAAACTAAAATGGGGGGCGAAGCCGCCTTTTCTGCACTAGACAAAGCCGTTAATGATTTAAAAGAAAACAAGATCGATGTTTTAGTCACTGCTCCTATTCATAAAAAAAATATTCAGTCCGATCAGTTTAAATTCCCAGGACACACGGAATATCTGCAGAGTGAGTTTAAAGCCAATGACTCCTTAATGCTGCTCGTTAGCGATGTTATGAAGGTAGGGGTGGTTACCGGGCACATTCCTTTATCTGAGGTTCCTCAGCAGGTAACCAAGGAAAAAATATTAGCCAAACTTAAAATCATGAACAAGACCCTAAAAGAGGATTTCACTATTCGAAAACCTAAAATAGCGGTATTGGGACTGAACCCGCATGCGGGAGACAACGGCCTCATTGGCAAAGAAGAGCAGGAGATAATTATACCGGCTATTGAGGAGGCCAAGAAAAAAGGCATTTTGGCTCTTGGGCCATACCCTTCTGATGGTTTCTTTGGCTCCAACAACCTTTCTAAGTTCGATGCCATTTTAGCTATGTATCACGATCAGGGATTACTTCCTTTTAAAACGATTTCTTTTGCATCAGGCGTTAACTTTACCGCTGGATTGCCTATCGTTAGAACATCTCCGGATCATGGAACAGCTTTTGAAATTGCAGGAGAAGGTGTGGCCGATGAAGAATCATTCCGTCAAGCTGTATATTTAGCTATTGACATCTTTAAAAACCGTAACTCAAACAGCGAACTATCCAAAAATCCACTTCAATCATACGACATTAGCAAAATTGATGAAAAGCTGGATGAAAAGCTTCCTGAAGAAAAAAATGATTAAGAATAATTTATATATTTATCCTGCTTTAAACTAAAGCAGGATTTTTTTTATTCTTTATATTTTAGTGCATAAAACTAAAAATCATAAAACAAAATCAGAAGAATTCCGTATTTAATATATCAACACAAAACAAAGTGATTAAATTATATAGACTATTGTTTTTTCATACAATGAGATGCAGAATTTGTAAAATTCACAATCGCTGAGTGCAGAATTTTAGATAAAGAATATTTTAAAAGTGGGGCAGCAATGACTAAGAACAAGAAACAAAACAGTGTATTTATTAAAATATTAACCGTTACAACCAGTATCATATCCATATTTATTATCCTTAACCTCTTTACTTTCTCATCAGAACCATCTTCTATAGAAAAGAAAGTGCTTTCTTTTAAGGATAATTACTCCATTTTTTCATTAAAAATACCGCAAAATATAAATTTTGCAGGAGAAGAAGCACCTATTAAAAATACCTGGGTAAAGGAGAGTTTCGATAGGGAATTATTGATTAACACCTATTGGCAGTCACAAACCGTACTTTTCATTAAACGCTGCAACAGATATTTTCCCGTAATTGAACCGATCTTAAGAGATCAAGGTGTACCCGAAGATTTTAAATATTTAGCCGTTATTGAGAGTGCACTAATGCCCCGATCTATTTCTCCTGCGGGAGCCGCAGGTATATGGCAATTTATGCCAGCCACAGCGCGTGAATATGGATTAGAAGTCAACAGTGAAATTGACGAACGTTACCATCTGGAGAAGGCCACAGTAGCAGCCTGTAAATATTTCAAAAAGTCCTATGCCCTATACAACAACTGGACCCTGGTAGCTGCCTCATACAATGCAGGTAAATCAGGAGTAAATAAACAACTTGCTATTCAGAAAACAGATAACTATTACGATTTATTATTAGGTGAAGAAACAGGTAGATATGTATACCGGATATTAGCTCTAAAGGAAATCCTATCATCTCCTGAAAAATATGGATTTTACGTTGCTAAGGAAGATTTATATCCTGCCTTACCTATACACACTGTTGTTATTGACAGCACCATCAATAACATAGCTGATTTTGCTGATTCTTTTGGCATCTCTTACAAACAATTTAAGGATTTGAATCCCTGGTTACGTGAAAACTTATTATCTAACAGATCTAAAAAATCCTATTCTATTTATCTACCTAAGCAGGTTTCGCTACCTAATCAGGAAACAACTATTACCCGCGAAATATCGCCTGCTACACCAATAGTTACAAATGACCTTAAATTGAAAAAGGAGTCGCTTACCATTCAGCAATAGTTTACTATCTTTGCTTACTTAATTTTTTTGGTGGGTAATTTGTAAGCGGTATGAAAAACAATACGAACACAATAGATAGTAACAAAGAAGATTTTATTGAAGAAGGACGCATTTCTGTAATGGGAGCCCGCGTGCACAACCTGCAAAACATAGATATTGAATTTCCCCGAAACAAGCTGGTTGTTATAACCGGCTTAAGTGGGAGTGGCAAATCATCCCTGGCTTTTGACACTATATATGCCGAAGGACAACGTAGGTATATCGAAACTTTTTCGGCCTATGCACGTCAGTTCCTGGGTAATATGGAACGCCCCGAAGTGGATAAAATAACCGGTTTGAGTCCGGTGATCTCCATAGAGCAAAAAACCACCAATAAAAATCCCCGATCAACCGTTGGCACCATAACCGAGATATACGATTTCTTACGTTTATTATACGCCAGAGCTTCTGATGCCTACTCGTATAACACAGGTGAAAAAATGGTGAAATACACCACAGAAAAGATTCTCACGCTTATTCTTGATAATTTTAATAGCAAGAATGTAATGATTCTGGCTCCTTTAGTACAAAATAGAAAAGGACATTACAAGGAGTTATTTGAACAAATCAGAAAAAAAGGATTCCTCCACGCCCGTGTAGATGGTGAGGTGATTGAGTTATCACATGGATATAAACTCGATCGTTACAAAAACCACAGCATCGAAATGGTTATCGACAGAATAAAAGTTTCTGATAAAGATACCAAGCGACTTTCCGACTCTGTAAACCTTGCTATGAAAAACGGGAAAGGGATCATGATGATACTGAATGCAGAAACTAATCAGGCGAAATTTTATTCGCAACATCTCATGTGTCCAACTACAGGTATATCTTACAATGAGCCTGCCCCCCACTCCTTCTCTTTCAATTCACCTCAAGGAGCCTGCCCTAAATGTAAGGGTCTGGGAACCATAGATATTGTTGATATAGAAAAGGTAATTCCCGATGAATCCATGAGTATTCACAACGGAGGTATAGCTCCTCTGGGGAAATACAAAAACACACTTATTTTTTGGCAACTACAGGCCATAGCCGACAAACACGATTTCACCCTAAAAACAGCTATAAAAAATATCCCCGAAGAAGCACTGGAGACTATTCTTTATGGCTCTAGCGAACCTATTACCCTTAAAAACACCCCACTGGGTACTTCTTCAAATTATTTCATCAGTTTCGAAGGGGTAATTAAATATATTCTGCAACAACAAAATAACGACACATCTAAAAAAGCCCAAAAATGGGCCATGCAATACGTCACTCATTCTGATTGTCCGCAATGTGAGGGACAGAGGCTTAATAAGGAAGCTTTGCACTTTAAGCTGGCGGATAAAAACATTGCCAATCTGGCAAGGATGGATTTATCACAACTAGCAGAGTGGTTTCAGGATATCGAACAACACCTGAGCAGCAAACAGAAAACGATAGCCTCCGAAATACTCAAAGAAATTCGCAGCAGACTAGGTTTTTTAATGGATGTTGGTTTGGGCTATCTATCTCTCGACCGCAGTGCGATGACCCTTTCTGGGGGAGAAAGCCAAAGAATAAGGCTGGCCACACAAATTGGTTCTCAACTGGTTAATGTATTGTATATCCTCGATGAACCCAGCATTGGCTTACATCAACGTGATAATCATAAGTTGATTCAATCCTTACAACAACTAAGAGATACCGGCAATTCTGTTTTGGTGGTAGAACACGATAAGGATATGATGCTTCAAGCTGATTACCTGATTGACATGGGACCTTATGCAGGGGTGCATGGCGGCGAAATAGTAGCGCACGGAACACCATTACAGGTAATTCAACAACATACCCTAACAGCAGATTACCTGAACAACAAAAGATATATTCAGATACCAGAAGTACGAAGAAAAGGAAATGGAAAAACACTGACTATCCATAAAGCTACCGGCAATAATCTAAAATCGGTAACCGCAACATTTCCGCTCGGCACCTTTATCTGCGTTACTGGAGTTTCGGGCAGTGGAAAATCAACACTGATAAACGAAACCTTATATCCGCTTTTAAACCAACATGTGTACCACTCTATAAAAGATCCTCTACCATTTGAAAAAGTAAAAGGCTTGGAGAATGTTGATAAAGTGGTAGAAGTGGATCAATCTCCCTTGGGTAGAACGCCCCGATCAAATCCGGCTACCTATACCAAGGTTTTTGATGAGATACGTAAGTTGTTTACTGGCTTACCTGAATCGAAAATAAGAAATTACAAGCCCGGAAGATTCTCCTTTAACATGGCGGGAGGAAGATGTGAAACCTGCAAGGGAGGTGGAGTGCAGATTATAGAAATGAACTTTCTCCCTGACGTGATGGTAGAATGCCCTGAGTGTCATGGGAAAAGATACAATCGCGAGACGCTCGAAGTTCGCTTTAAAGGAAAATCGATCAGCGATGTGCTGAATATGACCATAAATCAAGCTGTTGAGTTCTTTGCCAATATACCACAAATTGCACACAAACTCAGGGTAATACAAGAGGTTGGATTGGGTTATATCACACTAGGGCAACCTTCAACTACCCTATCTGGAGGAGAGTCGCAAAGAGTTAAGCTGGCCAGTGAACTGGCAAAGAAAGACACTGGTAAAACAATTTACATCCTCGATGAACCTACAACGGGGCTTCATTTTGAAGATATCAGGGTTTTACTGGATGTATTAAACCGCCTGGTTGAAAAGGGAAATACGGTCATTGTAATAGAGCATAATCTGGATGTAATAAAGGTAGCCGATCATATTATAGATATTGGTCCTGAAGGTGGTAGATTAGGTGGAGAAATATTATGTGTCGGTACACCAGAGCAAGTGGCCAAAAACAAAAAAAGCTATACTTCCAAATACCTGAAAGAAGAATTAAAAGCGAAATAAAACCCAATCAGGAAAGTAAAAAAAGAAAACATAAATTATTACCTAACATAAATAGGATAGGAATAAAGTTTTTAGTAAAAATCATTTGTATGATATATATTGTCATCTAAAATAAAAAGAAGATGTATGGCACAAAAAATTAAAATCAGATGCATCAACAATGACAGCTACCTGAAGTATTATCGCGGCACTACCTTACAAGAAATAGCAGAAGATCAAAATATTACATTACGAAGCCGGGTATTAGGTGCTCTGGTCAACAATGAACTTCAGCATTTACGTTTTGAAATATTTCATCCCAAAACTATTGAATTCATAGACATTACTCACCCCGATGGCATGAGAATGTACATCAGAAGTTTATCTTTTTTATTATACGATGCCATAGAAAAAACTTTACCGGGAACAAAACTTCGCGTTGAACATTCTGTTTCCAATGGCGTTTACTGCGAGCTGGATGGCAATGAAGAAATCACCGTAGAAGAAGTTTCGCGTATAGTAGAATATATGCAGGAACAGGTTCAACAGGATATTCCTTTTAAATACGTTCAAAAAGAGACCGAAAAAATCATTAAACTCTTTAGTAAATTTGGTTTTGAGGATAAGATAGGTCTTTTGAAAAGCCGTGGCCAATGCTACTCTTCTTATTATGAATTAAACGATTCTATCGGATCATTTTATGGTTACCTAGTACCTTCAACAGGCTATCTGCAGGTGTTTGATGTGAATAAGTATTACAATGGCATCTTATTACAAATACCTAAACGTTTTGAACCCGAGACAGTTGAAGATCTAATCATCCAAAATAAGATGTTTGAGATTTTTCAGGAGTATGGCAATTGGAATAAGGTTCTGAAGATCACTAATATACATGACCTAAACTGCTTACAAGAAGAAAATAAATCAGAAAGACTCATCAAGGTTTCAGAAGCGCTGCACGAGAAAAAAATAGCTCAGATTGCTGATATGATAGCCGAACGAAAAGAGAGCATCCGCATTATTTTAATAAGTGGCCCTTCTTCCAGTGGCAAAACAACCTTTAGTAAACGATTGGCTATACAATTAATGGTGGCGGGCCTAAAGCCTAAAACTTTATCGCTGGATAACTACTTTGTTGACCGCGAGCATACTCCTTTGGATGACAATGGAGATTATGACTTTGAAGCATTGGAAGCCCTCGATATTAACCAGTTTAATCAGGACTTAAGCCTGCTATTGAAGGGTGAAAAAGTACAGATGCCTACATTTTCATTTGAAAAAGGAAAGAGATTTTATGACGGGACAGAAATGAGACTCAATAAAGACCAGTTATTGGTTATAGAAGGTATTCATGGCTTAAATCCCCAGTTGACCCACAGCATTCCCGATGCATTTAAATTTAAAATTTACGCTTCTGCGTTAACCTCTATAAACATTGATGACCACAACAGGATTCCTACTACGGATAACCGCTTAATCAGAAGAATCATAAGGGATTATCGTTACCGTAATTATTCAGCTGCTGAAACACTTGGACGCTGGCAAAGTGTACGACGGGGTGAGGACAAACATATCTTCCCTTATCAGGAAAAAGCTGATATCATGTTTAACACCGCTCTGTTATACGAATTTGCAGTTTTAAAGCACTATGCCGAGCCAATTTTACTTGAAGTAGCAAGTAATAAGCCAGAATATGCAGAAGCGAAAAGATTACTTTACTTCTTCAGATATTTTAAACATATGAACGATAAAAATATTCCACCTACATCCATCATTCGTGAATTTTTAGGTGGCAGTAGTTTTACCTACTAAAACATATACAAAAGCACCCTAAATAAGCTGTCCAAAAATATAGCCCGCAATGACAATATAACAGATGTTCGAAAACCTGGTATCTTTTCAGTAGGCTTTACAGTTTTTTTTGTAAAAAATAAAAGTCCGACTATTTAATAATCAATAGTCGGACTTTTTTAACTTCTATATCTTGTAATCTTATATTAGATATGTATCACCTCATCATAGGCAGCTGCAGCAGCTTCCATAATAGCTTCCGACATGGTTGGATGCGGATGAACCGTTTTGATAAGCTCATGACCTGTTGTTTCCAATTTTTTTGCCACCACTAATTCAGCAATCATTTCAGTAACATTGGCCCCAATCAGATGAGCACCTAACAGCTCTCCATATTTCTCGTCAAAAATTAATTTCACAAAACCATCCTTATGTCCTGCGGCACTTGCCTTTCCTGACGCTGAAAAAGGAAACTTACCTATTTTCAATTGATAACCGGCTTCTTTGGCCGCTTTTTCTGTCATTCCTACAGAAGCCACTTCTGGAGAAGTATAAGTACATCCCGGAATATTACCATAATTGATAGGCTCTGGTGAATGTCCTGCTATTTTTTCCACACAAGTAATTGCTTCAGCCGAAGCCACATGAGCAAGAGCCTGTCCGGGAACAATATCACCTATGGCATAAACGCCATCTACCGAAGTGCGATAGAATTCATCCACTTTTATTTTTCCTTTCTCCACAACTACACCAAGCTCTTCCAATCCAATGCCTTCTATATTTGCAGAAATACCCACAGCCGACAGAATCACATCTGCCTCATGAGTTTCCTCTCCTTTTTTTGTTTTAATAACAGCTTTCACCTTGTTGCCGCTGGTATCAACGCTCAACACTTCTGAAGATACCATCACATCAATTCCAGCTTTTTTAAACGAGCGTCCCAACTGTTTCGACACTTCTTCATCCTCCAATGGAACAATATTTGGCAAGTACTCCACCAAAGTTACTTTGGTTCCTATTGAGTTATAAAAATAAGCAAACTCACTTCCTATGGCACCTGAACCAACTACAATCATTGACTCCGGCTTTTTCTCCAATGTAAGGGCTTTACGATAACCGATTACCTTAATACCATCCTGTGGCAAATTAGGTAATTCGCGACTTCTGGCTCCTGTAGCCAATAAGATATTTTTAGCGGATACCTGATCAACACTTCCATCTTCCTTTGTCACAGATAGTGTCTTATTATCCAACAACTTACCAAAACCATTAATGATATCAATTTTATTCTTCTTAAATAAAAACTGAATTCCCTTACTCATTCCATCTGCAACATCACGACTACGCTTCACCATAGCCTCAAAATCAGCCTTTACCTCTCCTTCTATTTTTATTCCATAAGAATCAGCATGCTGTAAATATTCAAATACAGAAGCACTTTTTAATAATGACTTGGTGGGGATACAACCCCAGTTCAAACAGATACCTCCCAATTCTGCTTTTTCAACAACTGCTACTTTTAAACCTAACTGAGAAGCACGTATAGCCCCAACATAGCCACCAGGGCCACTTCCTAAAACAACTAAATCGTATTGCATATGTATTAAATTTATATTTTATGTAAGCTAAAATCTACGTCTAGCACTTAATAAACAAGATTATCTTTAAAAGGTTGGCGGAAGGTTAAAAAAAAATAATGTAATTAAAAAAATAATTCTTCTTGCCGTAAAACAAATATATCATTTATACAAGTAACTTTTTTTATTTTATTTCGTTCAAATACAATATTATGGCTAAAAAAATCAGATAAAGCGTTAACGAATTGTTAATGCCTCTGTTTTTTTCTCAAAGAACCATCCGTTTTATTAGCTTTGCATAGCTATATGCAGCATATTCAATCAAAACAAAATAACTCAATAAAAAATGAAGAAAGTAGTTATAGGCTTGATCGCGCTCCTTTGTATAGTCAGCATGGAGGCACAGCACACTAAACCAACATTCTCCTTTGAAGAAACAATTCATAACTTTGGAGAAATCAAAGAGGAAAAAGGAAAAGTTGTTCACGAATTTAGTTTTACCAATACTGGCCAACAACCTTTAGTTATTCATAACGTAAGAGCTTCCTGTGGATGCACTTCTCCTGAATGGAGCAGGCAGCCTATCGCTCCCGGTGGCAAAGGCTATGTGAAAGCAACATTTGACCCACAGAACCGTCCAGGAAATTTTAACAAAACAATTACTGTTACTGCAAATACAGAACAGCCCAATACGATATTACGAATTACAGGTACGGTTAGTCCAAAACCAGAAACTATTGAGGACGTTTATCCAAGAGAAGTTGGTGATATCAGATTAAAGACTACACACATCAGCTTTACCAGTATTGCTCCTGATGAGAATAAAACAGAAGAAATAGAGGTCATCAACACCTCGGATAAAGCGGTAACAATTTCTTTTGATAGGGTTCCCTCGCATATAACCATTAAAGCTGAGCCTGAAACACTGCAAGCAGGAGCTACCGGCAAATTTATTGCAAGCTATGATGCTTCAAAGAAAAATGACTGGGGTTTTGTTTACGACCAGATATTTATTTCATTTGATGGTAAACTGAATTATAAAAACAGGATAAGTGTCAATGCCAATATTCAGGAAGACTTTAATAAATGGAGTCAGGAACAAAAGAATAATGCAGCTAAAATTACAATTGATAATAAGATTTTTGATTTCGGCACAATAAAACAAGGTGAAAAGGCTAAACACACCTTTTATATCACCAACACCGGAAAATCGAATCTGATCATCAGAAAAGTGAAGGCTTCGTGTGGTTGTACAGCCATCAAGCCAGAGAAAACAGTTATTGTACCGGGAGAAAAGACTTCTATCCAAGCCGAGTTTAACTCTGCGGGAAAACATGGACGTCAGAACAAATCAGTTACGGTTATTACAAATGATCCCTTGGCCAGCAATGTTCTACTCAGAGTGCAAGGAACAGTTGAAACAGATCATTCAGGTATTTCAAGCAAATAAGGTAATATTTATTACATAATGATAATATAAATAACAAAACGGAGTGTTTTTAAGCACTCCGTTCTTGTTTAAAATATTTTAGCGACTATTCTAATTATTAATAGAGATTAAAGTAA
>JBFHKL010000102.1:0-12976 GCA_041595375.1 Saccharicrinis sp.
GATCCGGTAATCGAAACAATTGAAGCTTCTCTTAAGGATGCAGGAATTGAGGTTGTTGTTTTTACTGGTATTGAACCCAATCCTCGTTCTCAAACCATTGACAAAGCCATTGAAATTTTTAATGAAGAAAAGTGTGATATGGTTATCGCTCTTGGTGGTGGTAGTGTTATTGACGGATCTAAATATATTGCTGCTACCAGTTTTTCCGGTGGCAAATGCTGGGACTATGTTGTTTTAGGCGACAGAAAACCTCGTGAATATACTGGTGCATATCCAATCATCTCAATCCCAACCATTTCCGCTTCAGGCTCGGAATGTAATGCAGGTGGGGTACTTACAAACCCAGAAACTAAAGAAAAAAGTTTTTCACGTTCTCCATACCGCTTCCCTAAAGTAGCTATCGTTGATCCACAAATCCTTAAGTCTATACCCCTTCAATTAACTAAGGATAGCTGTATTGACATTTTCTCACACCTTATTGAGCACTACCTTTCAAGTCATGATGAATCGGAATTTGCGGATAGAATTACAGAAGGCATTATATTAACTGTTAAAGACAACTTCAACAAAATCCTCAATAACCTTGAAGATGAAGAAGTTCGTGGTCAATTAGCCCTATGTTCAATATTTGGATGGTCTGGACTTCAGGCGCTTGGTAGATTAGGATGTATTCCTATGCATTCAATTGAGATGCCCCTTTCTGCCATCTATGATCTTCCTCATGGACGCGGTATGATAGTGGTAATTCCTCCATATCTGGAATATATGGCTGATGTGATGCCTCACCGCTGGGCAAAATTGGCCCGTCGTTGTTTTGGGGTAACTGAAGCTGATGATAACAAAGCAGCAAAAATGTTAGCTCCTAAGGTTGTTGAGTGGTTCAAAGAAACAGATTCTTTCTTAACCCTTTCTGACGTTAACATCCCTGCTGATCAATTCGAAAGAATGGCAGACGATGTTGTCCGTATGTTTAAAGGATCTGAAAAAGAAACAACTCCTGGACCACGTCCTATCAAAAAAGAAGAGATAGTGAAAATGTACGAAATGTGTAAATAAGCACATTCAAAAATATCATCTAAAAGCCGACTATAGCTAGTCGGCTTTTTTTTCCTTCAAACAGCTAGTAAAAATGGACGAATTCTTGGCTATTTATGGCAACAAGACTCTAACTCTTTTCCTTGCTTATCCCCTAATTAGAATTACATCTTCCCTAAGCAAATAAAAAAAAGAGACACGTGTACTTTAAAATTGGCTCTCGTTTAATAAAAAAGTTCTCTCATTTAAATTCCTTTAAATGCACATTCTTTGGAACAATTCATACAATGCACTATTTTTGTTCCTTAACAAAAGAACACTACAGGATAGAAATTTATGTCGGCACTATCAACAAAAGATATTACGTATTTACCGGGAGTTGGCTCCAAAAGAGCCGACCTGCTTAACAAAGAGCTTAAAATTCAATCCTTTGAAGATTTGCTTTACCATTTCCCTTATAAATACATCGACAGAAGCCGCACCTATAAGATTCGTGAAATAAACAGCACCTCATCACATATTCAATTAAAAGGAAAGATTGTTGGTTTAAAAACTGCTGGGCAAGGACGCTCCGAACGTCTGGTTGGTAAATTCGCCGATAATACTGGAGTTATTGAATTGGTTTGGTTTAAGTTTATTCAAAAAATAAAAGCCAGTCTGGATCCCAACGCCGAATATATCATCTTTGGTAAACCCAGTAAATTTAATAACTCTTTTAACATCGTGCATCCCGAGATGGAAAAGGTTGACCCAAACAAAGCTAAAATAGTATCGGGCTTACAGGCTTTTTACCATACTACAGAAAAAATGAAAAACAATTTTCTGAGTTCAAAGGCCATACAAAAAATGCAGCAAAATATTTTCCTGTCCTTTCAAGGCTCTATCTCAGAAACATTACCTGCCTATATCTTACAGCAATACAAGCTGATGATTCTGGATCAGGCCTTGCGAACAGTGCATTTTCCTAAAAATAATCCCGAACTGGAAAAGGCCCAGTTTCGATTAAAATTTGAAGAGCTATTTTATATCCAACTCAATATATTAAAATTAAAAACCCAAAGAACCCAAAATATTAAAGGTCATATTTTTTCGACCGTTGGAGAATATTTTAACCATTTCTTTTTTAATAACCTGCCCTTTGAACTTACGGCGGCCCAAAAAAGAGTAATTAAAGAGATTAGAAATGATGTGGGCTCGGGCAGACAACTGAACAGACTATTGCAAGGTGATGTAGGTAGTGGTAAAACCATGGTAGCATTGATGGTTATGCTCATTGCGCTGGATAACAACTTTCAGGCATGCCTGATGGCTCCCACTGAAATATTGGCAACCCAGCACTTTGAATCGATTTCCAACATGCTAAACGGAATGGATTTAAACGTTAAGCTACTCACCGGTTCTTCAAAGAAAAAAGAAAGAGATATCATCCATGCCGAATTACAATCAGGAGAACTACAAATACTTATTGGCACCCATGCCTTGTTAGAAGATGTGGTTCAATTCAAAAATCTGGGCATGGTCATTATTGACGAACAGCACCGATTTGGTGTGGCACAAAGAGCCAGACTATGGAAAAAAAACACGATCCCTCCTCATGTGCTGGTGATGACAGCTACTCCTATTCCTCGTACGCTGGCTATGACAGTTTATGGCGATCTGGATGTTTCGGTCATCGACGAACTCCCTCCTGGACGTAAACCTATTGAAACCAAGCATTATTTTCATAATCGGCGTAACAACCTCAACCATTTTATAAAAGCAGAAATAGAAAAAGGTCGTCAGATATATGTGGTTTACCCTTTGATAGAAGAGTCAGAGAAAATGGACTTTAAGAACCTAGCAGAAGGTTTTGAATATATGCAGTCTGCATTTCCCGAATACAAAACGTCCATGGTTCATGGTAAAATGAAACCTGCAGAGAAAGATGCAGCCATGCAGGAATTTGCCAGTGGACAAGCACAAATTTTAGTAGCTACCACGGTTATTGAGGTAGGTGTTAATGTGCCCAATGCCTCGGTTATGATTATTGAAAGTGCAGAACGTTTTGGCTTATCACAGCTTCACCAGCTACGTGGTCGTGTAGGTCGTGGAGCAGAACAAAGCTATTGCATCCTAATGACAGGCCATAAACTGGGTGAAGACACCAAAAAACGTATGAATATCATGGTAGATTCCAACGATGGCTTTGAAATTGCAGAAGCCGACATGAAACTCCGTGGCCCTGGCGATTTAGAAGGAACCCAACAAAGCGGACTTCCCTTTGAACTAAAAATAGCCAACATTACCCGCGACTCTCAACTCCTGCAGCATGCACGCAATGTAGCTAATGCAATATTAGACAGCGACCCTACCCTTGAGAAGCCTGAAAATCAAATACTCAATAAACAACTCACAAAACTGGCAAGGCAAAAAATGAACTGGAGTTTAATATCCTAAACCATGAAATGTCAGCAAATTACTTCTGAATAATTAAATAACCACTCTATTTTTCTGTTAAGGCTTATTTACTATAAAAATCCTATAATTCTAATCAATTATAAAACAAACCTCAGCACTTACAAATTGTTTTTGGTAACCATAATCATTATTAACATATTTGTTCCGAATTAGAACTAAATTTCTATACTAAGCACTAGGTCTTATTCTCATCCCTTTGGAATCGAAACTTTTCAGAAAATTTATACTGCGTATTTTTCTACAGTTAAAATTCAAAGAAGAGAAATGGCAATAAAACACTTTTGCTTAAAAATATCAAAACCGAAGCATTAAGAACACTATTTATTTAGTTGAATTACCAATTCTATAGATCAGCCATAAAAGGAGTTATGCTGTGATTCCAGATAAAATACCTTGTAACTTACTTCGTATTTCTATTTGAACATAAAATTAGTCATGAAGCAATTATTTACGATACAACATTGAGAAGGAATAGCCTTCATTTCAATGATGCTATTAATCTATTTAAAAGGTAAAATCTGATAATCAAAAAATCATGGATAATAGTCAAGAATATATCAAATCAAAGAAAATAAAAAATAGAATTAGTTCTTTAAGTGATGACCTTAGTAATACATTTAATAATTACGAACACAAAAAGACTAATCAACCCACCACTGTTCAACAAAATGGCCTATCACATGAGAATGTGATTTTAGCTTTGCGTTTGTTCGGGAAAATAGATCTCTATGGGATCAAAGAATCCAATACCAATAATTCTACCATTGAGCTAATTAGGGATAATTCTGATGAGTTAATTCATCTAAGAAGAATAGCAAAGCCCGGTAAATACTGGGATGGCGAACGATTTGAGCTATTGGTGTACTTTTTTGGTGAGGAAATGGCTCCTTATGTAAAGGAAGCCTGGAATAGGATTCCTATGCAGATGTATCAGAATGGATGGAATCGCCGTTCTTTTCGGAGTTCTAATTTGGAGAGTAGCTATTTTATACGTCAAGTTAATTTTATAATCTCTTTACTCAACGAAACCAATTACGATTTTTCTTTTTATGAATATGCGATATACCACGCACATTTACATGCACCCGCAATGTCTTTGGTATTTGCTGCAGCTATTGATGATGGAAATACGCAAATAAAATCCTTATGTATTGATGCTATTTATGGCTGGCACGAAATAAGCAAACCCAGTCGCAGCTTGATTAAAGCAATGCTTTCAAGTGCAGATACTGAATGCTGGCAAGCAGTAGAGAAATTACTACTAAGTGCGCAACGACAGGAAGGTTTGCGGCAAACCATTTTAGAATGTCTTGATGAAGTTTCATTTGATGCTTTTAAATATTTTATTAAAGTTATTTTAGAACACCAATTGACTCGTTTTTCATCGGTAGTAAGAGCGGTTGATGTTTGGGCTGGTTTAGTCTGGAAGGCCGAAAAAGAATCTACCATCATTCGTTTTTTAACTTTAGCAGATCGTTTTTTTAATGCTCCTGATCTGATTGCAGAAGCAATTCAAACTAAGGATAATTTAGAGGTGTATACGGCACTTTGGGCACAAGGTGTGATAGATGTAGATAAAACGCAGGACCATTTAGATGTTTTGATGGAGGGAAGGGACGAACAAGTATTTTTGGCTCTTTATTTTATAGACCAAGTAAATGTTCTCAAACTAATTCTTAGATACAGTCGCAGGCTTATTGTACACAGCAATCCAGCAATTGTCTGCCAGGGAGTTCAGTTACTCAACAGTCAAGAGTGTTTGTATCAATTATCAAAAAACGATAGACTAGCCATATTTGATCAGTTGGAGGCAAGATTAGATGATTTCCCTAAAAATACGACTACAGTAAAGTCAATTGCTTTTAGTTGGTTAAGTTATAGGTATGGACAGGAAATGGTCTTTGATCTGATGATCAATCTGCTATCACTGAAATCAGAATCGGATTTCATTCGAATTCTTCCCTACTACCAGGCATTACCCGTAGGGCAAAGAGAATCTATCATGTACAAATTATTCCCTGAATATTGCTACCGCAACCACAATCTACTTAGCATAAATGAGCCCTTAGTTGGAAAAAAAAGAGATTTTGTATTCGGTATGCTTAATGATTCTTCACAATATATTCAATCTGTGGCTTTGGCTGTACTTCACGATACAGCATTTCAAGCTCAGGAATGGCTTGTGCTTGAGAATTTATTAAAACGCCAGGGCTTAGATTTTCGAGATGGCGTTTTAAAAATAATTAAAAATCAGAACATTGAGCAAATTAAAAGCAGCACACAAAATCTACTTCATAGCAAATTTGCACCCCAACGACTTGCGGGATTAAACTTGCTGATATGGATGAAAGAAAATCATTCCAAAGAATTGAATTGGGTAGACCAAATGGCTTTAGAATATAGCGAAAGAAAGAAATTTACAACAAACGAAAAAACGGCTTTAAAAAATTTAATTAAGCAGGATGAAAGCAAAGAGGAACATTTAGAAATAGATGAATTTGGGATTTATAAGCCGCAAAAAACAGCTCTAAAAGTTGATAAATGTATGCATTCATACGGTGTGCGTAACAAATACAGAAACCTCAACGAGTTTTGTCTGAGTAAATCGGAGAAGGAGATCAATAAAGCCTTGGAAAATCTACATCAGATTATTTTTGATAACAAGAACTATGAATACTCATACGAAGACGAGTCTGGAGTAAAAGCAACAGTACTGTTGGGAAACAAATTCAAGCCATTAAAAAGTGATACTTCAGGCATGACTCCCGATGAAAAATCAAACAACTATCCCTTGGTTGACCTTTGGAAAAAATGGTATGAAGAGGAGCAGTTAAATCCACTTGATTTGCTTATGATTCAAATTTCCCTAGGCATTTTTAATAAGTGTTATGGCAAGCTAGATACTGATTTAGAATCAATTCCTTTCACAAAGCGACTCTATCAGAATCCTCTTTCCGATGATGAACTTCGCAAACACATGTATAGAATTAGCGAGCTTTTGTGCTTAAAAAATCCTTTTACACAAGAAATAGAATTCTTATCTGACCTAATAAGCGATTGTTGGAAGGATATGGATGATGAGATCATCTCCGGACCACTCAGACCTAACAATTCAGAACGAAGTTCACGCATCAACAATTGGCGTCAATTACCTTCGTCAGAATATCTTTGGAACCGATATGCAGTCTTAAAAAGACAGATGTCAACGAATCAATTTCAAGTATACTGGCATCAAGTACTGTGGCGAAGTGATACCTTTTTTAGCGATTATTACCTTCCGGATTTATATGATTACGCTCGGGCTTATGAAGAAGGCCTTATTGAAAAAGATATTTTATTGTGGCGCATAATGCAAGCGGAAGCTATTTCTCAATTAACACATCCGAATCGTAAACGCGATGAAGAGAAACACATTCTTGAAGAATTCCCTTATCTAAAAGAGCTTCTATCCATGTGTCGTGATCGCATTATTGAATATAAATTAACTGGGAAAGTAAATTCTAAAGAAGGAAACTTACTTTTTCAAAATATCAATCTTAGTTATGGCTCAAATCGTTTTATCGCTTACCTGAAAGCCTTAGGAAAAAGCCCTTTGTATAAAGGAAAAGTTGAGGTTTACTATCGTGTGGAAATGGATAAGAAAGAAAGCTTTAGCCACTTACTTAAAAATTGCTATCCTTTGAAAGAAGAGGCTCAAGAAACCTTTAATAAGCTGATTTCAGAATCTAAAATCAGCACAAAAAGACTTTGTGAGGCTTCAATTTATGCACCACAATGGTTACCTTTTGTAGCCAGATTTTTAGCTTGGGAAAATATGGAGTCGGCTGTTTGGTGGCTGTATGCGCATTCCAACGGGCTGGCAAGTGAGCAAGCAGAATCAGAAATAAGCAAATACACATCAATAAATCAGGAAGACTTTAATGAGGGTGTTGTTGATGTAAATTGGTTTAGGGAAAGTTATACTTCCTTAGGCGATGAAAAATGGGAAATACTTTACGATACCTCCAAAATTATTTCTACAGGAATAGGACACAAGCGATGTAAATTATATACAGATGTGCTTTGTGGCAAAATCCTCCTCTCTGAAATAGAGAAACAGATTAATGAGAGCCGAAAACAGGATTACTTACGCGCCTATGGATTGGCTCCCTTAAACCAATATCAGCCTGAGATAGATCTACTAAACCGCTATCAATTGCTACAAAAATTTTTGAAAGAGAGTAAGCAGTTTGGATCGCAACGGCAGGTTAGTGAAGCTATGGCCTTTAATCAAGCCATGGAAAACCTTTCCAGAACAGCAGGTTACTCAGATTCTATTCGCTTGCAATGGACTATGGAAACAAAAGAAGCTCAGAAGATCATACAAGATGCGCAAAACATCAACCTAGGCGATACACTTATATCACTTAATATTGATGAGAATGGAAGTACTGCAGTAAACGCCATAAAAGAGGGAAAAATTTTAAAATCGATTCCAGCTAAATATCGAAAACACAGCGATGTTATTAAACTACAAGATTACTGCAAAGCACTTAAGGAGCAATCCAAAAGAACCCTTAAGAGCTTAGAAACTGCCATGGTGAATGGCGATATTTTTTCTAAGGCAGAAATAGAAAATATGATAGCTCATCCCCTTGTTTCGCCTATGATTCAAAAACTGGTACTGATTAGTAAGTCCCAAATAGGTTTTTACCACAAGGGAATGCTTATTAACACAGAAGGGATGGAATCAGCAGTAAGCAATGAGATCAGAATTGCACATCCTGTTGATTTGTACGAGGATAAAAATTGGACGGCTTATCAAAGCTATTGTTTCACCAAAAAAATAAAGCAGCCTTTTAAGCAGATATTTCGCGAGCTCTACTTACCAACTGCCGACGAACTGCGAGAAAAAAGCATCTCACGTCGGTATGCCGGACATCAAATTCAACCCAGAAAAACGCTTGCCCTTTTAAAGAGTAGAGGCTGGACTGTTAATTATACCGATGGTTTGAAAAAAGTACACCAAAACATAACGGCACATATGTTTGCCTTAGCAGCTTGGTTTACACCTGCAGATATTGAAGCACCATGTATTGAAACGGTAGCATTTTTTGATCGAACAAAGGGCAAACGCACTGCCTTTAAAGATATTGACAAACGATTATTTTCAGAAACCATGCGCGACATTGATTTGGTAATTAGCGTGGCTCACGTGGGACAAACAGATCCAGAATCAAGTCAATCGTCTATTGAGTTACGAATTGCCATTGCCCGCGAAACTTGTCAATTATTCAAATTGGAGAACGTAAGTTTTAGTGAAAGACATGCTAAAATAAAAGGTGAAATAGGAGAATATTCAGTTCATATGGGAAGTGGAATTTGTCACCAAGTGGCCAACGCTACTCTTTCCATCATTCCTGTGCACTCACAACATCGTGGTCGCATGTTTCTTCCTTTTATGGATCAAGATCCCAAAACAGCAGAGATTTTATCTAAGATTGTACTGCTCGCAAAGGACAAGGAAATTCAAGATCCCACTATATTGCAACAATTACAATAATAAGCCTGAAAAAAAGAGAAACCAAATGTTTTATATCAAATGTAAATTAGAATGCTACGTTTACAAAACGAATTTGTAATTCGAAACCGGAATCCTCATATTTACTTTGAAATCAAAAAGAATGTAGCATGATTATTTGTACTTTTTATTCTCACAAACCAGGACTTGAAATTCTTAAAGAACTAATTGGAAGCCATTTTTCTTCCTACAAAATGACTTGTTCTGATCAGAATACCCTATCAACACTAATTGAAATTAAGAAGAGTGATATTCCTATAATAAGTATTAATTACAGAGAAAGAAAGCTACCTGATTATCTGCTTCCCCAAAAAAACGATAGTCCGCTAACAGCCAACCTAAAAGGATTATATGGTTATATAAAAAGTCTACCAGCAAAAAATGAGACCTTAAAAGAGCTATTTCTACAAAAGATACAAAGCTTAAATTGTGAATTTTCAATACAGCAAGAGCCCTCTGTAAGTCCAGAAACAAATTCTTTGATTAAGGCACTAGCCAAGCAACTTGAGGCCATAGTTTTTGTTCAGCCCGATACTGCCATCTCAAAATCTACCAGCCAGCACTTTTTAGATCAAGATCTAAATCTGATTATAGATGGTGAAGGAAATACAGAAATTGATACTTTGAAGGTTACCATAGATGCCAAATATTTCAATAAAGACAACAGTAAGGTATCCCAGGATCAGAAGGATAGGAAGAGCAAGAGCGAACAGATTTTACAGGCACATAATATTAAAATAAATCATCATCTTCCTTTTATCGAATCAGAATTGGAAACCTCTCTTCGTGGGGTCAAAGAAATAGCAGAAAGAGCTACCCTACTGGCACTCACCAACATGGTGGCCTTTAACAATATATCAGGTAAAGAAGCAATTGAATATCTGGCAAAATACAATTTATTAAAGCTGGCAACGGCACAGGAAATCGATTTCTTGAAAGAGCCTAACGAAGAAAACAAAAATCGTGAAACATGGAAATGTGAGGGAATATGGGTTTTAATGTGGGCTTTAAATATAGTCGAGGATCTAAGTTTTCCTGATCAAATGGCTGATCTAAACAAGATTCCCTACCTAAAATACCCTATTGGTAAAGATAAAGATCCAAATACATTTATCAACTCTCCATTTACCATAAAATCTAAGGCAGAAATATTAAATGCTGCTGATCTGTATTACCGCATAGATTGGGCTTGCGTTGACGCACGCTTAAACCATCAAAAAATGGCAAATGCCCATCCTGGCGTTGTGTACGAGCGACATTACGCTCTAAACTGGCTTATCAATTACATGAATCAGTCTTGGGATGATGTTTCTTGTGATACATGAGAGAACAAGTTGCCAATAGTTTATATTTTAGTTTAAAAGGTAAGAACACAAAATAGTCATGAATTTATTATTCACCGTAAAAACATTGGGAAAGAAAAGACCCTATCTTCGAGACATCGAAATAGCTCTTAATATTTCTTCCAGTTGCCGTGTAGCTGATTTTCTTACCTCATTGGTAAATCAACAGGTTGATGCCTATAAACAGCGTCAATCTGATAAAACCCTGATTTCTTTTATTGGAGAGGAAAAAATAAAAGAACAACTAAGTACTAATGGTAACATTAAGTTTAACGAACGCTACAACCAAATATTTGCTGAAAAAGATAAGGCCATAGAAACGGTACTACTGGCTTTCGAGGATGGACTAATAGCCTTATTTATTGAGGACAAGCAATATGAAGATTTAAAACAACAACTCGAGTTGAAAGAAGGAGACTCCATTTCAATCCTGCGATTAACCTTTTTAGCCGGTAGCATCTGGTAATATTATAAATATGGAAGATATACACAAGTTTATAGCATCAAAAAAAATAGAAAATAAAGTAGAGTTATTAGTGGATGATCTCGTCCGCAAATTTAATTCACTCAATAATTTATCTGCACGCCCAGTCGCTAAAAAAACGGATGAATTATCGCATGATAATGTGCTTTTAGCCCTGCTTTTATTCAATAGAATTGATACTAATGATCCCGGACAAGATTACTATAGAAGAACAAGATGTATGGTAGATCTTAGTACGAATCGCTTTTTGCATCTGAAAAATGTAGCCAAGCCAAATCAGTATTGGGATGGCGATCGTTTTAATTTATTGGTGTACTTTTTTGGTGCAGACATGGCACAATGGGTTAAAAATGCCTGGGATATGATTCCTGGTCTCATCTACCAAGAAGGTTATAGGCGTCGCTCCTTTCGCAGCTCTAACTTAGGAGATATTTACTTTAGACTACAACTCAATTTAATTATCAATTTAATTCATGAAACTAATTATAAATTAAATTTTCACGAAACAGCCAAATTCAGTAACTATTTGTTCCGGGATGATATGGCTTATGTGTATGCTGCTGCTATTGATGGTGGCGACACGGACATTAAGCAGCTATTTTTAGATGCTATTTATGGCAGACATGAAATATGCAAGCCCTGTCGTAGAAACATTAAAGCCCTACTTTTAAGCAATGATACTGAATGCTGGGAGGCCGTAGAAAAACTACTCTTAAGTGCTCAACGACAGGAAGGGCTTAGACAAACAGTCCTGGAATGCCTGGATGAAACCTCTTTGGGAGCTTTAAAGCATTTTATTAAAGTAATTTTAGAACACAAACTCACCCGTTTTTCATCGGTAGTTAGAGCTTTAGATGTGTGGGCAGGATTAGGATGGGAAGCCGAAAAAGAATCGACTATTATTCGCTTTTTGACTTTTGCTGATGTGTTTTTAAACAATCCTACTCAAATAGCAGCTGCCATTAAAAGCAAAGATAATACAGAGATTTACATGGCTCTTTGGGCACAAGGAGTATTAGATGTGATGGGAACCATACCTTATTTAGGAGAGTTGCTTAAAGGTGATTTTGAAAAACAATCCTTGGCACTTTTCTTCGTGAGTCAGGTAGATATCCCTTCTATTTCTGTAACCTTTGGCTTTCCTCTTCTATCCAGCAAGGATACGGTAATAGCTTGTCAGGCAGCACGATTAATTGACTCTACTCGTTGTTTAAAAATAATAACACCTGAGTACAAAATAAAAATATTCGATTTATTAGAAGCTAGATTAAGTGATTTTCCCGAAAAAACGACTTATTCAAAACCTAAAGTATTCAATTGGTTAACACCTGAATATGGCAAAGAAATCATTTTTAATTTAATGATTAATACTTTAGATCTTAGCAATGATCAAGAGATAGATAAAATCCTTCCCCATTTTCCCCATTTATCTGTTATCCAGCGCGAAACAGTGACTCGTAGTATACTGCCTAATTATTTTTCCTATGGCACAAAAAAAACCGAAAGTACAGAGCCATTGAGTAAAGATAAAAGAGATTTTGCCTTTAGTATTCTGAAAGACCGTTCTGACATCATCAGAAATACGGCTTTAAAAGCCTTGCTTGATGCAGAACTACAAACTGAAGAACTGGAAGTATTTGAAGATTTACTGAAGCGGAAGTCGGCTGATTTTCGTAAAAGCGTATTGACTTTATTTCAGAAACAAAGCATTGAAAAGATTATGAACAGTACTACAAATCTACTTCACTGCAAAACTGAAGATCAGCGTTTGGCCGGTTTAGATTTGTTATTGTGGCTTAAAAATAATCATTCTTCTCAATCGGAATGGATACAACAAATGGCTTTAGAGTATAGCCAAAGAGGAAAATTCACCTCGAAAGAAGAATTGCTATTGGCGGGATTAACCGAACAAAAAAACACTAGTAAAAAATACTCCCAAAAAAATGGTTTTGGCATTTATAATCCAGAAAATATATTTTTAAGTATAGATAGATGTAAGCATTCCTTTGGAGTCCGCAGAAAACATCAAGGGGTGAATAAATTTTGCTACAGTAAAACAATAGTTGAGATGAATCAAGCGGTTCAAAATCTTCATCA
>JBFHKL010000103.1:0-12905 GCA_041595375.1 Saccharicrinis sp.
CCGAAATTCCGGATCGCCCTTGGCAACATTGTAGGAATGTCCATTGAGGGTATTGATAACCGAGCTGTTTCCAATCCTAATTTTCGATAAGTCTGAGCCATAGACCTCATAGCCCAGGACTTCTGTCTTAGAAGTATGCATCATTTAAAATAAGTTCGTTTTTGTTTTCGCTTGCGCGGATGTGGTAAGCACCTGCTGGTAAAGGTCCTGCAGCTTACTGGAATAGTTTTTTGGCGTATAGTTGTCTTGCAATTTTTCATAACCTGCCTCTCCATAAGCTCTCGCCTTTTGCGGATCGTTCCACAAGCTTTCTATCTGTTTTGCCAAATCGCTTGCATTGCCCGTTTCGAATAGTAAACCGTTAACCTGATTTCTAACGACCTCTGGAAAACCAGCCATATTAGGGGCAATTATGGGCAAAGAATGATTCATAGCCTCCGGAAATACCATGGGGAAACCTTCGTACCAAATACTCGACAACACATATAAATACGCATTTTGATAAAACCCATTCAATTGATCTGCTTTTAACATGCCTACCAATTCCACATTCCCTGGTTTCTCGGGTAATTCATAATCCTCCCGAACACCTCCTGCCAATTTAAAAGAAATATGTGGTAGCAATCTGGCTGCTTCAAAAAGAACATCAATACCTTTTTCCGGACTAATTCGACCTGCAAAAGCAATGTACTTTTTCGTGTTTCCTGAAGCAATTTTTTTTTCTTTTTGCACTTTACCGCTGTACATGTTCGGAATCACAAACAATTTTTCAGCAGCAAAACCATTCCTTACCAATTTATTCTTCTGAAATTCTGTTAAGCAGGCAAAAGCATCCACATTTTTCAGATAGTATTTTTGTTGGCGAGCCCACCAGTTGCGCAAGGCATAACCCATGCTTTTAAAGCTTGAAGATTCACAATTTTTAGCAATGCAATTCCATTCCTTGCCTTTGCCCGCACAAGCCTCACATATTTTTCCCTGGCTAAAAAATAGTCCATTGGGACAAACCAAACGATAATTGTGAACGGTCATTACAACGGGAATACCTGCTTCTTTAATGACAGGAAGAATGGCTGGTGAAATTAAAGGAAATAGATTGTGAATGTGAACCACATCGGGCTGCTCCTTAGCTAGTAGAACCTTTACTGCTTTCACCGAGCGAGAATTGTAGATTGCAGAGAAAAAAGACCTGATTTTGCCCAAAGGCATTTCTTCAATTTCGGCACTCTTTCGAAAGTACGTGATCACTTGATCACCGCTCTCTTCTAATAATTTAATCTGTGCCTCTACAACCGCTTCCTCTCCACTAAACTTGCTGTAGTGATTGTGTATGATGAGTATTTTCAAAATTTATCTTTTAAGCGATTCACAATTGAAAATTGATTACGAAATTCTCTTACCAAGTCTTTATCCAAAACCAATTCCTTTGAGAATGTAAATAAAACTTGCTCCTCCTGATCTATAATCGTATTAAAACGATTCGTGTCTTTGGTATGCGTAGCGTCTGCACCAAAACCAATGCTTTCTAATTTAGACCTGCTTGGAAAAACCGTTAAAAAATCCTTTCTAAACTGATACAAACACCAACGTATGGCCCAGGAATCAATTTTTCCATTCATTTGTTTCCACAGCATATAAGGCATATCCGAGCCTCCTCGCATAAATCGCAAATGCTCAATGGGATTGTAAATTACTTTTCGATAGTTCTTTGCTTCCCAATCAACCTCTTGCCATCTATTTTTCCAGCTTGCCCAGCCCCAGGAGGAAGCTCGATAGCCTAAATAAAAGTCCTTCGAATATCCACTTAAGGAAGGTAAATCCATAGAAAAACCAGAAATGCTAAATACTCTTTTACTATTGGCATAAAAATCCAAAGCCTGATTCATAAAATCCAAAAAATTTGGAGAAGTAATCAAATCATCCTCCAATACAATTACCTTTTCGTACCGATTGATAATTTGAGTCACGCCACTAATAACAGAATTGGCCAATCCCTTGTTTTCTTTGGATTCATAGATCGTAAGGGATTTAAAACCTTCAATGGTTTTTAAATAGTTCCGAACAGCATTAACCTTATCAGCAGAAGCTTCCTTCTTAGCTCCATCCGAGAAAATAAATAGATCACTTTCCTTTGCCAAGTGGTTCTTTTGTAAGGCTTCTACCGTTTGCTGGGTTTCAGATAAACGATTGTAGGTAAATAAACAAATTGGGGCAAGCATAAATAATTATTAGTTTTAAAAATTAGGTTTATCATTATATGTTCACTTTACCAGTAACAACCACCTTCTACTTTTTCCAAACTAGATGGTCGATCTGCTTCCAATGGAAAAACAAAATGTTCATTAATAATATTTTTAAAATTCTCTCTCTCTAACCATCTTTTCCCTTTTATTCCAAACAGCATTTGCGTAGCTCCTCCCAAATGAATCGCCTTTTTCCCCAACCGCTTAACATGTGCTGCTAAAGGAAAACCATAAGCACCACAGCCTATAATCGCAATCTCAAAATCACATTTTTCAATTTCCTTTTTCATATCTTCTAAAGCTTCAAACCAAGTATGATATCCATGTCTATTACCAGCTATTGTTTGCACAGCCTTAACTGTTTGTAAAGATTTAAACCTTGGTAATATTCTCTTATCCTTAAATAGTAATTCTCGCTTATTTTCATACTGATACTCAATCGTTTCACTAAAAGGATGAACTACCAGCACTTTCTTATTTGCAAGAACCTCAGACCAAGGGTTGAGTTGAAAATAAGGTTCCAGATTATTCAGAGGAATCATTTGAGCAAATTCTAAATCTCTTTTCAGAAAATATTCTTCAATTCGCCATGAACCGAGAATATCAATCTGCTTTGTATCCTCTAACATTATTTCTGAAAACTGTGTAATCGTTTCAGAATCTGCAGGGAAAAACCCAGCGCAAGTTTCCATATTATCGAAAATTCTTTGTGCATATAGAGAACGGACGATTAACGGAAATTTAGGATACAATACAGCCTTAATTTCATTGGAACCAAAACGAGCTATCATTGAAGGTTTCGAACTTGTCAATTCATTTTTGATAATTCTCGATCCTTCATTATTCGAATAGGAAATTCTACTGATCCTTTTATAATAAGAATTATATATCTTCTGATGTATATTCATGAGTTTGTTTTCTATTACTAAAGTGCATTTATTACGAAAAAAACCTTATGCCCACATTCTGGGAAAAAATAATCTTAGATGTAGTGATACCAAACTTTTAAGTGCACGGCACATTCCAAAATGCCTTCTATCAAAAATATAAAGCTGAAAAGGCACAGCACCATTGGGTTGATAAAAAGCTTTACAACGTTTATGTAAAGAATTATCTGGATTACTCCAAGCAGGTAAAACATTTGGCTCGCAAACGCCAACATAAGCAGACGAAACAAATGATTTTAAACCATTCGAAAAGGCTCGCAAACCATAATCAAAATCACCTAAGCCATGATGAAAAATCGGATCTAAATTATCTAGTTTATCAAAAATTAATTTTGGAATTAAAACCACATTTCCATTAAAGAAAAAGCATTCTTGAATTGTTCCATTGGGTGTAATTCTCGCATGTGTCTTCTGTGTATATCCAGAATAGCTGCATTCACCGGTAATATGCGACAAACAAGCCCCACAAATAATAGAAAGATTTTTAAAGTGAGAACTATCCTGCAAAATAATCTCAAGAGCATTATTTTCAAGAAAAGTGTCATCATTCAACCACAAATAAAAGTCATATTCTTGCACTTTTACAGCAGACTTCCAAGCTAAATGCATACCACGGTTCCAAAAAAGATTGCCATCTCCTTGTATGATGTTCACGATTGGAAAATTCTTACTGACGGCTTCAGCTGTTCCATCGGTAGAACCATCGTCTACCAAAAATACATCCAAAGAAAAACCTACGGGTAATATTGCCTCAAATAGAGATGTTAGACAGGTGATTGTTTTTTCTTTCCGGTTGTGGCAGGTGAGAAGTACGGCTATATTTTGCATTGCTTTCATTTATTCTTTTGTTTTACTCAATCTTTTCATTTGATCATATTTCCAAGCTGTAAGCACATAACGCTTCTCAAAAATGCCTCTTACCCATAGTTTCATTTCAAAATCAGTCATGGAACGAAAGGATTTGGAAAAGCACATACCTATCATCATCCACAAAAGAACATAATTTAAGGTGAAATTATTGATATCTTCTACCCAGGCATAAGCCCATCGAAATGCAACAAATAATCCCAATATTTTACTGAAAATATTTTTCGATTTATTTATGGATAGGTAAGAAGCCTTCCAAAAAACCAAGCCATACAAGATCACCCCAACAATTCCTGTCCATGTAAAAACATTCAATATCCCAACTTCATTGGATAATCGTTCTCGCCTTCCCGTTATTGCTTCCGCCCAATCGCCAAAAGCCTCTGTATCGTTTCCCCTTGCTGGACTACGACCTATTATCCAAGAATTATATTTTTGAGCAGATTGTAAAACCTCAACATACAAAAAAGTTCGTGTATCAGAAGCCAGATTATCATCTACGAGCTCCCCTTCCGAATTCATTCTTTGCTGCGTGTAGTCTCCATCTAGGTATTCATTCATTTTGAATATGTTAAAAACTCCTGTAACCGCTAAAACAAAAAGAATCATAGGAACGATCATAAAAAACAACCTTGCATATTCTATTAGCCATTGAGAGAGAATATTTCGAAAATAATAAATCAGCAAAAGAAGTATAGGTACTCCAAATTTTATCACATAGCTTCGTGCACCTAACTGAATAAGTATAACCAATAATGAAAGAGCAAGAATACCTGCCTTCCATTCATTTGACAGAACGGGAAAAAACAAGAGTAACAAACTTATCGGAATAAGATACTGCCCATAAGCTCCAGATGGGATAAAGGGTATTAATAATATAAAAAGAGGTAGCCCGTACACGACATAAGACCGAAGGATAGATTGCATTTTATTTTTATCGGTAGCAGTAAATGCTACTAGTGGCAAAAGCAAGGTCAATACATTGGAAACTAATCCCTTAAAATCCCAATATGTTTCAGAAATTAAAATCCCTCTAAAACAACTAAAAACATTCCACCAAAGATAAATCATAACAATCATCATCGCTCGTGCATTTCGTTGATCAAAGAAATAGTTTTTTGAACACCAAAACGCATACAGAATTAATGATTCAATCAACCACCAAATGGTAGTATTCCCAATTGGTAGCGAAGTATAGGGTTGTATCGAAAGAACAGCAATAAAAATTAAAGTAATCGAGAGAAGCTTAAAGACCTTAGTTTTATTCATTTTCAATTACTTTCTTAATAAATTTAGCTGGATTCCCAGCCCATATTTCATTAGCAGGAATACTTTTAGTCACTACAGAACAGGCACCCACTATAGCATTTTCTCCAATGATAACCCCTTTTAAAATTGTGGTGTGTGCTCCTATAAAGGCATTATCACTTATAACTACGGCAGCATTAACTGTGTTTTTACTATCCATATCTGCATTTTTCCGAATACAAGGATCTAATGAATGAAAATCAGTATCGTAAATGCAAACGCCGCCACCTATCTTTACATGATTCCCGATCGTAATGCTTTTGTGTGCAACAAGAGCCGTAGAACTTATACCAACATGATCTCCAATAACAATTGATGCATTTCTATCAACAAATAAGACACATTTTTGTGGTCGACCAATGGGATTTCCCAAAAGTCCATTATTCATTTTAAAATTAGTTCCAACAGTACAGGAAGCTCCCCTTGCTACACTCACAAAGGGAATTCCATTGGTCGTTATTTTGTCAAACTTTACATTATTTGAATAAAGAAGTCCCCTTGTACAAGCATTATTTGCACACTTTCTAAGGAAACTGTAAAATCGACGGAACACCTTGAAACAAAGACTCACTATTTTTTGCATACAGCTTGATATATTGAATTTAGCCTTTGGGCATTAATCTTTCTATTATGGCGTAATACAGCAATTTTATTTCCATTAAAGGATAATTTATCAGCTAAGTCATTATTTGAAAATATTTCACATACAGCCTTTGCCAACATTTCGTACTCTTCAAAACGATACAAGAAACCCGTTTCACCATGAGTTATCATATCTGGAGTTCCACCAACATAAGAAGCAACGCAAGGAACACCAAGCAATTGTGCTTCACCTACTGAATTTGGACTATTTTCGATCGATGAAGGACACACAAATACATGCGTTTTGAGATATTTTTGACACATTTCAACTTCACTTAATACTCCTGTGAAAATAATTTTCTCTTTAAGACCATTCTGCTCCATCAAAGAGGATATGTATTTTCCAAAACCATTTAAACGCCAAGCTTTGTTAGCTATAAAATTATTTCCTGCTATATACACCTTCGTATCAGGATAATGACGAAGGATAAGTGGTAAAGCTTTAATCATTTGCTGCAAACCTTTGATAGGATAATGAGCTTGACTTAAGAAGATAGTATGTTTCTGACACGTATTTAAAGACCATTTATTATTATAGAATGATTCACGAAGCGTTTCGTTACAGAAATGATATTTAATATTGGGATTAATCGCCCAAGCATGAGCTTTATCCCAATTTGTACGGCCAATAATATGATTTACTGATTGAATTAATAGTTTTTCCTTTAATCCACGAAGCCTCATATTCTTTTGCTGTGTAAAAATACCATCAAACCTGATTCTGTCCCGCAGCGTAATCATTTTCTTAAGTGTTTTTTCTGCTATACCTCCAAAATAGTAACGTTCGTATATACTTACCAAACCTTGAATGGAAACAACTACCCCATCGTTACCACATGCTTCTACATAAGCAAGACCATGCGGGTATTCAGTTCCGTGTAAATGGACAATATCTGGTAAAAAGTTTTCTTTTACTAAACACCAATATTTTTCTAATTCCTTATTCGGCACTAAAAAATAAGTAATCCCACTTAAACACATCACTTTAAGGTCTTGTCCATTATACAATGCGGCTACTCCTAATTGGATATTTTCATTTTCCTCTAACATACTTTTTGCTCCGGCATACATCCATCCACCAACAACAGGCGAAGGTATCTTCAATTCTTTGCAAACATCAGGAAAAAGGGTATTCGTTATCCATAACACCTTCATAACTACTATTTTTTTATTGGTGAAGCCAAACTCTTCAATTTCCAAAAAATCGGTTGAAAAAAATCGGCACGTTGATTTAAGGAAATAAGAAGCGATTTAAGAAAAATAAAAAAACCATATTTTTTCCTTATACTTATGAGAAAGCTGTAAATTCCTTCTCCAGTGAGCCAGTCTGAGTGACCTATGCTATGGTAGAACCCTGCCCGCCAGATAAATAACTTCATCCGTTCAATATCATATATGTAATCATCATCGTGCCCATGTGATAAACTATTCTTATTGTAAGTATGGTAATATATTTTATTTCTGTCAACCTCAATGATGTTTGTCTGCGAATTAGCCGTTAATACAAAAAAACAGTCGTTCCCAACAATTTTCTCTTCAAACGATAATTGTAAAGAATCAATAAAAGACTTTTTGTACATTTTACTCCAGGGAACCCATACTCTATATTTTAGATCGTCGATACTATCTGACACATTTGGATTATAAGTCTCAATTTTTTGTTGATACGCATCTCCTTGCTTACTCATATAGTTTTCACAATCTATATTAAAAAAAATCGCTTCTGAATTAGAATTAACATACTTTAAAATAACTGAATAAAAAGAACTTGTAAAATAATCATCAGAATCAGCAAATAGCAACCATTTACCTTTAGCTTTAGACATTCCAATATTTCTTGCATAACCGGCACCTTTTCCTTCCTTGGTCAAATAAACTTCTACTCCTATTTCCTTTATACCAGGGAATAGATCAAAATTCACAATATTTGGATCACTATTATCATCTACAATAATTATCTGTATATTGTTTAGACGAGGAATTGAATCAAGGCATCTTTGTAGCAATACAGGTTCATTCTTATGTGGGATAATTATTGAAAAATCGATTGAATCTTTCATATACGAGACTTATTTTTAAGTAAAAATATTACATGCCTTACGAGGCTATTTTTTAAAAGTTTATTTTTAAATGAAACCTTATTTTCTTCAATTAGTGCATGATCAGCTTTCGCTTCTTTTCCATTCCACAATTTAAGATTAGTCCATTCCTTACAGGGCTGAGACCAAAATGTATCTTCCCTCGGCAATCCTAAAGGAAGAAATACTGTAAGACAATGATAAGAACTACCACAATTTACATATTCCTCAGCCAATGAATTCTGAATACCCGTTAAGCCTATCTCTAACCAATTATTCTCATCAAAATTCAAAGGATTTTTTAATTGTCTTCTAATTACAGCAGTTAATGCTGAACGTACCTGTTCCGGTGAGATTGAATCGGGTAATCTCCCCATCAGCGCCACTTGCGATAACGCATGAAAAGTGCCAAAACGACAAGTTATTGTTCTACCAATAATTGGGTAGGTTCCTTCGGGTGATATGAGTCGCTCCTGAATCTCTGCAAACCGACTTTGCCTGATCAATTGAATACTAAGAAACCCAGATCCTGGTAAATCATACTGTTTCATAACCCTTAAAATATCGGTCAGCATTGGATGGATTACAAAACTATTGTAATAATCTACATTTAAAATATGCCCATCACCGTATATACCATCTCCCTTGTAAAATTTCTTGATGAATTTTTTAACACCATACAACAATCTTTTCTTGTTGCATTGATTGGTAAATGCATACAAAGCAGCTTCAATCATTGAAGCAAATAATAACCAGTTATTTTCATTCGGTTTTATTTGCCTTGTCTTCTTCAGTTCATTGATCAGGCGTTGCTGTGTTAATTTATCTAGGTGAGCCCAAAGTTGTTTTGGGGCGCGTAATAAGCCTTGTGATAAATAAGCTCCATCCACTAAGGACTGATGTCCAACACCAAAGTCCACATAATCCTCTGATTGCGGATCCACTAAATTTGATAGGCCCTTTACTACTAATTCTAAATATTTTGAACGCAATTTTCCTTCGTCAGTATTATCAGATTCTAATTCAAGCCAAGGGGCTATTCCACAAATAACCCTGCCGACAGCTTCCAAATACATAAAATCTTTTCGTTTCCCTTTAGTATCCAAAACAAAATCATAAGGCATATTCTGTCTTAGCGTATTATTTGCCAGGTTTACCAGAACAGGCTCCGCGATGCGAAGCATTTGAAATATCCAAAAAGAACGTTCTTCTGGAAATTTAGACGTTTGCATAAATCATATCTTATTGGATAATATTTTACTTACGGTATCAGTAACAATTGTATGATTATCAGGCACGGAATTACCTAATATAACAGTCCGAAATCCAACGATACATTTATCGCCTAATACGGCCCCTTTTAATAATGCAGCGTCTCTTCCTATCCAACAATCATCCCCGATAATAATTGGTTTGGTTTTAGGCTTCTCATACTCATACCCAAAATTAGGAAATTTCTCTTCGGTTAAAGATCGTCGTTTCTGATATGGATAAATATTATGGGTATTGGTATCCCATATCATACAATTAAAAGAAATTTGATTATAATTTCCTATTCTAATCATTTCATCAGCCCTAAGTTCTGATCCTTCATTTATATTTGTATAGTCACCAATTACGATTTGCCCACCAAATCGAACGAGAATACGATCACATCTAATCATATTATACTTACCAAGTATAAAACTTGAATTTGATATTATAATTTGCAGAGGCTTAATTGCGTTTCCTTTTTGAATTATTGAGGCTGTCCCTATATCAAATCGGCCAGTTAACTTAATATCAACCTGACTAATGACAGACGACTCTCCTTGCTTAAAAAAGCTATTGCTATCAACTAAAATATTTGAATTCATACAAGTTGAATCATTCTCCATGCTAAAAGAAGAATTAGCTTTCACTAAAATAAACGAATTCTTAATTTTCACATTACGTCCAATATCAAGTTTTGCACCTTTCTCTATTCGAACGATTGAAAAAGAAAAAAGGTATTTCAATTTTACTTGAAATAAGCTTAATATAATTTTACTCAAAACCCTCATTAATATTCATATTTACCAATAACAACTACATTCTACGACTTTACTATTTGCAGGCTTCTCTAAATCACCAGGATGAACCCAATGCTTATTCATTAGATTTTTGTAATTCAGAATTTTTCCGTTTCTAAAGGTTTCAGGCCAATTTTCCCATCTTTTACCACGAATACCAAATAATAACTGCAAACTTCCTCCTATATGAACCGCTTTTTTACCCTTTCGCTTGATGTGAGCGGCCAATGGAAAACCATAAGCCCCTGCACCAATTAGACAGATATCATAATCGACTTTATCAATTTCAGATTTCATAAAATCCAACGCTTCAAACCAATCCTTAAATTCTGTTTTTTCGCCTGCTATACTTTGGACTGCTTTGATCGTTGTCAATTCAAATTCGGGAAGCAAATTATTTTCAAACAATAGTTCTCGCTTTTGATATTGTCGTTTAATAGTTTCCGAAAATGGATGTACTACCAATACTTTTTTCCCTTCTAACCCCTTAGTCCAGGGATTGTCGCTCCAAAAAGGATCTAAGGTTAAAAGATCTATCTTTTCAACATTGTTTAACTCATTCTCAAAATATTTCTCATTAGCCAACCACGATCCCAAAATATCTACCTGAGATATATCTTGTAACATCAACTCACAAAACTGTTCTATTTTCTCAACTGTAGGTGGAAAAAAACCTGCATTAGTATTCATGAACCCAATCAATTTTTCGTTCCACCACCAATCTAATTCTTTGCCTTTTATATAATTAAAAATATTTTTACGCCCTCCTTTTACTCCCATATAATTCACCAAAGTAGAAAGCTCAAAAGCACCAAACCGAGCTATCATGCAAGGCTCATCAGACAACAAAGCCTCATAAATTTTCTGTGATGCAGAATCAGGATCTTGATCGCATTCTGGCTTTTTTAAAGCTTGCCCTCCTCGTGCCTTGCTGTAGAGTTTACGAAGTACTTTTAGAGGATATATATATAGTGGTGTTTTCATCTTTTTATTTTAATTAAAGTCGTTTTTTTTAATTCAACTAATTTTTGTTTTTCAGTTTTATTCAAACCAATAAAATAGGCATTCAACATAAATAAGCTCAAACTAAGCGCAAGAACACAAATAACTCTTGGGAAATCAGTTACTATATGGAAAGTTGAAAATTTTGTAATTAATATACCTAAAATGAAAACCACCAATACTTTGAATACAACCTCTTTAAGATATTTCAAAATCGATTGATTTAAACGCAATTTTGCAAACAGAAGCGTATTAGCACTTTTTAATAAGACACCCACAAAAAATGATACATACAAAAAGTATGGTTCCTTATTCCCAAAAAAGAATAAGATTGCTAATACAATAGGTATAAAATTAAGAACACTACCTATCTGTTGAAATCGTTTAATATTACCCTCTGCAGCTATTGCCGTTCCTAACGGTATAAACATTTGCTCTACTAAAGTATAGCTAAGTAAAATTCTACAAAATATGACCGTGTGTTCTGGCACTTTCGTTAACCAAGCATTTAAAATAGTCGGGAGTTCAATTAGGATAGGTACGTAAAATACGACTAATAACAATGAAGATATTTTGGCTCCAGCCATGGTTGCTTTCAATAGTAAATCTCTATTTCCAGCACCTTCGCTTTTAGCGAGCACGGGATTTAAGGCCTTCAGCATAATACTTGAAAACACACCCAATTGTCCTCTTATTTGAGCGGCAACCCCCTGTGCTGCATTTACTTTGGTTCCAAAAAAGTGGTTTAAAACAAGCCCTTGCCCATAGAATGCCAACATACTACTGGCACTGCCCAAAAATGACCAACCCGCAAAAGAGGTCATCTCCTTAAATAAAGGAACCGTAAAATAATTGCCAATAATGATTTTTGCTTCCTCATATTTTAGTGTGCAATAAATTGAGCGGCCTGCTAAAATAAAGAATGCCAAGCCAGCCATAAGTCCAGCATAAATTACAAGTTTATCGTGCAGGGAGTAAGTAATTATTAACGCAATCCCTAACTTTATAAAAGCTTCAAAAACACCCAATATAGCCACAAAAAGCATATTTTCATGGGCATTAATAACTGCATCGTAGGGCACTGAAATTACTGTAAAAAATGTACTTAGCACCATAAAATGGTAAACTAATTTAGCGGCTTCTATACGGTCTGCTTCAATATTAAGCATCCCATTAAAAAAGAAATAACCAGCAATCTCCAGGATTACAATTAAAATTAAGCCAATAAGGAAATGCAGCGTAATACTTACATTAAAAATGGTTTTTTGTTTTTCATCATCACCTTCCCCCTGTGCAAAAGACATATAACGTTGACTTGCACTAGTCATAGCCGCATTTAAAAAGGTCAGCATGGCAACAGCACCGCCCACCACGCTAAAAATTCCAAAATCAGAAGCTCCTAACGCGGCTAAAACTAATCGTGTAGAGTATAGACTTACAAACATGGTAATTGCCATGCGTGCATAAAGTATCAGGGTATTTTTAGCTACCCGGTTGGCTGCTTGCATTCTTACTTTTTAAATTGGTTTTTGTGTTCGGATCGTGCATGAGCATTTTTTTTATCCTTATTCTTTCTTGTCTCCCTACCTTCTCCCTGGCAAGCCCCTATCAGCTCCGCATAAATGCAGTCCTGTTCCGGCCTTGATCCAGACTTGTTCCGGATTTGAAAGGAAGAAAGCCATAGAAATCAAGGCAATTGGTTGCTGCTGTTGTTTTCTAATAAAAAGTGGTATTTCTGTTCCTGTGCTAGTAATGCAAAGTTTGCAC
>JBFHKL010000104.1:0-12831 GCA_041595375.1 Saccharicrinis sp.
ATAAAATTGGCGATACTTGCCAGTTAGTTGGTGATGACTTATTTGTTACTAACGTAGATTACCTTAAAAAAGGTATTGAATTAGGAGCTGCTAACTCAATTCTAATTAAAGTAAACCAAATCGGTACTTTAACTGAAACATTGAATGCCATTGAAATGGCTCATAGAGCTGGCTATACTTCTGTTACTTCTCACCGTTCAGGTGAAACTGAAGATTCTACAATTGCTGATATTGCCGTGGCTACAAATAGTGGTCAGATTAAAACTGGTTCTTTGAGCCGTTCTGATCGTATGGCTAAATATAACCAATTGCTTCGTATTGAAGAAGAATTAGGAGAAAGTGCTATCTATGGCTATGCTAAAGCAAAAAAAGCATAATTATAGCTTACCATACAAATTATCAAGGGTACTCATTGAGTACCCTTTTTTTATGTTCCTTAGCGAGCTCCCTTTCGTTATGTTAAGTTTTTCAGTTTTGATGATGTAATGAGTTCATTCTTGCTTTGATTGTGTTTATTGATAAGGTTTATTTTGTGAACAAATTTTATTAATTGATGTTTGCTTTGTATATTTAAAGGTATCAAATCGAAAATCATGGATTATATAAAGAAAAAACTCATTGAAATTGCAGCGCCTAAAGCAGCAATGGTAAAACAACTGGTAAAGGAACATGGCGATATAAAAGTGCAGGATGTTTCTATGGCTCAGGTATTAACAGGTATGAAGGGTGTTGTCAGCCTGATGACTTGTACTTCGAAATTGGATCCTGAGGAAGGTATTCGTTTCAGAGGGTTTTCTATTCCTGAGCTTAAAGAGGTTTTACCTAAAATTCATGATGATGGTGAACCTTTACCTGAAGGTATCTTTTATTTAATGCTTACTGGAGAATTACCTACGGATGATGATGTACGTTATATTAGTGAGCAATGGGCTCAGAGAGCTCAGGGAATTCCTGCTCATGTTTATGATGTGATTGAGGCCTTGCCTAAAGATGCTCATCCAATGATTCAGTTTAACACTGCCATACTGGCTATGTCTACCCAATCACAGTTCAGAAAGGCGTATTTAGTAGGGATGGATAAGAAGGATTACTGGGATCCAACCTACGAAGGGGTGATGGATTTAATTTCTCGTTTACCTATTATTGCTGCTTATATCTATCGCCGGGTTTTTCATCAGGGTGATCATATTGCTCCAGACCCGAGTTTAGATTGGGCTGGTAACCTAGCTCATATGATGGGCCATGACAGTGAAGAAGTGAGGCGCTTGATGCGCTTATATATGCTTATTCATTCTGATCACGAAGGAGGTAATGTGTCTGCTCATGCTACTCATCTGGTGGGATCTGCGCTTTCAAATCCTTATTATAGTTTTGCTGCAGGAATGAATGGCTTAGCCGGACCTTTGCATGGGATGGCAAATCAAGATGTTATGCATTGGCTCAATAAGATGAAAAGAGAAATAGGTTCTGATGATCCGTCAGAGCAACAAATTAAACAGTATGCTGAGGAAACTATAGCAAAAGGAAGGGTTATACCCGGCTATGGTCATGCTGTTTTAAGAAAGACAGACCCACGGTTTCAGGTGCAACTCGATTTTGCAAATAAATATATTCCTGATGCTCCGTATATTAAGCTGGTAAATAAAATTTATAAGGTGGTGCCTGATGTATTGGCGGCTACAGGTAAGGTGAAAAATCCATGGCCTAATGTGGATGCAATATCCGGCTCCTTGCTAAGCAGTTATGGTATAACAGAATTTCCTATTTATACTGTGTTATTTGGCGTTTCCAGATCCTTAGGTGTATTAACTCAGCTTATCTGGGATAGGTTATACGGATTGCCTATAGAAAGACCAAAATCGCAAAATCTGCAATGGTTTAAAGATCAGGCCGGACTTTAAAATCTGCCTGTATGTAAATTACTTGTTAATATGATGGCTTTTGCCGATAGTTTTTATCCTTGTATAAGATATTTTACTATCGGACAAAAGTCTTAAATTTCTGGTGTTGAGATTTTTATGCCTTTGTGTGGTTTTGTCTTGGTGAAATATTTTATCTCAATTGAAATTTTATGTGAATGACCCTATAATATAATGTCATTTTGCTAATTTAGCAGGCGGAATGAAAGACTGTTTTGCTTATCAAAAAATATTCGGAAGAATGAAGCTTATCATAGCCGGCATTCTTTTCTTATTTATACCAGTTTGTGCCCTCGCTACATCTTTGGTAAATAAGGAAGTGAATACGAGTGTTTATTCTGTTCATGATGGATTATCAGGAAATGGGGTAACTGTCTTATTTCAGGATAGTAAAGGTTATTTGTGGGTTGGAACACAGGATGGTCTGAATAAATATGATGGATATTCTTTTACTGTTTATCGCCATGAGGTAGGTAATAAGTCTTCCATATCGGGTAATAGCATTCAATGTATAAGTGAAGACGCCGAAGGTAATTTGTGGATCGGTACCATAGGTGATGGATTGAATAAGTGGGATAGGAGTACAGGACGGTTTACCTCTTTTAACAGCATAGAAAAAAGTACACAAGTTGTTTTGCCCGAAGCTAATATTCTTGGTCTTTCCTTTGATACAGACTCCAGCTTGTGGATTAAAACGGATAACTATCTGCTCAATTATAATATAAAAAGTGGTTCGTTAAACTCGTATGGCTTATATCGAAATATTTTCAACCATCAGGAAGATATACCTTCCTTAGCTCCAATTGTACATCACTCTGATACACATATTTGGTTAGGGACCCAGGAGGGAGTTTCTCAGTTTAATAAAAAGGAAGAGTTATATGAGCGCATTATGGTGAATAATAATGATGAATTATTATTGAACCGTATAGGAACAGCTTATAGTATACTTCCATTATCTGCCAAATCAACTTTATTGGGAAGTGATACAGGTTCTTATTTTTTATGTAAGAATGACAGTGATTCTTTTGATCAGCATAAAATTGATTTGCCTGAAGGTAGGCCGTTTATTATTCATGCAGCCCTGAAATTCTCCAGAGGTGGAGTATGGATTGGTACTAGTTCAGGTTTACGATTACTTGATTTTGACGATGAAAAAGAGATGCTTTCCTATGATCCAAATAATTATTTTAATCAGGATGCTCATAGGCTATCAAAGAAGGATATTACTTGCCTGATCGAAGATAAATCAGGACTGTTATGGGTTGGAACCCATTATAATGGTTTGTTGAAGATAGATTTTAAGCCCAGAAAATTTGGAAGTATTAGTAAAGCACATAAAGACTTAAAAAGCGAACTCGAGCACCTTGATTGTAGAAGTATTTATGTAGATGAATCAAATAAGATTTGGTTAGGAACAGGAGGTACAGGGATTAAGATGGTTGATCAGGAGTCGGGAGAGTTGCATACCTATGCTGTAAATTATACTAAATTTCTTAAAGAAGAGGACAAGGTGTTGTCCATGTGCGAAGATTCTAAAAAGAGGTTATGGATAGGCACAGATCAGGGGATATTTGTGTATTATCGCGAGAGAGGTACCATTACAGAGTTTTCTTATGCCGACAGTAAAGAGTATACATCTTTACTTAAAGAAAATCGTATCAATGCGATTGAAGAAGATTTTAAGGGCAATATTTGGTTTGGTACCGGCTTTGGATTATATGTTTATGATGGTTATAACATCGAAAGTTATTTTTCAGACAAAAATATCAATACATCTGTTTGCCATGATGAGATTAATGCTATTTACCAGGATAGTGAAGGGATATTATGGATAGGAACAAGTGGTGGAGTTAACTATATTGATCGTAAACAGGATGCTCCCGTTGAGTTTCATTATCTTCAAAATAATGATGATTCTAACACTTTGTTGAGTAGTAATAATATTCTTTCTATAGCTGAGGATAGTAATGGTTTAATATGGTTTGGTACCCGCTCAGGAGTAACCTATTATGATAAGATAAGTGATTCTTATGGATATTATACTCATTCAGATGGGCTTAATAACGATATGATTAATGCGATCCTTTGTGATCAGCATTCGGGAGTCTGGTTAAGTACTAATAAAGGAATTTCCTTGATTAATCAGAAAGGGTTGGTGTATAATTTCGATACCTCAGATGGTTTGCCGTGCACTCTTTTTAACCAGAGGGCTGCTGTTATGTCAAACGATGGATGTTTGTATTTTGGAGGAGTAGGTGGAGTGGCTTATGTCAACCCTGATTCGTTAAACTATAATGTGCATCAACCTAATATGGTTATTACCTCTGTTGAATTATTTAGAAAAGGTAAAAAGATTGAAGATTTTAGAGTTGATCAAATACCCATAGAAATAAAATATAAGAATAGTTCAAAGCTAAAGGTGCGTTATGCAGCTCTTGAATTTACCGATCCATCAAAAAATATGTTTCAGGTTTACCTCGAGGGCTTCGATGATGATTGGCGTCCAGTGAGCTTTGAAAATGAAATAGATTTTTCAGATTTGCCAACAGGGGATTATGTTTTACATATCAAAGGAGCCAATAGCGATCAGGTATGGTCTAGTACGCCTATCTCTTTGCCAATAATAGTTAGGCCTGCCTTGTTGATGTCGAATTATGCCTATGCTTTTTATTTAATTGCGCTGGTTTTTTTAGTGCAGGCTATTATTAATTATCGTATCAGAAAGTATAGAAAAGCATATAAAAGTCTGGAAGAGAAGGCTGAGGATAAAAATAAGATCGAAGCACAAAGAGAGTTGCTTTCCAAAATTAATCAGAGCCTTACCGATAGTATCTATTATGCCAAAAGAATTCAGGAGTCTATTCTTCCTGCTGAGATTAAATTTAAACAGGTATTGCCCGACTCTTTCGTGTATTTTAGACCTAAAGATTTGGTGAGTGGAGATTTTTACTGGCTGCATGAGGATGGTGATAAGCTTTTTGTTGCGGCTGTAGATTGCACTGGTCATGGCGTTCCGGGTGCTTTTATGTCTATTATAGGGTATAATATGTTGAAAAGTATTATATCCTCGGGTATAGAGGTATGCCCTGCTCGTATATTGGATCGCTTAAGTGAAGAAGTGGTTTCGACCTTTAAAAAGGATGCTACAGATATTAAAGACGGGCAAAATACTATCCACGATGGGATGGATATTGCTTTGTGTGTGATTGATAAAAAGAAACGACAAATGCAGTTTGCTGGTGCTTTTAATCCGCTTTATCTGGTTCGAAATAATGAGGTGGTTGAATATAAAAGCGATAGATTTCCCATCGGATTTCAATATGGGAATGACTGGCATTATGCAAAACATGAGTTAGCAATAGAACCTAATGATGTGTTTTATATTTTCTCCGATGGCTATGTCGATCAGTTCGGTGGACCTGACGGAAAGAAGTTTAAATATCGTCGTTTCCGACATTTGCTGTTAAATATTCATAAGCTACACTCTGATGATCAGAAAGCCATACTACACCAAAAACTGGAAGAATGGATGGGTGATCATGAACAAGTAGACGATATTATCATTATTGGAATGAAGCCCATTGTGGAATTGGTGTAGACTTTTGCTGGAAAGTTTTTAGGCAATATTTAGCTGGCCATTATGGTAAAATATAATCAGATAAAATGCTCATAACAAAGTTATAATGCTTAATTTTAGCTTGAATATTAAATAACTTAGTAATAATCCTATTAAAATTTAATACTCACATCATTATCCAATCAGAATAAGGCTCCTTTTTAGGTATTCTATCCCTATGTAAGCAGTTTAGTAGGCTTTTAAATTTATGTTTATAAGTTTAGGCATGCAAATTTGTGCATCCTTATTTAATTAATGCTTCATACAATATTTCTACCGGGTGCTGTACCTTTCTGCCGGTTCCGTCTTCAATTTGGTGTCGACACGAAGTCCCAGAAGCGGCAAGTAAAGTATCTTCACTCGTGTTTCTAACTTCGGGTAATAATTTCATCTCAGCAATTTTCATCGATAGGTTGTATGATTTTTTCTCATAGCCAAAAGACCCGGCCATGCCACAACATCCTGATTTAATTTCAACTGCTGTATAATTCTCAGGGAATGAAAGTACTTGCTGGACGTATTGTGTAGAAGATAAGGCCTTTTGATAGCAATGACCGTGGAATTTAATCTCTCGTTTTTCCGTGGTAAAACTCTCTTTACTAATTCTTCCTTTGCTCATTTCATTGGCCAAGAACTCTTCAATGGTAAAGGTGTTGTTTTTAATTTTTATAGCTTCAGCTTTTAAATGATCCTTTGCTAGGTTGATGTATTCATCGCGGAATGTTAAAACAGCCGAAGGTTCAATGCCTACCAATGGGCTTAATGATGAAACCATGGGAGAGAGTAATTCTATATTTCGATTAGCTACTCTGCGTGCCTTCTTAAGAAGTCCTTTGGAAATATAAGTACGCCCACTGTTTATCTGTTGGGGCACTACTACTCTGTATCCTAGTTTTTCGAGTAGCAAAATACTTTTAATACCCAGATCACTTTCCAGATAATTAGTAAATTCATCGGCAAAAAAGTAGATGGTTTTGTGTTTTGCTTTCGCTACTTTGTGCCATTTTGCCCACGTTTTTAAGGTTTTGTTTGACATTTTAGGGATGCTTCGTTTGGTGCTGAATCCCAGTGTTTGTTGAAGCAATTTACTTACTCCAGGGGTGCTGACAGTTAGGTTAAAAATCCAGGGTGTATAAGAGAAAAGACGGTTTATTAATGGCATATGACCAATGAGTAGTGCATTGGTTGGTGTACCTTTTTGGCTATAATAATGCTGAAGAAATTCAGCTTTTAGTTTGGCTATATCTACTCCTGAAGGACATTCTGATTTGCAGGCCTTACAGGATAAACAAAGGCTAAGAACATCGTATACTTCCTCAAGATATAAGTTATCAGTTTTCAGTGTGCCTGTAAAATATTCGCGTAATATATTGGCTCGTCCCCGTGTCGATAGTTTTTCGTCATGCGAAGCCATGTAGCTGGGGCACATAGTACCGCCAATTAAATCTGATTTTAAACAATCTCCTGAACCTGAACATTTTTCAGACGCTCTTACTATTCCATCGGTATCGCTCCAATCAAAGATGGTATTTATCTTTTTTAATGGATTATGTTGACGATAGCGCAATGAGGTATTCATTGGTGGGGTGTTGACTATTTTATTCGGATTTAAAAGGTTTAAAGGATCAAATGCTTTTTTTACCCTTAATATAAATTTGTAGTTGGTGTCTCCCACCATTAAAGGAATAAACTCGCCGCGGAGTCTGCCGTCACCATGTTCTCCGCTTAAGGAGCCATTATATTTTTTAACCAGTAAGGCTGTTTCTTTAGCTATCTTACGAAATAAAATGATATCGTGAGGATCTTTCAGGTTCAGTATTGGTCGCAGGTGCAATTCACCTGATCCCACATGGGCATAAAATACGCACTCTTTGTTGAAGGATGCGAGTAATTCACGTATATCGTTGGCGTAAGCGGGTAAATCTTTTGGGTGTAATGCCGTATCTTCTATGACTGCCACAGGGAGCTCGTCGCCTCGCATATTTGACAGTACGCCTAATCCTGCTTTTCTTAATGCCCAAACACGCGATATGTTTTCTTGTGTCACTAGCGGATAGGCATAACCCATTTTATGATGTTGGAAATCGGATATTAGCTTGTTTACTTTTTGTTTTAAGAGGGTTTCATCGTTTTCAGCAAACTCAATAACCAGTAAAGCAGCCGGTTTTCCGGTTATAAAAAAGCGGTTGGATTTTTGAGCAGTACTTTTACCTGCTAAATCAAGAATTTTATCATCGATAAGTTCTACGGCTCTTGGTTTATGCTTTAAGGCAAGTATATTTGCTTCGAGCGCTTCTTGTAAACTACTGAAATGTGCGCATATCAGAGCCTGGTTTTGAGGAGGAGTGTCTACTAGATTTAATTTAATTTTACTGATAAGCATTAATGTTCCTTCCGATCCAGCTATTAGTTTACTCACATTAAAGGGCTTGCCACTCTCGTTAAAGGGTTGCATATTGGCCATAATATCAATGGCATAACCTGTGTTTCGTCTGGTAATTTCAGGGTGGGGGAATTTTTCGTGTATTTCGTCCCTATTTTCTTTATTTGCCAGAATAGTATCTAACTCACGGTATATTTCACCCTCCAGATCCTCTTGTTTACGTTTTCTTTCAAATTCGGATTTATCAATCTCCTTAAAAACTACTTCCTGTCCATCGCTTAAGAAACCATGCACTTCAAGTAAATGATCTCGGGTGCTTCCGTAAACTAAGGAATGTGAACCGCAGGAATTGTTACCTACCATCCCTCCAATGGTGCATCTGTTAGAAGTAGATGTTTCCGGTCCAAAAAATAAACCATGGGGTTTGAGGTATAGGTTAAGTTCATCCAATACAACACCTGGTTCAACCATCACCCATCTTTCTTCAGTATTTAACTCAATGATTCGGTTCATGTACTTAGAGGTGTTTATCACCAAATCACTACCTACAACCTGTCCTGCTAATGACGTTCCGGCTCCTCTGGGAATAATGGGCATTTTATTTTTATAGGCAAAGTTGATGGCTAAGTGCAAGTCAGCTATATCACGAGGCCAGACAACACCTGATGGTTTCTCACGAAAAGCAGATGCATCAGTAGCATATTGTACCTTGTAAGTATTCTCAGCAGAAACATCGCCCTTTAAAAGTTTAGAAAGTTGTTCAAGTAAGGAATTGAAATCCGGATTGTCCATGGAGCATCTATTTTCCTGTAAAATTAAAAAAAATGTTCAATAGTTGTCCAAAGTTTCGAACTTTGAAGACCTTAGCTCTTTAAATAGAATAGCATAGAAAATATTAGGTGATTTAATGAATTAGGGCAAACGAAACCTTATTTTGTTTTGCCCTAATTAGTTTTAAGTACTGTTGTTTAATGCCATTCGTAGGCGTACCAATAGAGAGTACCTACAAAAAATGCTCCGCCTATAATATTACCTAGAGTAGCAGGAATAAGATTATGAATTACAAAAGAAGCCCAAGTGATATTGGCTCCTTCGAATATGGCTAAAGGAATAAAAAACATATTTGCAATTGAGTTCTCAAATCCTAATACCACAAATGCCATAACAGGCCACCAGATACCCATTATTTTTCCACTGGTATGTTTAGCAGACATGCCCATCCATAAGGCCAGACATACGAGCCAGTTGGCGCCTATGCCTTTTAAAAAGGTGACATAAAATGGGTTAGTAGTTTTGGCGCGTGCAATGCTGTAAATGGTATCAGTCCATGGTTGAGTGCTTACGACCTGAGTTAGATGAGCTAAGAAATAAGTTACAAAAATGGCCCCCAGAAAGTTACCCATATATACAAGTGTCCAGTTACGAAGTGGTGTGGTCCATTTTTGCCGTTTGCTCAGTACATTAGGGGTAAAGTAGGCATTGTTACCGGTAAATAATTCGGCACCGGCCATTACAACCAATATAAGACCAATGGGAAAGGCCGCGCCTAAAATAAATTTAGTAATGCTTGGGTTGTTGCTTGTTATTTCAGGCATTCCCCCGGCTAATATAACAGAGAGTAAGCCTCCAAAGGCAGTGTAGGCGCCTGCTAAAAAAGCCAGTGTTATTATTTTCTTTACAGGATATTCATCCTTTTGCATGGCAGCTTCGCCCGCTATCCTGATTATTTCAGGAGGTGTGTGTATGCTCATTTATTTTTTTATAACTAAAAGACAAAGGTATTTTGGTAGCCATTGGTTGTTAGCTGTTGCTAATAAGGATTAAATTCAAGGCTTAAACTATTTAATCGCTACTCGTTAATTCTACATAATCAGTAAATGAACATACTTGTTAGAAAAGCTATATTGGGGTTTTAATTTGTAATTTAGTTGGTGAGAAACAACTAATTTATTTTTACTTCCTTAAAATAGGGAGTGAGAATTTGTTTTGCCTGCTCAAGTTGTTCTTTTGAGTTTTCTTTGACATCTTTTAGTTGATAATCTTCACCTAAAGCTAGCCATTTATGAATGCCTAAATGATGGTAGGGCTGAATCTCTATTTTTTCAAGATAGTTGTAATGTGTAAATCGTTCACCTAGTTTTTTGAGTTCTTGTGGTGAATCGGTATAACCGGGTATTAAAACATATCTTAACCAAAAAGCCTTACCCGATTGTTCACGATGATTAATTATTTTTAAGCTGTTGCTGAGTTTTTTGCTACCTGTAATTATTTGAAAACCTTCTTCGTTTGTGTGTTTAATGTCTACCATTATTAAATCGGTAGATGCATCGAGTAATAATTTAACTGAATCGTTAAAAATGCTTCCATTGGTATCTATATTGGTATGGATGCCTTCTTGTTTTAATTTTTTGAAGAAAGGAATCAGCCCTTTGTGTTGCAGGAGGGGTTCGCCTCCAGAGACGGTCACTCCTCCCAACTTTCCAAAGTATGGCTTCATATTTACAGCTCGTTCCACTAGCTTGTCTATGTCGTACGTAGTGCCTCCCTGTGATGAAATAGTATCGGGATTGTGACAATAGAGGCATTTTAGATTGCAACCCTGTAAAAAAACAACCATGCGAATCCCTGGCCCATCATGTGTTCCAAAGGATTCTATAGAGTGTACATTTAAGCTCTCAGACATATTTTATTAAAAAAACAAAGAAACGTATTCATCTCCAAAATACAAAATGTAGGATTACTTTTGATACAGGGAATATGCCTTCCTACTTTAAGTTAAACTATTACATTGATTCATGGAATGAACGAGACAATACTTCTTGCTGTTGTTCGCGACTAAGGCGAGTGAAGTTAACTGCATATCCAGATACCCTGATGGTAAGCTGAGGGTATTGTTCGGGATTTTTGATTGCATCTTCCAATAGCTCGCGGTTAAGCACATTAACATTTAAATGTTGAGCATTTTTCATAAAGTAACCATCCAAAGCAGTAACTAAATTGCTAATTCTTTCCTTTTCAGTTGAGCCTAGTGATTTAGGAATTATAGAGAAGGTATTGGATATGCCATCCTGTGAATCTTTGTAGTCGATTTTAGCCACCGAATTTAAAGAAGCTATGGCGCCATGCGTATCTCGTCCGTGCATAGGGTTGGCACCGGGAGCAAAGGCTACTCCTTTGGCTCTTCCGTCGGGTGTGGCTCCTGTTTTTTTGCCGTATACCACATTTGAGGTAATGGTAAGAACGGATAAGGTTGATTTTGCATTTTTATACACCTGTAATTGATTTAGCTCTTTACTGAAATGATTTACCAAATCACGAGCAATGAAATCAACGCGGTCATCATCATTGCCATATTTAGGGAACTCTCCTTCAATAATAAAATCAACGGTTAATCCATCTTCATTACGTACAGGTTTAACTTTGGCATATTTAATAGCAGATAATGAGTCGGCTACAATGGATAGTCCTGCAATACCATAGGCCAGGTTAATTTTTGGGTTTGTATCAATCAATGCCATCTGGGCTTTTTCATAGTAGTATTTATCGTGCATGTAATGAATAATATTCATTGATTCATTATATACTCGTCCTACTTCTTTCATAGCCATTTTAAAACTATCCATAACTTTGTTGTAATCTAGGTACTCATCCTCAGTCATCGATGAAATGCCTTCAATCATTTGCGTTCCTGTGTTTTCACATCGACCTGAATTGAGGGCCAAAAGCAATGTTTTAGCCAGGTTGGTTCTTGCACCAAAGAATTGGATATGTTTTCCCAGCTCCTGAAATGACACGCAACAGGCAATGCCGTAGTCGTCACTATCCCGATGGCAACGCATCAAATCATCGTTCTCGTATTGTATGGATGAGGTATCGATAGATACTTTTGCACAATAATCCTTGAAACCTTGTGGCAGTTTGTTCGACCAAAGGATTGTGATATTGGGTTCCGGTGAAGGTCCAAGGTTATATAATGTATTTAGAAAACGAAAAGAGGTTTTGGTTACCTTGCTTCTTCCATCTACTAACATACCACCAATAGATTCTGTTACCCAGGTTGGGTCACCGGCAAAAATTTGTTCATAAGCTTCCATACGCAGGTGTCGCACCAAGCGTAGCTTCATCACAAATTGGTCAATATATTCCTGAGCGTCATCTTCGCTGATTAAACCCGCTTGTAGGTCTCTTTCTATGTAGATGTCCAGAAAGGAGGATACACTACCCAACGACATGGCTGCTCCGTCCTGTTCTTTTACAGCAGCCAGATAGGCCATGTAGGTCCACTGAACCGCTTCGCGACCATTTTGTGCAGGACGGGTTAAATCTAGGTCATAGCTTTTACCCATGTCAATCATTTGGTAAAGTGCTTTAATTTGTTCTGCTACTTCTTCACGTAAACGGATAACTGAATCGGTCATAGGACCGGTAATGTTTTTCAGGTCTTCTTTTTTTGCCTCAATTAAGTGGTTAATGCCATATAAGGCAAGCCTTCTGTAGTCTCCAATAATTCTACCACGTGCATAATTATCCGGCAAGCCGGTCAGGAAGCCTAAGGATCGGAATTTTCTGATTTCATCGGTGTAGGCGTCAAAAACACCGTCGTTGTGTGTTTTAGTATATTTACTAAATGCTTCTGTTATATTATCAGATGGCTTTAAACCATGCTCGGATAGTGCCTTTTGAACAACTTTAAAGCCTCCGTATGGTTTCATGGCTCTTTTTAATAGCTCGTCGGTTTGTAAGCCTACAATCACTTCACTCTCTTTGTCAATATAACCTGCAGAGAAAGAATTTACAGTAGAAACGATATTTGTATCAACATTTCTCAGACCATTATTGGCTCTCTCTTCTTTTAATGCTTCCATGCAGATATGCCATAATTTTTTAGTCTTAGCACTGGCTCCTTGTAA
>JBFHKL010000105.1:0-12749 GCA_041595375.1 Saccharicrinis sp.
ACTTTTTGAAGACTTTTTGCCATCTGATTGGCAAGATACCAATGAGGATAAGATTAAGCTTAAAACTAAAACTAATTTAGAAGCGTGACGAAAAGTTTTTCTCATTTTGTTTAAATTTAATACTGATGTACAGTAATTGTTTTGCTGCATTCAGCTGTAGTTGCTGGGTTTTGTTAAAATTAAAGAGATTTGTTAATGTTTTTATAACGGGTCTTATTAATTATATCTTATAAAAATATCAAATATAATTCAATTGCCATGAGTTTTAGCACGAATTGTTGTTTTTTTCAATAAAAAAGCTTTTGAATGAAACGATACTCAAAAGCTTTTTTATAATTTATCAGGTTTAGGTTTCTATTCCAATGATGAAAAATATTTCATAAACTGTGCTCTTTCGTACATAGCAGGATCCTGAATTTTGTGGTAACTCATTTTACCTTTAAAGGCATCAATAGAATCATAGCCCTTCTCTTCCATCCAATACGAAAGTTCGTTAAGCATGTTTGAAATAACAGAAGGACCATTTTTGTATATAGTAGAACAAATCTGAACGCTAGAGGCTCCAGCAAGAATTTGTTTAATGACCGCTTCTCCATCGTGGTTTCCTGTGGAAGCTGATACATCAATTTGATGAACTTTATCCGAAATAATAGCTACCCATCTCAGTGACCTTCTAATATCAGAGGGTGTGCTAAATACCGATGAAGAGGTTAATTTTAAGGCATGAATATCAATGTCCGGTTGGTAAAAACGATTAAAAAGAACAATTCCTTTTGTTCCTAAGGCATTTAATTTATTAACAACGGTTACCAGATTAGCAAAATTATCACCTAATTTAATGGAAAAAGGAATGCTAACTGCCTTATTGATATTTTCGGCAATAGAATAGTATAAGCCTTCAATTACAGAGGCTTCTATATTTTTATCGGTATTTACCACATGAACATTCAGTTCAATGGCATCGGCACCAGCATTTTCAATTTTCTTTGCAAAATCAATCCATTCAGTAGCAGAGAAACAGTTTATGCTTGCAATAACAGGGATGTCGAAAGTTTCCTTGGCATCAGAAATTAACTGGAGATATTGACCAACGGAATTGTCTTTAGTATAGCCTGTTATGTAGTCCATGGCTTCGGGGTAATCGTATCCTTCGCCACTTTGTATTTGTTTATTTATTTCATGGTTAATCTGCTCCTCAAAAAGAGATTTTAAAACGATAGCTCCTGCACCTGCATCAACCAGTTTTTTAATTTTATCAATGCTATTTGTTAAACCGGAACTACTAACGATAATAGGATTCTTAAGATCAAGTCCTAAATAAGAAGTATTTAATTTTGCCATTTTTTTTATTTGTTTTAACAATGAACAAATATAATATTTTTTAACATTAATGTTAGAATAGCCAACTTGATTTTACATATTAGTTAAATATACTCAATGTTTTGCGTAGTTTCTCTCACCAAAAATTGAACTTCCTACTCTGATCATCGTACTCCCTTGCGTAATGGCAATAGGGTAATCGCCCGACATGCCCATAGATATTTGTGAGAAACTGTCGTGATTGACGAAGTATTTATTTTTCAATGTGGCAAAAATGTTTTTTAGCGTTTTAAATTCATTGGTTACTTGTGCCTTATCGTCAGTATAAGTAGCCATTCCCATCACCCCACATATCTCAATGTTTTCAAGTTCGTTTAAAATATTGGTGTCTAACATGCTTTGCGCCTCTTCTGCTGATAAGCCAAATTTCGTTGATTCTTTTGCGATATGAAATTGTAACAAACATTTTATTCTACGATTAACTTTTTTGCCTTCTTTGTTGATGGCTTTAAGAAGCTTTTCAGAGTCTACACCATGTATAAGAGATACAAATGGAGCAATGAATTTTATTTTATTGCTTTGTAAGTGCCCAATGTAATGCCACTCAATGTCTTTGGGTAGCTCGTCATATTTTTTAGTTAATTCTTGTACTTTATTCTCTCCGAAAATCCGCTGTCCGCCAGCATAAGCCTCCTGAATACTACTATTAGGTTTAGTTTTGGATACAGCAACCAAAGTAACATGCTGTGGTATATTTGATTTTATCGATTGAATATTTTCTGAAATAGACATGTGCTTGTATTAAATGTTTTGTGCGGTACAAATTTACAATTTTACCGAGGGAATGAAAATTTGTTTGGTATAATTAATAGGAGAGTTTTTGGTCAGAGCCTATGTGAGAAATCCTTAGTAGTTTATTTTTAGTATGCTGAAGATTTTTATTGCTTTGTTTTTGTTCTTTTAATGCTTTAATTGAACAACTAACGTTCTATCATCAATAGTTAATTGAAGGTTATTTACGAATGACTGTTTATGGATTAAATTATTTTATTGCATCGATTGGTACTTGTTTGTTGGGCATACAAAGTACCAATCGAAGGTTGACGTATGATTATTAATAAAAAGTTAAGTCACTATTCAAGTTTATGGATAACAAGTCCAGATCTTAGTTTAGGCTCGAACCAGGTTGTTTTAGGAGGCATAATTTTCCCTGAATCGGCAATGTTGATTAGTTGTTGCATCGATACCGGATACATGGCAAAGGCTACTGCCATCTCACCACTATTAACACGTTTTGCCAACTCTTCCAGTCCTCTGATTCCTCCCACAAAATCAATTCTTTTATCTGTTCTTAAGTCTTTAATATCTAATATATTATCTAAAATTAAGTTTGATAAAATAGTCACGTCTAATACGCCAATAGGGTCTTCGTTATTAAAGGTGCCCTCATTGGCTTTTAAACGATACCATTTACCATTTAAGTACATAGAGAATTCGTGCAGCATACAAGGCTTAATAAGCTCAGCAGATACTTCGCTGATGGAAAAATTTTGAGCAATTTTACGCATGAATTCCTCTTCACTTAAGCCGTTTAAGTCCTTTACCAGTCTGTTGTAGTCAATAATTTTTAGTTGATTGTCAGGAAAATGAACAGCCAAAAAGTAATTGTAATCTTCGTCACCTCGGTGATGAGGATTCTTTTCTCGTTTCTCTTTGCCTACCAAAGCCGCAGCTGCTGTTCTGTGATGTCCATCAGCTACATAAGTATATGGTACCTTTTCTTTAAATAATTTTTCAATTTGTTGGTTGATGGTAGTATCGTTAATGACCCAAAATTGATGACCAAAGCCATCCTCTGCAGTGAAACTGTATTCGGGAGCTTGGTTGTTAACTATTTGATTCATAATTTCATCTATCTCATCAAGGGCGGGATAGGTAAAAAATACAGGCTCAATATTGGCATTGTTAATTCTTACATGAATCATTCTGTCTCTCTCTTTTTCTTTTCGGGTGAGTTCATGTTTTTTAATGATTCCATTGAGGTAATCGTCAATAGACGCAGCACCCACAATGCCATATTGGGTTCTTTTATTCATGGTTTGTGCATAAATGTAGAACTTTGCTTCCTGATCCTGAATGAGCCATCCCTTTTCCTGGAACATTTTAAAGTTTTCAACAGACTTGCTGTATACTTGCTCCGAATGAATATCAGTATCAGAAGGGCAATCTATCTCGCTACGGGTTACATGTAATAATGATTCGGGTTTCCCAAGCGCCATTTGGGCTGCTTCTTCCCGGTTCATTACATCATAAGGTAAACAACTTAAATTCTTTGCTATTTGTGCTGGGGGACGAAGTCCTTTAAATGGTTTTACTATAGCCATATCCTCTTATTTAAATTCGGTGAATTAAGATATGCAATATATTAATCGGATTAAAGCTTAAGGGTGATTTTTGTCAAATTTAGCTTTTATAAAGTATGATTTTTAGCCATAATAAATGGTTTTATTGATAAATATTTACAATTATCACTTCTTCTCTTCTTATGAAAAATAAAAAAAGGCCCTTCAAAATATTGAATAGCCTTGTGGTTGATAGCGCGAAAAGTGCTTTGAATAGATGTATTTCGATTGTTATTCGTTTAATTCGTAACACCTTACCCAATCAATATCCATTGAAATGGGTAGTTTATCTTCTTTAGGTTCCTCAGTAAAATGAGTGCTTAAGGTTAAATACATAGGCATATCGGGAATATGGGAGCTTTGGGAGTGAACAGTAACCCCGTTTATCTTCCACTCCAATTTATTTTTGGACCATTCCAATGTGTAAATAAAGAATTGTTCCGAAGACCCTGGTATTTTTATTTTTTGTACATTTTGAGCAATCTCTTTACCATTTTCCCAGAAATTACCAGCCTCAATTTTATTTTTGTCTTTATCTGGGGTTTTTAAAATATTAATTTGCGGCGCAATCTGTTCCGATAATAACCAAAAAGTATGTTGAGCAGGAGCAGTATGGGTATATTTTATTTTAGCCTCAAACCTTCCGTATAGCTGACGGAAACTTTGACCTGTGCTGATTAATCCAGAGCTGTAATTAAATTTTTGGGGAACAAAGCCATATTGAGGATCCCATATTTTGCCTTGGCATGTTTCGTGTTTTGAAACTATACGGGCACAACTATCTCTTAATTCAATATTTTCGCTTTTAAAAAATTGCTTTTCATTTGCCTGAACATAATTGTCATTAAGTAGCGCTTTACCCCAGTAGTATCCTGTAATCCATTTCGATTTATCGAGTTTAGTGGTATCAAAGTCATCTTCAAATGTTAATCTCCATTTGTTGATATCTTTAAAAGGGTTGTTCTTTTTAGTTTTTAGAAACCAAATGACATCTTCGCTTTTGCTTAATGTTTTATATTCCTCAATAAGTTGATTTTCTTTGGATTTTTGAAAACGCTTTTTGTCGTTCATTTGGCCTTTGAGTTCTGCATACTCAATGGATTCAATATATTTTCTTAAATTCAAGTAGGTTTGTATCTCTGTGGTAGACTGTAATTCTTCAGCTTCCTCCGTTTTTCCTTTATGTACAAATTTATTATAACGTTTTACGTTGGCAGAACGTTTGTATTGTTTTAATTTACGATACTGTTGAAAGGCATCTGTATCCTTAAATCTTTCTTTTTTAAGTTTAGCCACCTTTTGTTTAAATTCTCCAGAATGCACCAGAGTATCTAATTCGTAATATCGGATGATATCTTCCGCTTTTTCAAGCTTTTGATATCTGATTAAATCTTCCCTGAGATGATTGTTTTCGTTCTCGAATTTCTCAGTGTTGGGAAATTTATTCCCGAAAAACATATCTAATATACTTGCCATCCTTTTAGAATTATTTTTTAGTCATGAGGTTCTACGCAAAAACAAACAAATTGTTATTGTTAAATGTATTTAGTTTCTAAATATTTTTTATTCCTAAATAAAACTTACTTTTAAAAGGTTCCTTTTTTTTTGAAATATCAGATTCGTTTTCAGATGTTTGTCATAATAAAAACGTCTATTTTTACAGTGGCATAAAGCTCTGGGTGAGATTATTTTTTCATTTTTTTTGTCTGGAGGTGTATCAGCTTCAAATATTTTTTTTAATTTTGCACACGCTAACGCGAAAATAGCTCAGTTGGTAGAGCACGACCTTGCCAAGGTCGGGGTCGCGGGTTCGAGTCCCGTTTTTCGCTCATTTTTCATTAAGAAAGAGTGATGTTTATCGCTCTTTTTCCTTTTTATGCCCAGATGTTGAAATTGGTAGACAAGCCGGCTTGAGGGGCCGGTGCTCGCAAGGGCGTGCAAGTTCGAGTCTTGTTCTGGGCACTAAAAAAACTCCCGATTACTTTATTGTAGTCGGGAGTTTTTGCATTATAGAATTATGTTCATTTAATGCTTAGGTCCGCTATGGTCTTCTTTCTTAGAAGGCGCTCTATCATATTGACAACATTCTGGAAGTGCATTATAAGTTTCATCTTTAGCTTTGTGCATTTTAGTATCATGTCCTGCTTTGGCAATAGCCATTTGCACTTTATGCACATCGGTTTTGGTGCTATCAAATGAAACCTCCATCATCTTGGTTTCTTTATTCCAATCGGCACTTGATACACCGTCAACTGATTTGGCAGCTTTTTCAATACGACTTTCACACATTCCGCAATTGCCATAAACTTTGAATTTTTCTGTTTTAGCTTGTCCAAAAACTGTTGTTAAGCTCAATAGAGCTATTACCATTGTTAAATAAATCGCTTTTGTTTTCATATCTTAAATTTTAAAAGATTATTATAAAATTACTCTCTAGTATATTGACAGCACTCTGGAAGCTTATCGTAAGCATTATCGTCTCCTTTTACTTTTTCGGTATCATATCCGGCAGCTGCAATAGTCTTGTGAATCTTATCTAAGCTAACTTTGTCTATATTGAATGAAACGTGCATTTGTTTAGTCTCAACATTCCAATCGGCAACATTAACTCCATTAAGACTTTTTACCGCTTCTTCGATAGTTGATTTACACATTTCACAGTTGCCTGAAACCTTAAATATAGCGTGTTCTATATTGGCTTCCATTTCATGTCCGGCATGTTCATTTTTAGGATTCATTTCGATCTCTGAATGTTGCGATTGGGTAGGTTGCTTTTTACTATCCATTTCCATCGCTCCATGATTATGACCTGTAGAAACTTTTCCACCATCGGGATTCATCATACTTGATTTACCCGCCAATTGAGCAGCGGCATCAATTTTAAACACACCATTCATTACGATTTCTTCACCTTCTGATAAACCTTCGCTTACGACGTAGAAATTACCAGCTTCTGGCCCTAATACAATTTGGCGGTAAATGAATGAACTTGTTTCTCTATCCGGAACTTTCACATAAACCACAGCCCTTTTTCCTGTCCATAGAATAGCTGATTTTGGTATTAGTAATTCATTGGTATTTTGAGCTGTATTTGATTTTAGAATACCATTTGCAAACATTTCAGGTTTAAGCTGACCATCGAAATTTTTCAACTCGATACGCACTTGAGCAACCCGTGTTTGTGCATCAATAAATGGGTCAATAAAAGTTACTTTTCCATTAAATTGTTTCCCCGGAACAGATTGAAGTGTAAACTCAATATTGTCTCCTTTTTTTATCCAAGGCAAATCGCTTTCGTAAGCATCAAACATTACCCAAACCTTTGACAGGTTAATAACTTCAAACAGAGCAGAGCCTTCTTTTACATAGTCGCCAATTGATACGTGGCGCTTGGTTACTGTTCCGCTAATTGGCGATTGAATATCAAAGAATGTCTTCGTTTCTCCACGTGTTTCTATGTCATCAATTTGCTCTTCGGTTAAATCCCAAAGTTTAAGTTTTGAGCGTGTAGCTTTGTAAAAAGAGGGATTGGAAGTTTTATATTTCATCGCTTCCAGAAGTTCTTTCTGTGCAGTTATTAACTCCGGAGAGTAAATTGTACCCAATTTTTCGCCTTTTCGTACTTGTTGACCTGTGTAATTGATAAATAATTTCTCTATACGACCACCAAAACGTGCTGTCAGTTGCGATACGTTACGTTCATCAGCTTTGACTTTACCCAATAGCTGTACATTCTTTTCAGGTATTCCTTGCTTAACTATTGTTGTTTGTACCGAAGCTAAAGCAAGTGCTGATTTAGTCATTTGAATCTCATTTGGGTCTACATGTTCGCCCTCACTAGCACTTGTAGCCATAGGAACTAAGTCCATTGCACAAATTGGGCATAAACCCGGCTTGTTTTGTTTTATCTGTGGGTGCATTGAACAGGTGTAAACCGTTTCTTCAGCTACTGTTTCCTGTTCATGATTGTGTGTAGTTTCATTACTTGATGAATGAAAAAACACCCATCCAAAGAATAAGCCTGCAACCATTGTAATTGCTATCAGCTTAATATCTCGTTTATTTATATTTGTTTTCATTGTTATTGTTTTAAATTATTTACCCTGTAAGTATTGAATAAATGCAACCGCAGCTTCTTTATCGGCTGTTGCTTTTTGTAGCTCTAAGGCATATTTCAAAAGCTTCCGTTCCATCCGTAGAATCTCCTCAAAATCCATATTATTTGTGGCATAATTGGATTCAAGAATAGACAATGATTTCTCTGCTAAATCCTCTTGTTCTTCATATAAAGCTGAACGTCTATTAGCATCTTGATAATCTTTCCACCCACTTTCAAACAAAACAGTCAAGGTGTTTTTTTTGTCTGATTTCTCGTTTGTTTTAGCTTCTTGCAAGTAGATAACTTCCTGAACTTTTGCTTTATATTTCTTACGATATAATGGAACTGTGATTCCCACTTTTGGAAACATGAATGCATCTTGCCCAGCATTGGGTGAAGTTGAGCTTCGCTCGCCGATGAATGTATAGTCAAAGCCAATGTTGAATTGAGGCAAGCCTTCTTTTGAGACTAACTTTTGACGGTGTTGTAAACCCTCGATTTGATAATCGAACGCAGCTAAGGTATTGTTATTCATCAATACACTATCCAACTCGCTATACTTATTGAAAAGTAAAGTTTCAGTCAAGTTTTCAACGATTTGAATACTGGTATTCGCATCAATATTTAAGAAGCTATTGAACTTTACGGATAATACTTGTGCATTATCTTTCAATAATGACAACTGATTCTCAAGGTCATTAATCTCCATTTGTACTCGATACGCATCAACCGAAGAAGCCGAGCCTGACTCTACTTTTATATTAGCCAAGCTTTTAAAAGATGCTAAGATGTCGATATTCTCTACTGTAATATCAATAGCTTGATGTATAAAATACAAATTGAAATAGGTTGACTTTACATCGTAAAATAGTTTCGACTTAGCCTCTTTAAACACTTCATATTTAGCCTTTGCTAATGACTCAACAGAGTTTTCACGTGAGGATAATGTGCCAAACCAAGGAAACATTTGTGAGGCCGATATTTTTGCTTGTTGTGGGCCGACTCTTGTTTCAACAGGGCGAATAAAGTAACCAAAGGCTACTACAGGGTCGGGTAAAGCACCAACTTGTGGTACTTTTTCTAAAGCTGCCATATATTCATTAAACTTAACTTTTAGACCAGGATTATTCTCTGCCGCTATTTCCAAATATTGGTATAACTCATTTTGTGCAGAAAGCTCTACTGTTAAAGCAAGCATAAAAAATGACAGGATATATATTATCTTTTTCATAGTGTTATGCTTTTAAAGTTTTAGACCTCTTTTTTACATTTTTCTCTTGCCACGTACTATACAGAACCGGAACTACAAAAATGGTAAGCGTGGCGATGAGCATACCTCCAACTGATGGAATTGCCATAGGAACCATAATATCTGAACCTTTACCCGTTGATGTTAGTACAGGCAGAAGAGCAATAATTGTTGTGGCAGTTGTCATCATTGCGGGGCGTACTCTTTTTAATCCAGCCTCTAAAACCGATGCTCTTACTTCTTCGATACTCTTTGGGGGTTTCTTATCGAATAATTGTTTTAAATAAGTACTAATAAGCACCCCATCATCAGTTGCAATTCCGAACAAGGCAATAAAGCCAACCCAAACAGCCACACTCAGATTTATGGTGTGAATTTGGAACATATCCTGTAGGTGAATTCCTGCTAAGCTAAAGTTCATAAACCAAGACTGACTATACAACCAAAGCATAATGAATCCTCCTGAAAAGGCCACGAATATTCCTGAGAAGATTAAGCTTGCAGCGGTAACTGAACGGAATTGGAAATAAAGAATTAAGAAAATCACGATTAGAGAAATTGGTATTACAATCAATAAGCGTTTTGTTGCTCGAATCTGATTCTCGTAATTACCCGTAAACCTATAATTTACTCCGGCAGGTACATCGAATGCACCTTGCTCTGCTTTTTCATCTAAATATTCTTGTGCGTTTTCTACTACATCTACTTCTGCATAACCTTCCTTTTTATCGAAGATGACATACCAAACTAAAAAGGTGTTTTCACTTTTTATCAATTGTGGGCCACGAGTGTAATTTATAGTTGTTAACTCGCCTAATGGCACTTGAACTCCCGATGGAGTAGGAATAAGAATGCGCTTTAAATCTTCGGGGTTATCTCTGTATTCACGAGCATATCTAACCCGAACAGGAAAACGCTCACGTCCTTCAACAGTTGAAGTCAAATGCATACCACCTATGGCACTATTTAAGGTCAATTGCAAATCGGCAATGGTTAAGCCGTAACGTGAAATCGCAGTTCGGTCTATATCCAATTCCAAATAGGGTTTACCAACCACTCGGTCAGCAAAAACTGACATGGGTTCTACACCATCAACATGCTTTAGGTGATTTTCTAGTTCATACGCTACTTTCTCGATAGTTTCCAAGTCTGGCCCAAATACTTTGATGCCCATAGGCGCACGCATACCTGTTTGCAGCATTACTAAACGAGTTTGAATGGGTTGTAACTTAGGTGCAGATGTTAAACCCGGAATGCTTGATTGATTAATAATTTCAGTCCAAATGTCACTTGGCGATTTAACATGTTCACGCCATTGTCTGAAATATTCTCCTGATTTATCTTCCGTTAAGTGTTTGCGTTCAATTACCCTAAAATCATCCTTTTCGGGATGATAGGTAGAGCCGTCAGCAAGGACAAATGCCCCTTCTTTATCTGTTTTAAAACGAACTCGATGACCACTTTCATCCAGCATGTATTCCGACTTGTAATTGATTACATTCTCGTACATTGAAGTTGGAGCTGGGTCAAGTGCTGAATTAACACGCCCCCATTTTCCTACAACATTATCAATTTCGGGAATAGCATTAACCTTTTTATCTAACATCCGAATAACTTCGAGATTTTCTTCAATACCTGAATGAGGCATAGTTGTAGGCATCAATAAGAAAGACCCCTCGTCTAAAGAAGGCATAAACTCCTTACCTAGTCCGGGGAAAGTTTTATTTAGAGAAACCCATGTGTCACTTTGCTTAATGGTATCAGGCATAAAAGAGAAAATCTTATCGACACCTTGCCATGTAAATATTCCAAAAAGGACTACTGCAAGAGGAATACTAAGAAATTTGGCTTTGTTAGCCAATGCCCAATTTAAAATTCTTGAATACGATTTGACAACAAACATCATAAATGCTAAAACCAACCCTATCAATAAACCGACAAAAATAAGATTTGAGGCATCATTATTCTGTGCGCCTAAAGGCATCCATTCTTTAGTTAAAAACCAAACAACAATAAGAGCGATAGTGCCAATATTTATATAATTCGGGGATTCAGCTCTTTCTTTTCTCCATTTATAGTCGAGTAGATTATTTACACCAATACCTACAATAGCAATGGCAATCATAATTTTACTAAAGAAAATAAAGCTGATTCCTAACACGATTAATAGCGCATTAATAACTTGTTTAGTTTTTTTACGGTCAATCTTTATTGAAAATATTAAATGTGCCAAAGTGGGAATAAACGCTAAACCTATAATCAAAGCAGAAAGCATTGCAAAGGTTTTTGTAAAGGCTAATGGTCGAAATAATTTACCTTCGGCAGCTTGCATTGCAAATACAGGTAGAAAACTAACAATAGTAGTAGTTAAAGCGGTGATAACAGCAGGAGCAACCTCAACAGTTGATTCATAGATGATGTTTAGGAGTCTTTGTCTTCTTTCGGATTTCATCCCGATTCCTTCCAGTTCTCGGGACTGATTCTCAGCATGCCGGATAATATTCTCGGTAAATACCACCCCGACATCAACCATAACGCCAATAGCAATTGCAATACCTGATAAAGCGACACTGTTGGCATCGACACCAAACCTACGCATGGCCATGAACGTCATGAGTACTCCAATGGGTAATAAACTAGAGATAAGAAATGATGCACGAAGATTTAGGATAAGAATAATAATAACGAGAATACTTATAAGAACTTCAAGATTTAAAGCCTCTTGGAGCGTTCCAAGGGTTTCTTTAATTAATCCGGTACGGTCATAAAAAGGAACAATGGTTACTTTTGAAACCGAACCATCATCTAATATTTTAGATGGTAACCCTAAGGATATTTCCTCAATTTTGGCTTTTACGTTGTTAATGACTTCTAATGGATTTGCACCATATCGAGCAACAACTACACCACCAACAGCCTCAGCTCCACCTTTATCTAATCCACCCCTTCGGGTAGCTGGGCCAAAACCAACCTTTGCTACATCTTTTATTCTGATTGGGATATTGTTCTTAACACTTACAACGCTTTTTTCAATATCTTCCAAGCTTTTGATATATCCAATAGCTCTGATTAGGTATTCTACACGGTTGAATTCAATGGTTCTTGCGCCAATATCCAAATTGCTCTTCTTAACAGCTTGCATGATTTGTGCTACGGTAACACCATGTGCTTTCATAGCATTGGGGTCAATATCAATCTGATATTCTTTTATAAAACCACCAATTGAAGCTACCTCAGAAACACCTTTGGCAGCAGTTAATCCATATTTAATATAGAAGTCTTGTATGGTTCTTAACTCATGGGGATCCCATCCTCCATTTGGCTTGCCTTTTTTATCACGCCCCTCTAGCGTGTACCAATATATTTGGCCAAGAGCTGTTGCATCTGGCCCCAAAGATGGAGTTACTCCATTAGGAAGTGTTCCTGATGGAAGTGAGTTAAGCTTTTCGAGTATTCGTGTTCTACTCCAGTAAAACTCTATATTTTCTTCAAAGATGATATAGATACTGGATACTCCAAAGATGGAATTACTACGAATAGTTTGCACACCCGGTATTCCTAACAAAGCAGTTGTTAAAGGATAAGATACTTGGTCTTCTATGTCTTGTGGTGACTGTCCTGCCCACTCGGTATAAACAATTTGTTGATTTTCGCCAATATCTGGAATGGCATCGACAGG
>JBFHKL010000106.1:0-12746 GCA_041595375.1 Saccharicrinis sp.
CCACCTTCAATGAACCTCAAACCGGGTCCTACTCCTTGTTCATAGCCGGAATAATACTCAAATCCTCCATTATCAGGAGTATTGTATTCCCATCCGGTCACCGAAGACACATTGCCCGAACCTCCTTTACTACAGGAAGTTGCAGCCAGAAACCCCAGTGCAAGTACAACATAAAATAATCTAGTTTTAAACTTCATAGCGAAATATAATCTTAAATTTTTCCTAATTTACAGCTTTGTGAAATAAAGCGTCTTGAGCCTTATACTGCAAAAATAGAAAAAGGTTATAATCTAAAAATCTTTCTTTACTTTTTTTTTTCACATTAGATGCTATCCTCTCCACAATTCAAACATATATGTAAAATCATTATATCTTACACAACGTTCTTTTTATCGATTTCTTATTTTTACCATGTATTTTTTTATCGTTTTTTTACATTTGTTGCTGCAATATACCGATAAAATAAAACAAGTTGTAATTAATTACGTTATAACATTAAATTCTGCTTAGCTACAATATGTATACAATGAAAAAAGTAAAGACTGGATTGTGGGGACTGATTTTGTTACTAACCACCAATATATGGGGACAGGGCAAACAAGTGATACATGAGAAAATAACATGGAACGAACCTGTTTCCTATATGGCAGGCAACAAAGAAATTACTTTTTTTGATTTTGACCATATGGGTGATATTGACCCTGAAACAAACTTGTCAAAATACACAAGAAGCGTTTCATTACCCGATGGCATTGATTATTCTTCGGTACAGGTAGAAATAACCAATAAGCAATATATTTGGCCGACCCCTAAAGAACATCTTGCTTTTAAAAATATAATTTTAAATTCTGAGCTTTCCCTTGAGGTTAATATCTCCCAATCGGGTCATCAGTATTTTGCCGACATATCCTTTATTCCGGCAAAAAGAGATCCCAACACCAGTACTTTTCAAAAACTCTCAGCATATGATATGGAGATTAGTTATGACACACTGCAACAAACTACTCTTAAAAGCACGTCATCCTATGCTCAAACCTTTGCCGAAAATTCCGTTTTAAGCGACGGGAGCTGGAGTAAAATACAAATCTCAGAGAGTGGAATATATAAAATAAGCTATACCACACTTAAAAACTGGGGTATTAGCAATCCTGAGAACGTGGGTATTTATGGTAATGGAGGTGGTTTACTTCCGCAAGCTAATGACGAGGAAAGAGATGACGACCTGGTTGAGAATGCAGTATGGCATTATAATAGTTCTGTTTACTTTTATGCTGAAGGTCCAGTAACATGGGAGTATAATACATCTTCGGATATGTTTATCCATGAAAAACACCCCTATAGTGATTATTCCTATTATTTTATCACTGAAAAAGACGAAGAATCTAAATCCATTGAAGATTCTGGATTAGTGTCTGATACCTATACTGAAGAAACAGATTATTTTAATGATTACGACTATTCTGAGGAGAATAGTCTTAACCTTCTTGAATCGGGAAACAAATGGTTGGGAGACCGATTTGATTACTATGGTGACAGAGAAATAGACTATAGCTTTACCTTCGATAATATAGTTTTAGGCTCAGATATTAAAACATATATAGCACTTACAAGTCGTTCATCAAGCACCTCAACTTTTATTGCGGAACACAACGACACAGAATTTGGCAGTGTAAATATCGCAAGCGTTTCAACAGATGATGATACCGGATATTATGCCCGCGAAGGGGTTATCGACGACACATTTGAAGCCGATAGCGATGATGTTTCTATCACACTAAGCTATGACGAAGACAACACCTCATCTATTGGTTACTTGGACTATATAAGCATTAATGTCAATCGCGAACTCATTTTTATTGAGGATGAGTTACAATTTAGAAATAACGATTTAACAGAGAGTGGTAGTATTGTTAAATACAACCTTTCATCCTGTCCAAGTGATATGGTATTATGGGATGTGAGCAATCCTCTTATCCCTCTTAATATCGATATTTCTGTGAGCAATTCAACATGTACTTTTAACTATGATGCATCAACATTAAAATATTTTGTTGCCTTTGACCCATCTGGTAGTTTTCCTTCTCCTGAATTTGTTGAAAACATCGAGAACCAAAACCTCCATGGTATGGATAATGCCAACTATCTGATTGTATGTCATCCTGATTTTGAAGAACAAGCCGAACGCCTGGGCGAAATTCATGAAGCATACAACGGACTCAGTTATGTGGTTGCCACCACCGATCAAATTTACAATGAGTTTTCTTCGGGTAAACCTGACGTAACCGCCATTAGAAGTTTTGCTAAGATGTTTTATGACAGAGCTGGTGATGATGACGATTTAAAACCTAAAAACATGTTGCTTTTTGGAGATGGCTCTTATGATAACAGACCCGACATTGACGACAACACCAACTATGTAATCACCTATCAATCTGACAACTCCATCCATCAAACCAACTCCTATGTATCTGATGATTACTTTGGATTCCTTGATGACTCGGAGGGAGAAAGTATGACTTCTGATAAACTGGATATTGGAATTGGTCGTTTTCCGGTAGCTTCTGTTGATGAAGCAACTAATGCTGTAGATAAAACAGATTATTACCTGAATGACCAAACCTCGGATTCATGGAAGAGTCAGTTGACTTTTGTTGGTGATGATGGAGATAGTAATATTCACATGCAACATGCGGATAATCTGGCCGAAAAGGTGGACAGTAATTATCCTCAGTTTAATATTGAGAAGATATATTTTGATGCTTATGAAAAAGAAACGAGCACTGTAGACGAAAGTTACCCAGATGTAGAAGATGCTATTTACGATGCCATAGACAATGGGACATTAATATTTAATTACACGGGGCATGGCGGTACAACTGCTTTAGCTCATGAATATGTGGTTACTACTTCCCATATTGAAACCTGGAATAACATCAATAAGCTCCCCATTTTCATCACAGCTACCTGTGAATTCAGCCGTTTTGACGAGAATGATGATCCTACTGCGGGAGAAAACATTTTCCTAAGCGAGATTGGCGGAGGAATTGCCTTATATTCGACTACCAGAATTGTATACTCCAGCCTTAATTACATCATAAATAATGCCCTATACAACTACATCTTTGAACAGGACGAAGATGGCGAACCGCTGACCTTTGGTGAAATTATGAAATACACCAAACACGACTCAGGATCCAGCGTTAATAAATTAAACTTCACGCTCTTAGGCGATCCTGCTCTTCAGCCCTTATATCCCAGATACGATGCCAACACCTTAACATTAAATGGCACCTCAATTACGGAATCGATAGATACCCTAACTGCATTAAGTCATAACACCCTAACGGGAAATATCCTTGATGTTTCGGAAGATATACAGACAGATTATAATGGTGAGATATATGTTTATGTATACGATAAAAAAACAGCAGTAACCACCCTTGATAATGAAGGAGATGGTGCTTTTGAATATGAAACCTACGAAAATTTAATTTTTAAAGGAACCTCAACCGTTACGGATGGAGAATTTTCATCTGAGTTTACTGTGCCTAAAGATATAAAGTACAATTACGATACGGGAAAAATAAGTTATTATGCCTACTCTGATGATGACGACAGAGAAGCTTTTGGAGCTTTTGATGATTTTATTGTAGGTGGCATGGAAGATAGTTATGATGATGATACTGAAGGGCCCGAGATTAGCTTATACTTAAACGACCGCACTTTTACATCAGGTAGCGAAACCACCTCTGCTCCTCTGCTCTATGCCGATATATCAGATGAAAATGGTATCAATACTACCGGAAGTGGGATTGGACATGACATTACCTGTACCATTGATGGCGACAGCAGCGATCCTGTGGTTTTGAATGATTATTTCCAGGCTGAAGCCAATAGTTATCAGAATGGAACCATTGAATATCAACTTGATGAGCTAGAATCAGGTGAACACACCCTGACGGTGAAAGCTTGGGATACATACAATAATTCGTCAGAAGCAAGTATATCCTTTATTGTCTCCACCGATAGCCCAATGTCTGTTAATAATAGTATGGTTTATCCTAACCCGGTAGAATCAGGAGAAACCACCTATTTCTATTTTGAACATGATGAACCCAATACCACTTTAAGCCTCACTATTTCCATTTATACTTTAAATGGTCAGCTTATTGATAACGAAAGTACCTCTGTCGTTTCCTTATACAACACAATATCTCCTATAGAATGGGATATAACCTACGATGCAGGACTTTACCTCTATAAAATAGAAATTACATCAGAAACAGGCAGAAAAGGTGAAGTTACCGGAAAAATTTTGGTTACTCAATAATAAAATTCCTTAATTTGAGTTTACCTTTGTAGTTGGATTTAAAAATAGATGAAACGAGCATGCAAATTCAATTATTTAATTTACACACAGGAAAATGATTGAATTTATTTGTGAGTTCTCCCGCATTTCGCGGGACAGGCTATATGACCGTTGAAAATAAATTTAAACATATGAAAAACAAAGTATATGCGTAATAACTTTTTAAAATCAATGGCTGTTTTAGCATTTACCATGCTAATATCACTCCATTCTTATGCTCAGGACGATGTTGTTGACCAGAGTGTTTACATGTCCACGGCAGCACCTTTCTTAAATATCACACCTGAATCAAGAGGGGGAGCAATGGGTGATGCCGGGGTAGCCACAGCTCCTGACATTAACTCCCAACACTGGAACTCAGCTAAATATGCATTCCTAGACCAAGATATGGGCGTTTCTCTTTCATATACTCCCTGGTTGCGTAATTTGGTAAGCGACATTAACCTGTATTACCTTACTTTTTTTAAACGCATTGATAAAATGCAAACCTTTAGTGCTTCGTTAAGATACTTTTCTTTAGGTACCATCACTTATCGAGAATCGGCTGATGACGTTGGCTATACCGGTCAACCCAATGAATTTGCTCTTGATGCCGCATATGCCCGTAAATTATCGGATGTAATCTCCGGATCGGTAGCCTTCAGATACATACGCTCAGATATCACCAATGGTAGTGGTACCGATGGCGTGCCAGGCAATGCTTTTGCTGCAGACCTAAGCTTTTACTATCAGGATATGGTTAAATGGGGTAACAGAAAAGGTGATTTTTCGGCAGGTTTTAATATTCGCAATATTGGATCGAAAATATCGTATGACGATGGGGTAACCAAAGAATTTTTACCTACCTATTTGCATTTAGGAGGAGCCTACAGTACCGAGATTGATCGTTACAATAAAGTTGGACTTTCCCTTGAAGTAAAACGTCTTACCGTTGCAAAAACTACCGACGAGACCGAAGATAGTGATCTCTCAGTCCCTGCTTCTTTCTTTCAATCATTTGGTGACTTTGCAACAGAAGACCTTAGAGTTTCTCTTGGAGGTGAATATTGGTATTCGGAACAATTTGCCCTTAGAGCAGGTTACTATTACGAAGACGAAAGCGTAGGTAATGGATCGTTTGCCACAGCAGGTGCAGGCATTAAATTTAATATGCTAACCATTGACGCTTCATATATTATCACAATGGAATCAGACAATCCTTTAGCCAATACCATCCGCTTTTCATTAGGATTTAATTTTGATGAAATATCAGGAAAAAAAAGAAGATAATAAGCTATTACAGCTAACAATACATACTACTTAGCTACATTAAAAATTTTAACAAAACAGATTATTCTCACCCGATTACTATATTAAACACGGTATAGCGATCGGGTGAAGTTATTTTAAAGCAAAGATAAACAAGCATGAAAATAAGAGTTGGATTTGGATATGATGTTCACCGCTTGGGTGAGAATGAAGAATTATGGATTGGCGGTATTCGGGTTCCCTTTGAAAAAGGATCTATTGGTCACTCTGATGGAGATGTTTTAATTCACACCATCTGCGATGCCTTATTAGGAGCGGCTAACATGCGCGACATTGGTTTTCACTTCCCTGATACTTGTGATGATTTTAAAGGAATTGATAGTAAAATTTTACTGGGAAAAACGGTAGACCTCATTAAAGAAAAGGGTTATCGGATTAATAACATTGACTCAACAATCTGTCTGGAAAAACCAAAACTTAAAAATTTAATTCCTGAAATGCAAAGTATATTGGCTAAAGTGATGAAAATTGACGAAGAAGATATTGCTATAAAAGCCACCACTACCGAAAAACTGGGATTCGTAGGAACACAGGAAGGAATAGCTGCCTATGCAACTGTATTAATCGAAAAATAATAAATGCACATATATACATCTTTGTATTTATAAATAGTTTTATTAATTTAGTGTACTTAAAAGCTTAGTAAAATGACAAAAAAGAAAACATTAGTATTGGGAGCCAGCGAAAATCCAGATAGATATTCGAATAAAGCCATTAAACGCCTTACCGAAAATAACCACCCAGTAGTGGCCATTGGCAACAAACCCGGTATGATAGACAATATACCCATTCAAACCAATATAGGTGAGACAAGTGGCATAGATACCATTACAATGTATTTAGGCGCCCAGAATCAGGCACGTTATTTTGATATTATTACTTCAATAAAGCCTAATCGCATCATTTTTAATCCGGGTACCGAGAATAGCCAATTGGAAGAGTTAGCTAAGGAAAATAACATTGAAGTGGTTCATGGATGTACTTTAGTTATGCTAAGTACTAACCAATACTAGCATGGAAATAATTTCGACCATTAATGATTTTCAGCATCAGGTAAACAAACAGCAAGCTGTTATATTTTACTTCTCGAATGACAATTGTAGTGTTTGCAAGGTTCTTTTACCTAAAATAGAAGAACTTATTGAAGAAGAATTTCCGCTGGTACAAACCTTTTACATTAACACCCAAAACAGTGCCGATATTGCAGCCCAAAACAGGATATTTGTTGCCCCAACAGTACTTATATATTTTGAAGGAAAACAATATTTTCAATTTAGCCGCAATTTTAGTCTGAATCAATTAAAAGAAGCTATCAAAAGACCCTATCAACTTATATTTCAACAAAGCGATCAGCCTAGTTAAGTATACTATTCAATCAAGATAAAAAGCATTAAGCGGATTATATCAGTTCGCTTGCCTATTATCGAAAGCATTATCATCTCTTCTCGCCCCTCCAACATTCATAACAAAATGTATTATCTAAAAAATTAACTCCGCAGAGCAACTGTAATTAATCATTCATTAATGCATGACTATCAACACTTTTAATGCATTCATCCACTTTTTGAACATTATCCTAAATTATTAAATAGTTCTGTTTAATTTTAAATATCTATAAACAAAATTAACAACACAACTATGCACATAAATTTAATGAGTGTAGATTCACACTACACTACGATTAATGGTTTTTTAGATCTGGCTATTAATGTAACCTATGAGAAGAAAGCGGATGACCAACAGACAGAAAAGGAAGTATATAACAATGCAATCTTTGATTTAACAGACCTATTTGATAAAATCAATAAATACAAAGAACTTATTGATACTGATTATCAGAAATCTTTAAAAACTTCAGCACAAAAAGTGATTGATATTGCAGGTGGTGAAAATAAAATCAACAGTATCCTGAACCTTGAACGAAATGACAAAATTGACGAGTGTTTTTTTTATAAATATAAGGATGCGATAGTTTATCATATTTCAAATCAAAAGAACCTATACTTTTGCACCCAAAACAACAGAGTAGTAATGACGATGCAATAAGAACATTTTAAGGGAGGGACAACAATTTCTCCCTTTTTTATTTAGTCCACACAAAACATAGTGATAACAAATAACTTAAAATAGTAATCATGAACAATCCCTTTACGCATCAACACGAGGGATATAAAAAGAAAATTTAGCCCCCTTGTCCAATTCCGACTCAACAGCTATTTCACCTCCCATCAACTCAACCAGACTCTTAACAATAGCCAGCCCCAAACCATTTCCTAAAATAGGCTTACTAACATCGCTTGTAACACGAGTAAAACGATTAAAAATAACATTATGCTTACTTTTGTCAATACCTATACCCTGATCTTTCACCGAGAAATATAAGTTTTTTTCATCCAGCCAATAGCTAATCTCAATAGCTCCTTTAAACGAAAATTTAATTGCATTACTCAAAAGATTATTCAATACCTGACGAAGCCTATTGCCATCTAACACAAATACACTTTGGGTGACATTTGAAGGTTTAGTGGTATTAATCGCAAGAGTACCTTTTCCTAGTTGGTTTTTTAAAGATTGGGCAGTAGCGCTTGCCTCATCAACTAATTCATTAACATCATAGGCACTGGCATAAAGCTGAAGTTGGTTCGCTTCAATCTTGGAAAAATCCAATAAATCATTAATGAGATTAAGTAGCGCCAGACTATTTGAGTAAATCATAGATAAATATTGATGCTGCTCCTCCTTGGTAACAGAGTCCTCCTCGAGCAACTCACTAAAGCCTACAATGGCATTCATTGGCGTTCTTATTTCATGGCTCATATTTGCCAAAAATACTGATTTGAGGCGATCTGACTCTTCCGCTTTTTCTTTGGCGCCCACTAACTCTTTGGTGCGTTCCTCAACCAATTGCGTCAGGCTATTTCTATGCAGTTCAAGCTCTTCATTTTGAGCCATCATTTCCTTATTCTGTTCTTCCAACAACTCTTTTTGAACCAAAATCTCCTCGCTTTTTTCTTCCAGTAACATTGTAGATTCCTGAAGATCCCGGGTTCTTTCACGCACTAATATTTCCAACGCTTTTTTCTGTTTTTTAATAAAACGTAAACGTAAATAATAACCCCCTATAATACTAAAAACCAATAATAAAAACACCAGAGAAACAAACCACCAGGTTGCGTAAAAAGGAGGAGAAATAATCAGCACTATGCTGGTTTCCTTTTCACTCCAAACACCATCATTATTTGAACCTCTCACTTTTAATACATAGGTACCAGGATACAAATTTGTATAAGTAACAAAATGTCTGTTTCCTATATTATGCCAGTTATCGTCAAATCCCTCTAATATGTAGGCATATTGATTCTTAGCAGGCAATACATAACTAAGGGTAGAAAAACGGAAAGAAATAACACTTTCTTTAAAAGACAGATGCAAGGTATCGGTACAATACATTTCTTCAGTCAAATTGTATTTTCCTTTTTTTTCATCATTCACTTGTACCTGTTCATTGAAAATTTCCAGGTCCGTAACAACTACAGTAGGAGAATAAGTATTAAAAGGCATTTTTGCGGGATCAAAAACAGTAATACCTTTCACTCCTCCAAGATACATTTGTCCGTTTTTTCCCTTATAACTAACATTAGGAATCAGGTTGCTTGCTATTATTCCATCCAGAGCACCATAATTTTTTATTTCACCCGATTGTTGATTAAAGCAAGTAAGCCCTTTGGTGGTTGAAACCCAAAGATTATGAATAGCATCTTCCTCAATGGCTAATATCACCTCTTCGGCAAACTGCTCTGATAAATAATTATGGCGCACAAATGAATTTGATTCAGGATCATATTTATTCAAGCCCCGGTAGGTTCCTACCCAGAGGACATTTTTGGAGTCAACCTTTAAGCTTTGTATCACATCATGACCAATCGTGGTTGAGTCAAGAGCTTGATGATAAAAACGAGAGACTGAATGATCTGTTAATACCAACTTATTTAATCCATCTAATGTACCTACCCAAATATTACCTTTATGATCTGCCTCAATACAGGTAACAAGATTATGCGACAGGCTATTTTCTACATCAGGTACATTTTGATAAACTTTATATTGATCGTTATTTTTATTTAAAAATACCAAGCCCTTAGACGCTCCTATCCAAATACCTCCAGAACCGTCATCGTAAATACAGGAAATTCTTGTTGTCGTATTAAAAAAATTATAGTCACGCTCTACAATCCCTGTTTTATAATTATATTTCATCAGCTGAGGATCATTCCCTTCTGTTCCCAACCATATTATTTTATCGGGTTGATTTTTATCAAGACATAACGATCTGATATTAATACCCGTGCTAAAGGCATTAGTTATAGCCCGACACTCCTTTGTTTTTTTATCTATCACATTAAGCGTATGCTTACCGAAACCTGATACCCATACATTACCTTCTGAGTCGCCTATTAAATCCGTAACACTCTCCACAGTCAAACCGTTTTGGATTTCTGTATTATATTGAAAACTCCCAAACTTATACATGGATGGGTGCCAATAATCTATTCCTGCACCATAAGATCCAACCCAAACACCTCCACTGTTATCACAGTACATAGACAATATAACATTCCAACATAATGACCGTTTATTTTTCTCATCATGTTTGACTACAATAACCTGCTTTAATTCTTTATCTATAATACTAATACCATCACCTCTTGTTGCTATCCATATACGACCATTACCATCTTCAACAATATCAGCCACATAGTTATTTGAGATAGCATATCCTTTGGAATTACTTTTATAGAATACAGATTCTTTAGATACAAGATCATATTCAATAGCACCACTTAGCGCTGTTCCTATCCACAGGTGATTTTTTTTATCGATATACAGACAGGTAATTGGATCTACACGCTGTTCTTTATCCTCATCAAACAAAGGGAAAAGGCTAACCGTTGTTTTCTCTCTATCAAATATATATAATCCATTTGCGCTACTTATGAAAACATTGCCTTGTTTATCCTCAGCAATTTCCGAAACCTTTACACCCTTAAAGATACCAGCTTGTTTTTGCAGAACAAATTTATCAAGCACAGCATTATACACAAACAAGCCCTTTTGAGTGCTCACCCAAACGAGCCCACTGCTATCAATATATAACTCACCCACCCTCTTTATTCCAGCGTATGATGGCAATTCTATATTTTTTATTATCTCATTTTTTCGGGGATCTAAAACCACCAAGCCATTTGCGGTAGAAATCCACAAATTTTTATTTCCATCTTCCTTTATATTAGTAATCTCACCGTCTAAATTATTTAATGAATCGCAACACACACGGTTATAATTGACAAAACTATTTCCATCATACCTGTTCAGACCATTTGCCGTACCAAACCAAATAAAGCCATATGAATCTTGTAGAATTGTGTTGATCGTATTATCGGTTAAACCGTCTTCCATGGCAAGATGCCTAAAAGAGACTAAGGTATTTGCTGCAAAGGAAATTTTAAACACACTCACGATAAGGATCAGCAGACACAGGTGTTTTCTATATTTTTTGAGATTTAAAAACATCTATTCCCTATTAACAGAATTAAATTACATTTGAAATAAAAATGAGTATGATTACCTATAACGATAAATACATTTAATACAGCCGAACCTTTTTATCCGTTGTATTCATACAATACTATTTGTCATTAAATAATGTCAAATCCGAATAAAACAGCAATGATACTATTCATTTTCAAACAATTAAACTAACAACTATTAGCAAGTCACATGTCAGATTCTCTTTTAGCATCAAAAATGTAAAGCTATAACTTTTAATAGTTGACCTTATAATTACACCTAATAAAAAGAATATAACACTCTTTCATTTTTATTAGTTCATTTTGACCAACCACATTGCTCGCATTACAAATGTATAAAAATAAATACCGAAAGTATAATTAATCAAACGTTTGATTCGAATTAGAAGATATTCTGATCATTTCCTCATATTCTTCAGGAGTCAAATCATTAAAATAATAATGTGAAGGATTTACTTTTTGATTTTTCACATGTACCTCATAATGTAAATGGGGTGCTGTTGAAGTTCCTGAATTACCCACAAAACCAATCACATCTCCTCGTTTTACTTTTTGACCTGAACGCACATTAAAATCCTGCATATGGGCATAGAGCGTAGTATAACCAAAACCATGATCTATTTCTATACGATTACCATAACCGGTTTTATCACGAGTTAACTTAGAGACCACTCCATCTCCTGTTGCATAAATTTCGGTTCCCGGAGGAGCAGAAAAATCCATGCCGGAATGAAACTTACGGGTTTTATAAATAGGATGAATCCGATATCCCCAGCCTGAAGCAGTGCGCTTTAAATCCTTATTCGAAATAGGCATAATGGCTGGAGTAGCCTTCAGTAGTTCTTCTTTTCTTTTTGCCAAGTCAATAATCTCATCAAACGATTTAGACTGTACATAAGCCTGTTTCATGGTTATATCCAGCTTTTTAGCTGTTGAAATAACCAAGCTCGCATTGTCTAAATCTTCCAGTGCTTCATAACGATTAACGCCGCCAAAGCCAGCCATTCTAATGGAATTAGGAATAGAATCGGCCTGATAGATTACACGATAAATATTTTCATCTCTACGTTGAATATCCTCAAGCACCGCAGTCAGCTGATCAATATCTTTACTCATTATTTCATATTGATTAGCCATCCTGGACAACTCTCTCTCCATACTTTTTTCCTTTGGACTATCCAGGACACTCTGATAAATAAAGAAGAACACCAATCCCAGTACGGCACCAAAAAAGAAATGAAAAATTACCCTTGAAAAATAATACTTAAATCCTGTTTCTATTTTATCGTAACTAAGCGTATCAGGGTTGTACCGGAATTTAACTTTTGACATGTAGCAATAATTTTCCTATTAAATCAGTGCAAAATTAGTGAAATAATCTACCTTTGCAACTTCCTAATAATCGCATAAATTAACGATAATTTTATAAATATGAATGCTTCGGAGGTAAGAAAAAGTTTTTGGGCGTTTTTTAAGTCAAA
>JBFHKL010000107.1:0-12744 GCA_041595375.1 Saccharicrinis sp.
ATTACACTGTCTGAAGCTGCCTCTATTGCATTACATGGTATGGTGTTGATTGCTAAGACCGATCATAAATTAAACGTAAATCAAATTTCAGAACAGATTGATAGTTCTCGCCATCATGTAGCTAAAGTTTTTCAAAGACTAGCCAAAGAAAACTATGTTGCATCAAACAGGGGGCCAAGTGGAGGTTTTATCCTAAAAAAGGATCCTACAGAAATTAGTCTTCTGGATTTATACGAGGTTATTGAGGGGCCGGTTGAAGTTCAGGGCTGTCCTGGCAATAAAGCACGTTGCCCTTTTGATAAATGCATTATGGGAGATTTGGCTGAGGCCTTGGCTTGTAAATTTCGTGATTTTTTAAAAGATCAAACCTTAGCCGATTATATTTAATCAATCTGATTAATCAAATTTATAGTTGCACAGCCCATAATAGCGGCAGTTTCAGTTCGTAACCTGGATTTACCCAGTGATACAGGGATAAAACCATTTTCCATCGCTCTTTTCACTTCTTCTTCCGAAAAATCACCTTCAGGACCTATGAGTATGGTCACATTTGTATTTGTTGAATAGCTGTCTTTTAGTAACTCTTTAGGGGTGTTATAACAGTGTGCTATAAATTTATGTGTGTTGCTGTTATCGTTTGCAATAAAATCTTTAAAACTGATGATGGGGTTTAAAATAGGTTTATAAGATTTTAAAGATTGTTTGGTAGCTGCAATAATTACCTTTTCAAGTCTTTCGGGTTTTATTATTTTTCTTTCAGAGTGTTCGCAAATAATGGGTGTAATCTGCTCTATCCCTATTTCAGTAGCTTTTTCTAAAAACCATTCAAAGCGGTCGATGTTCTTGGTGGGCGCAACTACCATATGCAAGCAGAATGGTCGTTCATTCTCCATTGTTTGGTTTAAAATTTCCAGTTTGCAGGCTTTGGGGTTTGCATCAATAATTTGTGCTGTAAATAGGGTCCCGTGGCCATTTAATATGGTAATTTCATCCCCGTTAACGTGCCTCAGTACACGAATGCAATGTTTTGATTCTTCAGCATTCAATACGGTATTGGCGGGAGAAAATTCAGGGTCGAAAAACAGTTGCATAAATATTTTGTGTTTAATGGGATATTAAATAAAGGCTGCAAATTTAGCAGGAACAAATAAAAAAAGGAGAAAAAAAGGAGAAATATTAGTTTGTAATGGATTAAATCATTTTCATTAGTTCTCTAAAAATGGCAGTTCAATGGTAAAGGTGGTGCCAATATTAGGTTTTGATTGAACCCTGATTGTTCCATCCATTAATTTAACTAAGCTTCTGGTTATGGTTAGTCCTAAGCCCGTTCCTGCATTCATTTTGGTTGTTTTTTCGGCTTGACGAAAGCGCTCGAAAATAATTTCTAGGTCTTCCGGATCAATGCCATCCCCAGTGTCACTTACTTCAAATAATAAATTTTGATTCGGTTTGATTATAATCGATAATTTAATTTCGCCCTGGTCTGTAAATTTTACAGCGTTTGTTAATAGGTTTAAAAGTACTTGTTCAATCCGGAAAGGATCGGCAAATATTTGTTGAACTTTCTGTTCCTGATTGTTTATAATGGAGAATGTTATGGCTTTATTTTTTGTTTTAATCAGTGTTTTAATGGTGTATTCTATATTTTCAATTAGTTTGCCAAGTTCAAAATGTTCTTTTCTAATTTGTAATTGTCCGGACTCAATTTTTGATACATCAACAATATCGTTGATAATGTTTAAAAGGTTTTCTCCGCTGTTTTTAATCTGTTCGAGATATTCATAATTCTCGGAGTTATCAATGTTAGAAGATTGAAGAATATCTGAGAACCCCAATATGGCATTCATGGGCGTTCGGATTTCGTGGCTCATATTTGCCAGAAAAGAAGACTTTAAGCGGTCGCTTTCTTCAGCTTTTTCCTTGGCCATCTTTAGTTTCTGTTCAATTTTTTTTCTCCTGGAAATATTATTTATTAAAAAAAAATTAAGTAAAATTAATACGAGTAGTATGGATAAGTAAAAGATGATTTTATTTTTGTGTTTAATGTAAAATGGAATTTCTTTGTTGACCAGAATAGCTTTATCTGGTAAATTTTCATAGGCCAGGTTATATTCCTTAATCTTGTTATAATCAAAGGCTAAGCGGTATCTTGATTTTTGTAAAGCCAATGTTTTTACTGAAGGGTTAGTAATTCTAAAGCATAGGTTTTGGGCGGCAGCATATCCTTGATCGTACGATGAAATCAGACTGCCACCAACAATAAAATCATCCATCAAAAATTCCCAAAAGCTGTAAACTGGTATCTCAATCCCCTTCAACAGGTCTCTTCCCACGTGGTTCATTTCTAAAGGGATTTTATATTTGTTTGAATACAGGCTAAGTAATACTATCGCTTTATTTTTGGTATATATTTTCTGTAGCTTAGAATGAATATGTTCATAGTCAGTTCCGTCAATAATTTGATAGGGAAAAGAAGGATAAAACTTGTTCATGGCCTCAACAAACTGTTGTAAAAATATTTTACCCGATAAGGTTTGATCGGAAATAACAAGCAATGTATCAGTATGAGGGTTTAGGGTAAAAATAGAATTTAGTGTGTTTTTAACATCTATATCTTCTCTTATGGCTTTAAACCGAAGGGTATCGTAGGTGAAATTTTCAATGTTGTTTACTCCGCACACATTAACAGGGATGTTTTTATCCCAAATACTATCACCATTTTCAAGAAAAAACTGAAAGGCATAATTATCAGCACAAATAATACCATCTATATCGAGTTCCTGGTATTTATATTTGTATAAATTAATTAGTTCATAAAAGGAATTTTTATTTTGAAATCTTTTATAATCCATATACTCTACAAAAACTCTGTTTGAACCAGGTGAACCTATTCCATCCAATACTCCTTGGGTTAAGTCGTCAGTCCATTTATAGCCTGTATGATAGGAGTTTAAAAGAATGAACTCTTTTATTTCCTTAGCGCTTAAAGGTTGGCCCAGGACCATAAAAAATAAAAGTAGAACACTATAAATCTTCATTTTATAAATATATTAAATATATACTATTTTCAGACTAAAGATATATGAATTGATTTTTTTTTATTCCTTAGCGAAGGTTTTTATTTATAATGGCGTCTATTGTGTTGTAACAGCTTATAAAGTGATTAAGGAAACAGAGAATATATTAGTTGAGCGCTCAATCGATGGTGATTATCAGTCTTTTGCTAAGATGGTTGATGGTTTTAAAGATCGGGTGGTAAATATTTGTTATTCGTATACCAATAATTTAGCCGATGCTGAGGATATTGCTCAGGAGGTTTTTGTAGAACTATTTAAATCGTTGAATGGTTTCAAAAGAGAGGCTGCTTTGTCAACCTGGATTTATCGTATTGCCTCTAATAAATCGATTGATTTTTTACGCAAACAAAAACGAATAAAACGAGGAAGTGGATTAGTGAGTTATCTGGATGATCATAAAAATGCTGCATGGGCAAGTAATAACGGTTCCAGTGCAGATGAAGAAATTATTCAGCAGCAGAGAAAAGAGTTATTATATTGGGGTCTTGGGAAGTTACCTATACGTCAAAAAGAAGCCTTTGTTTTAACACAGATTGAAGGTTTTGATCAACAAACAGCAGCCGGTATATTAAAGACTTCGGTAAAAAGTGTAGAGTCACTTATAGTGAGAGCTAAAAAGAAGTTAAAACAATTGCTGGAGAAACAAATAAAAGATTATTTGTAATATTTGCGAAGGAATTTATTTTTGTTGGCGTCTATATAAGTGAAAAGGGCTTAGAAAGGAAAAACAAGAGATGTGCATGTATCAATATTTATTTCATTGAGTATAGCATAAGTAATTAATTTTATAGAGAATGTCATCTGGTAAATAGAAGAGAGATGAAAAAGGATAATTTAAATAAAGAGATAGAGAATATTCTTCAGAGTAGTGCAAAGCAGCAACAGGTATCTGCTTCGCCATTCTTTACTACCAGAGTTTTGGGTAGAGTAGAACAGTTGGAGCAAGAGAAGGTTTCTTTTCCTATTCTGAGTTATATTTTAAAACCTGCATTTGTAATTTTTATCCTGGTTAATGTGGCTAATTTTTATTTTTTTGCTGACAACCAAGAGTCTGTTAATCAAGAGGAAAGTATAGAGTTGGTAAGTGCTGATTACAATATGTTTCCCAATGATTTTATTTATTCTGATGATCTATTAATCGCAAATAATTAATCTGATGGCAAAAAAGTATTATCATATAATTATAGTCTTTCTTATTGTCTTAAATATCTTTTCGTGGCGTTTGTGGTGGGAGAAACCTGAGATGCCTGAACGTTTTACTCAAGAAAGACAAGGTAAGGAAGGTAGAAATGAAAAAGGATTGGGCTTTTTTATAGAGAAATTGCAATTGGACGAAGATCAACAGTCTGATTTTAAGAGATTAAGAAGTGAGTATTTCGAACAGGTAACAGAGTTGAATAAGGAACATGACGATTTAAGAATCCAATTGTCGCATAGTTTTTTTTCTGATCAGACTCAACTCAGTGATTCATTGCTGATAGTTATGGCTCAGTATAAAGTAAAGATAGAAAAGGCAACACTCCAACATTTTAAATCGATGCGTGAGGTTTGTTACGATGATCAAAAACAGCAATTTGATACTATTGTCAATCACATGATGAAAAAATTTAACCGTTGGCCGCAAAAACGAAAAGGCGACGGGAGTAAAAACAAATAATATACATCACCTTTAATTTATTGACTATTTGTTAGTTGAAAATATTTAAGTTTTCAAAATGTGATAGTTATGTCTTTTTCGGAAGGAATACAGGGTTTTATTAAATAAATAATTAATTAAAAAGTTTAGTTATGAAAACAAATAATTTATTGAGAGGTTTAGCCACAGTTGGCTTATTGTCGATATTGGTAATTGGAACTGCATGGAGTCAAAAATCACAAAATCAAAGGCCTGCGAACAAAGCAGGAATGCAATGCAGACAAGGTGACTATTTAAAGTTAAGCGATGAGCAAAAAGACCAAATGAAATCGCTAAGACTTGAGTTTATGAAAGAAATGACACCCATAAAAAATGAACTGGAGGTAAAGAAAGCTACCTTAAAATCTGTTTCAGTTGGTGATAATGTAGATGCGAAGAAAGCGAATAATTTAATTGAGGAGATAGGTGATTTAAAAACTGAAATGGCTAAAAAACAATTTGCTCAAAGACAAAAAGTTCGTAATATACTAAACGATGAGCAAAAAATATTATTTGATGCCCATGCTGGGAATAAAGAAGGTAAAGGTAGAGGTGGAAAAAAAGGACAGATGATGAAAAAAGGTATGAAAAATGGCGAACGCTCAGAAATGAGAGGAGAAAGACCTCGTTTTCGTGAAGATTGTCCGGCATTAGATGCTGAATTCGACTCAGAAATTGAATCATAGTTCTAAATTATAAGTTTTAGTGTGAATAAGGAAGGTTCTGTAGTGGTAATACATTTACGGGATCTTCTTTTACCGTTTAACTTATTAGAGTGCTAAACTTATAGTATATTTATTGCGCTTATTCTAAAATAAAATCTCAACAAATTGGATATTTCTATACAAAACCTGAATAAGGTTTACAAAAACAAGCATCAGGCATTAACTAATGTAAATCTGGAGATACAATCCGGAATGTTTGGTCTGTTGGGCCCTAATGGAGCCGGTAAATCTACTTTGATGAAAATACTGGTAACACTGCTCGAGTCATCGAGTGGTACAGTTAAAGTGAATGGTTTGGATTTAAGTAAAAATCGCAAACAGATAAGATCCATGATAGGATACCTACCGCAGGACTTTCGTTTTTTTGCCAAGCTTAAAACCTATGAGTTTCTGGATTATGCAGCTTCTCTGGCAGGAATAGCCAGCCGTAAACAACGCAGTATTGAAGTTGAAAAATTATTGGAGCAAGTGGGACTGTACGAAGTGCGTAATCGTTTTGCCAGTAAGTTGTCAGGTGGAATGAAAAGGCGCCTAGGTATTGCTCAGGCTATTGTGGGCGAACCAAAGATTGTTGTGGTAGATGAGCCAACAACAGGATTAGATCCGGAGGAGCGTATTCGCTTTAGAAATATACTCACAGATCTGAGTCAAAGAGATGTGATTATTATCCTTTCTACGCATATTGTAGGCGACATATCCAGTACCTGTAATCAAATGGCCTTGTTAAACCAAGGGCATATTGGTTTCACAGGTAGTCCGGATGAGTTTTTACAATTGGCTCAGGGAAAAGTATGGAAAACACAGGTTTCATTTGATGATATGGAAGACTTTAACCAGAGATATCCCGTTATCACAACTATTCCCGGTGTTAATGGCTACGAAGTGGAATTGATTTCACCCAACTCAAATGGATTTAATGGTGAAAATATCCAAGCCAACCTGGAACATGCTTACGTTTATTTTATGGAATATGAATCAATTAAAACAAACGCGTAATGAGTTTTACAAGCCCTATTCTAACTGTAGCAAAATTTGAAGTAAAGACCTTATTACGCAGCTGGTTTTTTCGAATCTTTTCTGCTATTATCATTGTTTTTTTGCTTTTCTTTAATATTGTTGAATCAACCGAAGTAGGTAATTCAGGTTTTGAGGATAGAATATTACCCGGAGGTTTGGTTTATATGAACCTTTGGATATTAAATATAGTACAGTCTATTATTGCTGTATTTCTCTCATCTGATTTTTTAAGCCGTGATAAAAAGCTAGATACTACCGAAGTGATATACACAAGGAGTATGTCGAATTTTGAGTATGTATTTGGAAAAACCCTGGGCATATTTTATGTGTTTGGTGGTTTAAATTTATTGGTACTCGCCTTTACATTTGTCATTAATGTGATTAGTCCCGATGCGGGATTTAGTTTGCTCACCTATTTAATTTATCCTTTCATTATCTCTATACCTACCTTAATCTTTGTGTTGGGTGTTTCTTTCTTTGTGATGCAATTGGTTAAAAATCAAGCTATCACATTTATTTTGGTGTTGGGATATATTGCCATTTGCCTTTTTTATTTAAAATCATCGAGTTATGGAGTATGGGACTTTTTGGGCTTTTTTACCCCAATGGCCTACTCATCGTATATAGGTTTAGGTAATTTTACTCAGCTGTTGTTTGTGCGTGGAGGATATCTGTTGATTGGTTTGTCTTTTATGTTTCTTACGGTTTATAAGTTACCCCGATTATCACAAACAGCATGGGGAAAGAAAATTATGATATTGCCTGCCTTTGTTTTATTAGTCATAGCTCTGGGAGGTATTCTGACTTATCTGTTAAATAAAAATACCATAGAAAAAGAGTTGCAGCAAATGGCATTACTCGAAAAAAAATTACCAATTAATGCAGGTTATTCTATTTCACACTATGATATTCAAATTGAGCAGGAAAAGGATGTTATTAGAGGTATAACACAGTTTACCTTAAGTAGCGATAATAATCAGTATCCTGAGCAATTGGTATTTTACTTCAATAAGGGTTTGAACATAAGAGAGTTGAAAATAAATAATCAGGAGGCCGATTTTAAACGTCAGCTTAATTTTCTCACCATCGAAAATAAACAGCTTTCTAAGGCTGAGTTATCTATCACTGTTGATTTTGAAGGTACACCTGATGATCAACTGGCTTATTTTGATTTAGATAAAGAAAAACGAGAGGAACTACATCGGTTCAATCCCTTGTTAGGAGCTAAAAAAAGCTTGTTTGTATCGGATAAATATTTGTTGTTGACCAGTGAAAATTTTTGGTATCCTGTTGTAGCCGATAGAAATGCATTGCGGGTTAGTAAGTTTTTTACAAGCACAGTAAAAGTAAAGGCGAATAATAGGATGACTTATTTGTGTCAGGGGGAGAAGGCTGATCAGGGAGACTGGTTGGTGTTTAATGGAGACAGATCCTATACAAAATTAAGTTTGGTAGGGGCTCCTTTTATTCAAAAGTCCTTGCAGGTTGATTCCCTTAAGTATTCGGTTCTGGTAAAGGATGGCAATAATTTTTATGAAAAATATTTTGAGAACCTTGAGGATACGCTTCCTGTTTTGGTTACCCAGCTAAAAGAAGATTATGAGAGAGAGTTAGGAGTTGTTTATCCTTATAAACGCTTAAACTTTGTAGAAGTACCACTTCATTTTTATGCCTATTATCGTAGTTGGGCTTTGGTCAACGAAAATACTAGTCCAGAAATGGTATTTGTACCAGAAAGAGGCGTTGGTATAGATATGTTTAATCTGTCTAAGCATAAAAATAGAGCTGAGAAAAATAATAAGAGGGATGGTACAGAAATGCTGCCCAAAGAGCTAGAGGCTAATTTGTTTGTAAACCTTGTGGGTAATACTTTTGCCAAGCCAACTGAACGACGACGGTTTTTTGGGGGTAGTGAAGATGCTGGCCGCTCCATGAGCAACTGGAGTTCCTATTCGCTCTTTCCCTTATTTTATAATTATTGCTATTCCATTAAAGAAAATGAATTGCCCTTTTATAATATGTGTTTAGAATCGTATATGCTTTCACGTATTCAAAGTTCATCGTTTAATCCTTTTGGCAACTTGTCGGGTAATGATAAGTCTATCCTGTTCTTAAAGGAGAACAAAAAGAGTTTAACCGAGCTGGTAGATGAGGAAGATTTAAAAATCAGTATTGCCGATATTATTTTAACTGTTGGAAATAATAAATTTGCTGCTGCTCAGCAAAGGGTTGGACTGGATAATTTTGATTTCTTTATAGATAGTCTCTTAAGTAAATATCGAGGAAAAGCTATAGCGCCTGAATTACTGCAAGCTGTTATAGGAGAAGAAGATAGTGAGAAGGAAGTTACTTCTTCTGCTGAGATGAAATTACCTGCTTTTATTTTTGGCGAGGCCGAGGTTTATGAATTTAAAGATAGCGAAAGAACCAATTATTTTATAGGTCTGGAAGTGTCTAATGTTGGTGATCAGGATGGCTTGATAAAAGCCTCATTGTATGGAGGACGAGGTCAGGGAGGAGGAAACCGAGGTGGTTCAGGGCAAACGGGAGGTAACAGAAACTCAGGAGGTGGAAATTCAGGTCAGGGAAGAGGGGGTACGATGACCGCTTCGTTTGAAAATATTTACAGAATTCAGAAGGGGCAAAATATTAAGATCGGAATGATTGTTTCTGATGCTCCAAGAAGAATGTCGTTACACACCTATTTAGCGCAAAATGTTCCCTCTGATATTATTTTTCCTTTGGCTGACTTCACTGAAGCGCCAAAAGGTTTAGTTGCTTTTTCTGGGGTAAGAGATTTAAATGATCAGGTGAGGTACGAGGGAGTAAATGAAATTATTGTAGACAATGAAGACCCCGGATTTTCGGTTGTGAATAACAAAGGACGTAAGACCCTGAAAGAAATTGTTCTCGCCAGCAGAGACGAGGAGGTGGAAGATGATGAATTTGAATACAAAACATTAAGTCCCTGGAATCCTGCCGGTAGATGGACACCTGTACTGAGTTCACTGGGATTTGGTAAATATACCAAATCATATGTGTATAAAAAGGGAGGTGATGGCAATGCAAAAGCTCAGTTTAAGGCTCAGCTAAAAGAGAGTGGACGATATAATGTATATGCGATGATGCCTTCTCAAAGAATAGGTTCATTCAGAAGACAAAAACAACCGGATGGGAATTATATCTATACTATTTATCACGATGATGGTGAGGATACGGTAGAGATTCCGGTTGATCAGGATGATTCGGATTGGGTTTATCTGGGTGAATTTTATTATTCCGATGGAGAAGCTATAGTGGAATTATCCGATCAGACCAATCGGCGTGTGGTTGTAGCCGATGCTGTTAAATGGGTAAAACTGTAAAATATAAACTTAACACTAATAAATAATAACTCTAATCATGCGAGTGAAAAACGCAAAGCAATTGATATTTTTAGCCTTCTTTATATTGCCTGTGGGAGCAGGAGCACAAAGATTGTTAACCTTGGAACAAACGGTAGAGCAGGCTTTAAAAACAAGTCCTACTATTGAACAGTCAAGGCTTACTCTGAAAAAGAGTGAAGAAACATTAAAGGCACAAAGAGCATCTTTAAAATCGAGTTTTAGTCTGGATGTGGATCCGTTTTCATATTCCCGACAGAAAAAATATTATTCCTATACCTCAACTTGGTATACCGAGGAAACCTACAGCAGTTCTGGCGACTTTAGCATTTCTCAGCCTATATTATGGACTGATGGAGTTATTTCCATGAATAATAATTTATCATTTTATGATAATACAAGTAGTGCCAGTAGTGAAGGTTTTAAGGGCTTTTCGAATAGCCTGACCTTGGCATTGGAACAACCTTTGTTTACCTATAATGCCACAAAACAAGAACTGCAGGAGCTTGAACTCGATTATGAAGATGCAGCGCTTAGTTATGCATTAGCCGAGCTTGATGTGGAAAGTGATGTTACTGAAGCCTTTTACAATGTGTATGAATATCAAATGACTTTAAATGTTTCCAAGGAGGAGTTGGAGAACAATAGAGCCAGTTATACGATCATAAAAAATAAGGTAGAAGGTGGTTTGGTGGCTAAGGAAGAGCTTTACCAGGCCGAATTGGATTTGCTCAGTAGTGAATCTACAGTGTTAAGTAATGAGGTTACTTTTGAAAATTATAAGGATTATTTTAAACAGCTGGTAGGTATTGATTTAGAAGAGGATATTATGGTGATCGCTGATGTGTCGGTGTTTCCTGTAGATATTGATTTATCTAAAGCTGTAGAGCAGGGTATCAAAAACAGAATGGAGATTCGACAAAGAGAAATTGAAATTCAGGAAGGATTGTTTGATCTTATCACCACCAATGCCAGTAGCGAGTTTGAGGGGGAGTTAAGTGTGGAAGTAGGTTTGTTTGGTGAAAATGAAAATATGCATAATGTATATAACGATCCAACCAGTAGTCAATCTATTTCTTTAGGTTTAACAATTCCCATATGGGATTGGGGCAAGAAGAAAGCCAAGTTAAAAGCTGCTGAGGCAACGGTAGAGATGTCCAGACTGGATTTACGTGACGAGGAGATTGATATTAAACTAAATATTCGTCAGGTATACCGTAACCTACAGAATTATTTGAAGCAGATAGAAATAGCACGTAAGAATATTGAAAACGCTGAACTGACCTACGATATCAATCTTGAAAAATATAGAAACGGAGATTTAACAAGTATGGATCTTAACCTTGTGCAGGAGCAGCTTACCGATGCCAAAAATGATTTAACATCGGCAATCATTGATTATAAATTAGAATTGCTCAATATGAAAATTCAAAGTATGTATGACTTTGAAAAAAATACTTCAGTTGTACCTAACTTAAACCCTGAAAAATAACACTTAATTATGATACGTAGAATTATTATATCTTTTAGCCTTTGTGTTAGTTTGTTGGCCTGTAATAATCAACAAAGTAACTTTTCAACCGACGTGGCAATTCCTGTAACCGTTGAAGAACTTACTCTAGGAAGTATTCAGGAGGTGTTTACAGCCACCGGCACTATTATGTCGGAGTTTGAAACTACGATTAGCAATGAAACAGGAGGGCAATATTATTTACAGGTGAATCCGCGTACAGGTAAAAAATTTAAGATGGGTGATCAGGTGCGTAAAGGGGATGTCATTATTAAAATTGAAGATCAGGAATATGAAAATGAAATAAATATAGAGGGAGCGAAGATTGATCTGGAAATTTCGAAAATGGAATACGATAAGCAAGTGGCTCTTTACGAAAAAGGAGGGGTTACCTTACGTGAAAAGGTTGATGGAGAACAACAATTGGTAAGTGCCAGAAAAACCTATGATAATGCGCAAATTCAGCTGGCAAAGATGGCAATAAAAGCCCCTTTTGATGGTGTAATTACCGATTTACCCTATTTTTCTCAAGGCGTGGATGTGGATGAAAGTGAGGAGATATTAGAGATGATGAGCTATAAGCAAATGGTCATGGATATCATGTTGCCTGAAAGTCAGATAACAAAAGTCAGTCTTGATCAGAGTGTGTTCATTACCAATTATTCTCTTCCTAATGATACCTTAAATGGTGCTTTAAAGGAAATATCTCCTGCTATCGATATGGATTCAAGAACCTTTAAGGGTCGAATTTATATCGATAACCAAAAAGCAAAATTACGCCCGGGTATGTTTGTGAAAGCTGATATTATTGTGGATCATAAGGATAGTGTCATTGTCATTCCTAAGGATATTATTTTAGCCAGAGACAATGCTAAGGTGGTGTTTATTGCCAGAAGCGAATCGGCTCAGGAAAGAAAAATAACTACTGGTATGGAACATGATAATATGGTAGAAGTAGTTGATGGCTTAAATGTAGACGATCGTTTGATCATTAAAGGCTTTGAAACACTTAAGAACAGATCTAAGGTAAAGGTGCTGAATAATTAAATTTACTCAGTAATGAGCAGTGATCATTTATCGTAACAAGAAGTACGATAAGCAGATTGCTGAATAAAGTTATTATTTAGTAAGCAGAGATCATTCAATAGTCATGCTGATAGCTGAGTGTGGCAGGCTGTAATATACATGCCATTATTTAAATTCTAAAAGTATTTTATCTAATTGAAATGAAAAAACTTGCACAGTTTTCAGTGAGCTATCCGGTAACCGTAGCCATGATTATATTAGGTATTGTGTTGTTGGGTATTATATCGTTTTCCCGTCTGGGAACCGATTTATTTCCCGATCTCAATAACCC
>JBFHKL010000108.1:0-12725 GCA_041595375.1 Saccharicrinis sp.
AAGGAGTTGTTCTTTTACCTTCGCTATTTGGAATTACAACCGGCTCGCTTCCTTCCATTACAGAAACACAGGAGTTGGTTGTACCTAAGTCGATTCCAATTATTTTTCCCATTGTATTAAATATTTATTTTAAGTTTTTATTTTCTAATTAATTTTGAACTCGGTTTGCTTTGTTTCAAATGCTGTGCCATGCTCAAATCATGCCAATTTGGTGAAATATTGACACGTGAATGCTGAATTTGGTGAAAAACACTGTCAGTTTTTATGACAAAAGTGCAGTTTTGGCAAAGATGGAAGTAAGTATGAAGTTCGGAGGCACTGATGCTATTCTCATTAATTACAAGTACATTAATCTATGTGGTCAGTATTTACGTGTTATTTTATGGTTTTACATCGAACTCAGTAATGGTTTGCTCCATGATGCCATCCTGATTTATCCCTTCTAGGACAATGAAGTAGCTTGTGCTTTCGTCGGCGGTGTAAAAATTAAAGGTGTCATTGCTGAGGTTGTTCTGATAATATAATAGATTTCTAAAATCGGGAATGCTAGATGTCAGAATGGAATCCACACTGTAATTGGGGTTTGTCAATTGAACAGGAGGGGTGCAGAAAGGATAGGATTGACGGAAAATATCCGAATCAAAGTCAAGAGCACTTAAATCTCCTTTTGTTGTAAAAAAGTGTACCATACGCCCCAGCTTATATCCTTGGTAATAGTAATTTAAGTTGATTACCTCTGTTTTTCTGAGTTCTTTGGGATTGATATTTAGAATTCGTTTGGCATCTTTAATCCAAGTGCCATCCACCATAGAAAATATTTCTCCCTGAGTTTGGTAATAGGTTGTTTCTTCACTTACCACCAGTTTGTAGTTGTTTTTTTGCATCCGGACACCAACAGTAGGGATGATTTCTCTAATAACTTCTTCGGTAGAGTATAAATCAATATACCGGCTTAGTGTTGTGGAAGTATTTGGTTCTCCATAGAAGGATTGTTTTTTAGGTACGCTTAGAGTCTGAATAGAGTATAGCTTATCTGCTTGATAGGATCTATCGATTTGTACGTTTTGTATCGCACTATTCAATTCTATGGCTTTTGCTTTACTCAGAAAAAGAGGAGAAGGGGCAATTGTATGGTATCTGTTGCTAAAAACCGGGTTTGTATTGATGTGATAATGTGTATGGTTGTTGGTGGCTATGGGTTGAATAACCAGATCCTTAATGCCATAATGATTGCTGATAAAATGGAATTCTCCCAGTGAATCGGATTTGAAGATATCTATTTGCGCTATTGTATCAACAATACTACTTATCCAAACTTCATTTTTAATAGGTTCCAGTGTTGTGGGGTTTATAATTGTTCCGCTGATAATCTGAGCTTCTGGTTCTGGAAGATAAGCTATTGAGGGTTGATCATCAAATACTTGGTAATAAGGAGTAAAGCAGCAGAGTAGATCATTTAAACCATAAGAGCCTGCCAGATATTGATTAAATGTTTTTGTAGGATAGTTGTTTGGGTGACCTGTGAAAGGAATATAATATTGGTTTAATAATGCTTTTTTTACCACACTAACCGTTATTTGAGAAAGGTTGCTAGGTTTTGATATGGAGGCTGTTACTTTTTCACGGTAGGAATAACTGTTTTTATCAAGACTTATTTGTATTGGGTTTTCAGGCCATGAAAAAGCCGAAAAATACCTGGCGCTGAGAACGTCGTTTTTTTGGTTTAGAAGTCGTGCACAAAGAAAACCTTTAGCTAAATCTTTTTTGTCGATAGAAATGATTAGTCCATCATTAATAGAAACAGGATATTTTCTTAATATATCTCCTTTGGCTGTTGTAAGGTGTAATTGTCCTTTTTTTTGATGTAAGGCTGAGTTATTATTTTGAATGAGGAATTTTACCTGGGAACCGGAGGTGTTTTTAAGTACCAGATTTGTTCCTGAGTTATTGATTGCAGGAAGGGGTATGGCGCGCGTGATATGATCTGCTTTGTAGTGAAAAATGTAGTTGCCTGCAGTGGATGGGTTGAAGGTAAGCGTGTAAAGTCCTTTTTCGGAGGTGGTTACATGGTGAAGGGTATCTTGCAGGGGAGATAAGAGGTATCCCTTTATCTTTTTCGGGTTTCCGTATTTATCAAGAGCTTGAATTATTATTTTGTTTTCCTGATGGACCAGAATCGAATCTGCTTCAGCGTAAAAGATAAGCGTATCCTTTTGGTAAGCTGTGCTTTTTGTAGGAAAGGGATCAGCAGCAAAAGGGTTGATGATAGAAATGTTTTTTTGGAAAAAGAAATCTGATTTATAGTTGCGCATCCATCGGGTATAACCACGCAGTGTATAGTTGGCTGTTTGTAGGGAGTCTGGTATGGTTACACAGGCAGTTCCCATGCCTTGATTAAGTTTGATTATGGTTTGTTGTACAGGTGTTTTGTCATTGTTAATCAGTTCGGTATAAACTATTTTGCTTAGTTCTGAGGAATCGGCTGTGCCAGAATATAGACAGTTGGCACTTATAAAAATATCTTCGCCGGCTATATAAATATCTCTGTCGGTCCTGAGATATACATTTTCCTGTCCTGCAGCAGAAAGATGAAGTAACCAAAGAGGGAGCAAAAAATATAGAGGCAAAAAACGTATTTGATTTTGGATCATGATTTTTTAAATTAATTAGTCTACCCAATACGATGGAGGATCTATATCACCCGTCTTTGTGCAATCGCTACATACTTTCGCACATCGGATTAATCCAATAGTGACATTTGACTCTTGAATAGGAGCAACAAAGCCATAACCATTGGATTTCAGTTCGCTATACAGGGTAAAAAGAGAATAGCCAAGGTAATCCTCTAGAAATAATGAATCTATTTGGCAATCTAAATCACCTCCCATGGGAAGGCCTAATTGATAAATATCGTTATAGTCAATGAATATCCTTTGAGTGCTTACACCGGCTACCTGAAAATATCCGGCTACCATCTCATCGGGGTCGTTGATGTTGCTGATGTTGCCGGTTAGAGAATAGGGCTGACTGCCAAAAATATCCTCCACATCTTCGGTAGACTCCTCTAATTTGTTCCAAAACTCATATTCCTCTTTGGAAATAGTGTATTGAGTAATTAAAGTAGTATAACGATTGGTTAACCTGTCGGATTCTCCGGATGGAATAAAATAAACCAATTTATTAGTTACCTGATCTGTTGTTAAATTGGCCAACGAATGAAGTATAATCTCGCTGGAAGCATTGGATTTGTAACAGTAAACATTTTCAGCTACCTGATATACGATCGAATTATCGGGTGCGATGTAGTAATTTTCAGGCTGAGGAATGCTAAATTTCCAATCTTCCTGATAACTCCATCTTAAATAAGTACTCGCTTCCTTATCGGGACTTGCATTAATATATATTGCTAACCCGTCTTGTTCTTCAGAATTGTCAGCGTTCCATTCTTTGTCTTTTTGATAGCTAATAGAATCAATTGAATAGGGAGGATTAAGGTAGCATGTGTCAGATTCATATTCTTTGCCATCAGCTGTTTTAATATGCAGTTGATAACTATGTCCTATTTTTCCGGTAAAGGTTTCCGGGTTGCTTTGATATTTGCCGGAAGAGACTTCTGTAAGTGTTTCAGTATTTCCTACGTCATCTGTAATTTGTACTATGGCTCCTTCTTCCGTAGGAACATCCTCGTCAATATTGGAAACCGTTCGTGATAGGAATACAGTGTAGGTGGTATCTATATTTGATATAAGTCCGTCTACAACCAATACATCTTCATAAGCAGACAGGGACGGATCAAAGGAATCAATACAAGAACTGAAAATCCAAACAGACAACACATAATGTATGTATTTTCTAGGAAAAAGATTAGGCATGACAGTGTTTTATAATCAAATTTTAAAATTAAGTATAATTAATCAAATAATTAACTTTCTTATGTAAATGTATATAAATAAAGCAATTGTTTTATATTGTTGAATATGTTGGATTTTATATATTTGTTTACTTATGTCAATAAACCTGATTAATGCTTTTTAAAACACTTTTCCTGACTGTCTTAATTTATATTTCCATTGGGGAATGTTTAGCACAAAATATATCTGTTGAAAATGTACAGGATAGTTGTAGCTATAATTTTAGTGTTGAACAAGGTAAAAAAGCGTATGCACAAAAGTTTTATCATCCGCTCATGTATATTAATGGTGAGGAATATAAAATTTATCATAGGACAGGTCACTCTAATCCTTATTTCAATAGCAATGCAGGCATGGGGCTGATTTATTATCAACAACAATCCTATACTGATTTATTATTGTATTATGACATATTTCAACAACAACTGGTGGTGAGTCCTAATGAGCCCGGTATTTATGGCGAATTTATAAAAGTGAGAAAGGCTTATGTAGATTCTTTTATGATAAGTTTTACAAATAGTAAGCATATTTTTTATCATCTTAAATTCAAAGAAGAAAACGGTTTGCCAAACCTTGATGCTTATTATGAAATACTTTACCAGGGAAAGTATCAACTACTTTATTATTATTCTGCTATTGTTACTACGGATAATACAGAAAAAAAGTATATACAAAAACAAGATAGGATTATAGGGGTGGATGGTCAGTATTATATTGTCAATAAGCGAAGTAAACTATTAAAACTTTTTCCGGATCATCGTAAGGCTATTCGAAAGGAGATAATGAGCAATGCTCAGAGAAGTTATAAATCACTAACAACAAATCAGTTGGTTGAGCTAATACGACTGATTGAGTCACTATAAAATGATTGCCAATGCGCTATGTATGTATATTTCTGATGTTATTTATAGCTCAATATTTATTGGCGCAAAATCATACCATTACCTTTCAACAAGATAGCGTGACTTTTACTGAAGTAATAAAGCATTTAAAAAAAGAGACGACTTACCACTTTTTTTATAATCCACAGTGGGTGGATAGCTTAGTTATAGATGTTCGCTATAATCAAAGTTCGCTTACAGACGTGCTCAATGATTTATGCCAATATCGATCTCTGAAGTACACTATTATTGAAAATAATAACGTTATTTTCACCCAAAAGTATCCTATAAAAACGAATTATGGTGAGTCTTATATACATTATCTGACCCGGCGAAACGATGTAGTATTGGATACGATTGAGTATGTGCCGTTCATGACAAAGGAAGAGGATGACCGGACATCTAATCCGGAGTACCAACTGTTTAAAATTGGAAATCCTTCTGTCGTATCAAATACTAAAACTGCCACCTTAAGTGGGACCTTAAAAGATATGAATACTGGGGAGCCATTAATTGGAGCCGTTGTGTATATTGATAAGTTAAAGGGAGGTGCAGTTACCAATGTTTTTGGTTATTATGCAGTGTCTGTACCTAAAGGGCAGTATAAAATAGAGTATCGTTCGGTAGGCATGGGCACTACCTATCGGAATGTGATGATTTATGAGGATGGGAAGGTTGATGTAAAAATGCAAAGTGAACCAACTTCTATTGGTGAGGTTACTGTGGTTGCCCAATCGGATGACTTTGTTAAAAACCTAAGCATGGGGGTAGAGAAGTTAAGTATAAAAGCCATGAAGCAGTTGCCTATGGGCTTTGGTGAGGCTGATGTGATGAAAACAGCCCTGTTATTACCCGGTATTCAGACTGTAGGTGAAGCCTCAAGTGGTTTTAATGTGAGAGGTGGAAGTACCGATCAAAATTTGATATTGTTAAATGAGGCTTCTATTATTAATACCTCGCATTTTTTTGGGTTTTTCTCAGGCTTTAATCCTGATCTGGTGAAAGATATTACCATATATAAAAGTGGAGTGCCGGCAAAATATGGTGGTCGTGTTTCTTCTGTAATGGATATTACCTTGAAGGAAGGAAATAGGAAGAAATTGAAAATTGCCGGAGGCATTAGCCCGGTATTTGGCAGAATAGCAGTGGAGGCGCCTATCGTAAAAGATAAGAGCTCATTCGCTTTTGGAGCCAGAACAACCTATTCCGACTGGGTGCTTAAGCTACTTGATGATGGAAAATTGAATAAAAGTGATGCTGAATTTTATGATCTGCAGGGAAGTTTGTCGTATGATATTGATCAAAACAACAGCTTGTACCTGTCGGGATATTATAGTCATGATAAGTTTGATTATTACTCTGAAGATGCCTTTAAGTATAATACTTTGGCATCTACATTGACATGGAAACACATTTTTAACCCGAAGTTATATGCTACTTTTTCAGGGGTAATGAGTAACTACGATTATCTGACGGCATTTCGTGAAGATTCAAGCTTATTTAATTCCGTGAGTTACGATTTAAATCAAACAAGCTTAAAAACAGATTTTAACTATCATTCATCAAAAAATCATAAGATCAATTTTGGACTGAATGCCTTACTTTATAATTTAAGTCCGGGCACACAGCAACCCATTGGAGAGTTGTCTACTATAAAGTATAAAAAATTGGAAGAGGAGCAGGCTCTGGAAAACTCTTTGTATGTAAGCGATGATTTTCGACTTACACCATTAATCTCTTTTTCGCTGGGATTAAGGTTTTCTTTTTTTAGTAATTTTGGACCTAACACTTCTTATGAGTATCAATCAGGACAGCCTAAACGTACAGAAACCATAATAGATACCACCTATTATGGCAAGGGTGAGTTATTTAATGCTTATTCAGGATTAGACTATCGTTTCTCATCTAATATTAGACTTAGTGAAAACAGCTCTGTAAAAATAGGGTTTAGTCGCATGTACCAGTATATCCAAATGATTTCCAATACCACATCTATGTCGCCAACTGATATATGGAAGCTAAGTGATGAGTATTTAAAACCTCAATATGGAGATCAGTATGCGGTGGGTTTTTATCATAAATTGAGAAGTAGCACAATTGAGGCATCTCTTGAAGGCTATTATAAGGATTTGCATAATGTGCTGGATTATAAGGATGGTGCGGATTTGCTGATGAATGAGCATCTGGAAACAGATGTGCTTAATGGCAAAGGTAAGGCTTATGGAGTGGAATTGATGTTTGAGAAGAAAAAAGGAAAACTGACCGGGTGGGTTAATTATACTTATTCGCGTGTGCTGCATAAAATTGATGGTGAATTTGATGAGGAAAGGGTGAATGGAGGAGACTATTTTTCTGCAGATTATGATAAGCCCCATGATTTTAAAATAGTGGGAAACTATAAATTTTCACGTCGGGTGAATCTCTCTTCTAATTTCTTTTATAGTACAGGCAGACCATATACTCAACCCTTGGCTTATTATTATTTAAGTGGAAGCTATCGCGTTTTATATGGAGACAGAAACTCCGTGAGAATGGATGATTATATGAGATGGGATATAGCACTAAATTGGAATGGTAACCTGATAAAAAAGAAACTGAATCACAGTTCATGGACTTTTTCATTATATAATGTATTAGGGCGTAAGAATCCTTATTCGGTTTATTTTAAAGTCGAAGATGGAGAAGTAAAAGGTTATCAAATGTCGATATTTGCTCAGCCTATATTTACAGTTACCTATTCTTTTAAGTTTTTGGGTAATGCTTCAGATGATTTATAACTGTATTTATTCAATACAGTTATTTAGCATCATTTTATATGTTTAAATTTATTTTCAATGGTCATATAGCCTGTCCCGCGAAAGGGGGAGAACTCACAAATAAATTCAATCATTTTCCTGTGTGTAAATTAAATAATTGAATTTGCATGCTGTTTCATCTTTTGTGCTTGTTTTATAGCAGTACTAATTGCCATTAACCATATATTCTTTTAATTTATCGCTTTGAGGATCTTGAAATAGCTTCTCAGGATCGCCTTGTTCAATAATTTTACCATCTGACATAAAAACTACATGATCAGCCAGTCGAACCGCTTGTCTTAATACATGTGTAACCAGTATAATGGTATATTGTTTTTTTAAGTCTCGGAAAAGGTTCTCGATGATTTTGCTGGAAATAGGGTCGAGTGCCGAGGTGGGTTCGTCTGCAAGTATAATTCGGGGTTTAACGGCAAGTCCACGGGCCAGACATAGGCGCTGTTGTTGCCCAATGGAAAGACTTTCGGGTGAGGCATGAAGACGGTCTTTTACTTCGTCCCATAAACCCACTTCTTTCAGGTGTTTTTCAATATTGTAATCTATCAGTTTTTTATCTCTGACGCCTTTAAGCTTGATTCCATAGGCCACGTTTTTATATATCGACATGGGTAATGGGAAGGGACGTTGACCAAGCAAACCCATCTTTTGTCTTATGGTTGGAATGTTTTTGGATGTATTCAGGATATCATCATTTTCGATAAAGATATGACCAGAAACCTTCAGTTCTTTATTGATATCAGTTAGTCTGTTCAGGCATTTCAACAGCGTGGTTTTTCCGCAACCGGAGGGACCCAATAGTACAGTAACTTTATTTTTAGGTATTTCCAGATTTATTTCTTTTAATATATGATGATGGTTTGCAAATACGTTTAAATTTTTAATTTGTAAAATTGAGTCTATGTAATTTGTATCAACAACTTCAATTTCTTTATCATGGATAATCATTTCTTCTTTTAACAAATACATGTGATTACTTATTTTAAATTAGATTTAGAGTGTTTTTTGGATAGTATGCGCGCAGTAAGGCTAATGATCAGAATAATGATGGTTAACAGAGCTGCGGCAGCGAATGCGCGTTCCCTGACTTCAGGGATAGGAGAACTTAACTGAAAAAAAATAGCTAAAGGTAGTGTTGCTGCAGGTTCATCAAGATGTATAGGGATCAGGTCGGTATAACCAGCCGTAAAAAGTACAGAAGCGGCATCTCCAATACCTCTTCCAAAAGCCAATAATAAAGCGGTAATAAAACCAGGGAATCCTTGTTTAAAAATGATTTTAAATGCTATCTCAGTTCTTGTGGAGCCAAGCGCCAAAGAGGCCTCGTATAAGCCTTTGGGTATGGTACTAAGGACCTCGTCAAAAGTTCTGATTATAATTGGGGTAATAAGCAAGGCAACGGTAATGATTCCTGCGAGCAAGGAGGCGTTCATTCCCAAAAGAAGCATTAAAGCAAAGCCAAAGGCCCCGTAAACAATAGAGGGCACACCCCATAATGCATCGAGTATATAACGAATGGTGTTTTGTGTTTTTTTGTGTCTTGACAGATATACGTTTATGTATAGTGCTGCCGGAACACCTATGGCGGTTGCCATTACGGTTGCGCCAATTGAAATATACAACGAACCTACAATGGCGTTTAAAACACCACCATCTCCACCATAATAGTATCCTCCTTTGGGTGTTCTGAAAATCATTTCCCATGATATGGCATGAGAACCTTTTAGGAAGATAAGGAGGATAATACCAGCTAAAGTAGCAATGAGTGAATAGCTTGCTACGGCGGATAAGATCCTGAATATCTTTTCTTCTATTATTTTTCTTTTATACATTTTTCTTTGATCTGTAAATGAAGTATCTGAAAATAAGATTAATAAACAGAATGATGCCAAATAGTAGTAACGCAGCAAACATCATTGCTGAGTCGTACATAGGAATAGAGAGCATCTCCCCATAATTATTTGCAATAAGAGCCGGTAATGGATAACTTGCATCAAACAATTGAAACCTGGGTTGTACCATATTTCCTACAACCATCATAACAGCCATTGTTTCGCCAAATGCTTTAGCAATACCTAATCCAAATGCAGATATAATACCTGAAATACCTCTTTTGATCACCACGAATTTTATGGTTTCCCAGACGGTTGCTCCCAAAGAAAGAGATGCCTCTTTTAATCCGGAAGGTATTGTATTGAATACATCAATGAGCATATTCAGAATGTATGGAATGCACATAAGCGCTAAAACAATTCCTCCTGCAAGAATGGAGTAACCTGAACTCTTGATGCCAAAAAAGGGGGCGGCATAGTTCGAAATAAAGGGAACTATGATAATAATGCCCCAGACACCATAAATAACCGAAGGGAGTCCAGCCAGCATATCGATAACAGGATGCATGAAACGCATAAACTGTCGTGAAGAAAATTGAGTAAGATATATTGCTGCCAACAAACATACTGGGACAGATAAAGAGAAAGCAATGATGGTAATGTACAAAGAACCAAGGATAAATGATAAAAATCCATATTCCTTTTCATAGGGTAACCATGTTGTTGAGCCGATAAGTTCTACCAATGATTTTTGCTCTATCAATGGATTGGCTTTGATAAATAATCCTAAACCAATAATAAGAGGCAGCAAAAGAATGATTGTAATTGATACAAGCATCCATGTAGTAGAAATCCTGTCGATAAATATTCTGCGGTATAGCATTTCTTATTTTATTTACTCTTATTGAGCTTGTAGTTTGGTGAGATACTGTTTAATTTTTGATGGCTTATCAGATATATAGCCTGCATCTTTAATATAAGATTGTCCTGTGGTTAGTGTCCAGTGGATAAAATCGAGTGTTGCCTGCTTTTGCGGTTTACCTTTTGCCACAAAGTATAGTTCTCGCGATGGCGGAGAAGGATAAATTCCTTGCGCAATGGCTTGTTGTAGGTCGTAGAAAGAATCGTAAAAATTTTCCTCAGGATCTATTTTCCCATTTGAATTCATATCAATAGGAATAATTTCAATGCCATCGCGTTTTTTTCCTGTTTTGGCGTTGTAGGCAAAAATGGTATTGTTAAATCCAATGCCTGTAGGATCTTTGCTTACCGCTTCCGCTAATCCAGGGTCGCCATAAATGCCCACACCTCTTAAATTTTCCTGTTTCCCATTAAGGTATTGCGCCCATGTGCCAGCGGCTCCACAGGCATCGGCACGCGTATAAACAGTTATTGGAGTTTCTTGCTGTTCTTTTATTAGTTTGTTCCACGAGGTAATGGTTTTATCAATAAAGATGAACTGAAACTCTTCCTGGGTAAGGCCTCTGGTTTTTAGCAGGTCTAGGTATGCGTTTTTATTACTTATGGTAGGAACTACTGCATCAATACTAAGACCTACCCACCAAACACCTTTGTTTTTTTCCTCCTGAGTTATTTCTCTTGAGAACATACCCAAATCAACAGCTCCAGCCAACGCGTCCGCCATGCCTTTGCCAGCCCCTCCACCGGAAATATTGAATCGTACCTCCGGATGTTCCTTCTGGTATTCTTCAGACCATTTGATGACCAGCGGATACAGAGCAAATGCACCTGAAATATTTATGGTATTCTCTTTTCTTGATTTTGATGTGCAAGAGCTGAGTAAAATGATCGTTATAATGGCATAAGAAATTATACTTATTCGTTTCATTATTCTGTGTTTTATAATTGCAGGATAAAATTGAGAATAAGCAGTGTTTTTAAATACAGCTTAATGTCGGATTTTTATTTTACGCATTTTAGCGCAGTACTACGTTTAATCGCGTAGTCGAGCAATACAGATTATATAGTAAAGAGGTAGTGCCTAAAAGGTATGAATTATTGGAATAGTGCTTTTGGTATGAGGATTATATCAAAGGTTAAAAGAAACGAGTAGGTAATGGGTAAGTGACGAATTGACAGTTCTTTAGCTTGTTGTTAAGATGAAGGGATAATACAAACAGGAAAGCTCAGACTTCAAAAAAACCATTTCTAATAGCATAAACCACTAATTCGGCAGTGTTTTTAGCCTGTGTTTTTAAGAGTATATTTTCTCTGTGTTTATCTACGGTACGCTTGCTAATATATAGCTGTTCCGCAATCTCTGCGTTTGATAAGCCCATACAAATATGAATTAGTATTTCCAGTTCTCGTTTGGTAAGCTCATTACTTTCTGGTTGTTCTGGTTTTTTATTTAGGTTGGCTACAATAGATGAGAGTATCTCGGGGGAAAAATAATTTCTGCCATTATAAACCTCTAATATGGCGGTTTCAACATCGCTAAATTGTGAATTTTTGATTAAAAAACCTTTAGCACCAGCCTCTATCATTTCAGTATAAAAATTTTCATCTGAATACATCGAAAGTGCAATTATTTTAAGTTCAGGCATTAGGTTTAACGCGGCTTTTGTTGCTTCAATACCATTCATCTCAGGCATCTCAATATCCATTAATACTACATCAGCCTTACATGTCTTTAGTTTGCTGAGGAATATTTTGCCATTCTCCGCTTCGTTTATCTCAGAAATATATTCGCTATTACTTAATAAAAATTTTAATCCTTCTCTAAAAAGAGAATGGTCATCAACGATGTATATTTTTAATTTATTTTTCATGGATTTAAAACTATATAGACCAGTTATATCTTACTCTCAGTTGTTTTTATCAGCTTATAAATTTTACTCATTTAAGAAGGAATTAAGATTTGGTATTCTCTCAATGTACAGAACAAGTATTGGTGTTAGTATATATCTTATAAAGGTAGTTTGATGTAGGCAAAAAACCCCTTTCCTGGAGCACTAACTAAATTGATAGTGCCATTTAAGGATTTTACTCTTGATACAATATTAGTTAATCCCATTCCATATTTATCGTGTTTACTATCGAAGCCTATGCCATTGTCGTTGTATTTTAGTTCTATATAGTCTTTGTTGTCAGTTAATTGGATAGCGATATTAGAGGCATAAGCATGTTTTTTTGTATTATTTATTAATTCGCAGCAAATACGAAATAGTACAACCTCTGTGTTATCGTTGTATCTTCTTTTGTCAATATTCCTAGAGAAGTGAATTTGTGTTTCTTCTGTTACTATCGCATTGCGAATAAAAGTTTCAA
>JBFHKL010000109.1:0-12649 GCA_041595375.1 Saccharicrinis sp.
AGATGATGCGTAAAGTTGATATAGTTGATCCGGGTGATACTAAATTCCTAGAGAAACAAATTGTGGATAAGTTAGAGTTTATGCATGAAAACGACCATATTTATAACAAAAAGGTGGTGGTAGAACCAGGTGACTCTGAAAACTTAAAAGCAGGACAAATTATTACGGCACGTCGATTAAGAGATGAAAACTCTCAATTGAAACGTAGAGATCTGAAGTTGGTGGAAGCAAGAGAAGCAATTCCTGCTACCTCAAGTCAGGTGCTTCAGGGAATTACCAGAGCATCTCTTCAAACCAAGAGCTTTATGTCAGCCGCTTCCTTCCAGGAAACAACCAAAGTGCTTAACGAAGCCGCTATTTCCGGTAAAGTTGATCATTTGGAAGGACTGAAAGAGAATGTAATTTGTGGTCACTTGATACCTGCCGGTACGGGACAAAGAGTTCTTAAGAATCTGGTTGTAGGTTCTCAGGAAGAATTTGATAAACTTGCCAGCAAGTCCGCTATCGTAGAAGAACAAGAATAAATATATTCGATATATAAAATTAAAGGGAAGTATATTAATACTTCCCTTTTTTTATTTGCTCGGGAATTATATTTTTATAAAAAATTACAAGTATTTGAATTATGGAAGAGAAAAAGAATAAAAACCAACTAAGCATAGAGCTTAACGAAGAAATAGCTCAAGGGATCTATTCAAATTTGGCTGTTATTACACATTCTCCATCAGAATTTGTGATGGATTTTATCAGGGTAATGCCTGGCGTACCTAAAGCACAGGTGAAATCAAGAATTGTGGTTACGCCGGAACATGCAAAAAGGTTGATGATGGCCTTGATGGATAATATTAAAAGGTATGAGGCGCAACATGGTCCTATTAAAAATATTGATGATGGTAACCAGGGTGGTAATATACCTATGAGTTTTGGTGGTACTACTCCTCAAGCTTAATACTAAATTTATCATAGTGTTCAGCAATTAGTTAATAAAGATTGGATATAGTTTAATTGATTGCTGTATATTTTTCTTCTTTTAGCTCTGTCTCTCCTTATTGCTAGCTGTCCTTACTTTTTTTACGTTTTTATTTCTGCCATATGCTTAAAAGTTTCCTTGTCTGTATTTTATGCATTACCAGCCTTTCTTCTTGTCAAAATCAGGTAAGGGCTCAAGGGCCTATTTTAACAGGAGCATCCCGGTTCGATGAGTACATTACCCTTCTCAATGGGCAAAAGGTAGCCTTAGTGGTGAATCAATCCTCGTTGGTGAATCATAGTCATTTGTTGGATACCCTGTTAACTTATCAGGTAAATGTTACAAAAATATTTGCCCCCGAGCATGGTTTTAGAGGGACTAAAGATGCAGGGGAACAAATAGATAATAATATAGATACAAAAACAGGCCTTTCGATTATTTCTTTGTACGGTAGTAATAAGAAACCGACTGAGGAGCAATTAAACGATGTTGATGTCGTTTTGTTTGATATTCAGGATGTGGGAGTTCGTTTTTATACCTATATAAGCACCATGCATTATGTGATGGAAGCTTGCGCCCAATATAATAAAAAGCTGATCATATTGGACAGACCCAATCCCAATGGCGATTACTTTGATGGTCCGATATTAAAAAAGAAATTCAGCTCATTTGTAGGTATGCATCCCATTCCTGTGGTTCATGGTTTAACAGTTGGTGAACTTGCCCAGATGATTAATGGAGAAGGTTGGTTAATCGATAGTTTACATTGCGATTTAAAGGTGGTGAAAGTGAAAAACTGGTTTCATGGATTAATGTATGATTTACCAGTTAAACCATCTCCTAATCTGCCTAATAATATTTCCTTGCGTTTATATCCATCATTATGTTTTTTTGAAGCGACAAATGTAAGTATTGGGCGTGGTACTTATTTCCCTTTTCAGGTAATAGGTTACCCTGACTGTTCGGCAGGAGATTTTATCTTCACGCCCAAAAGTATTGACGGAATGGCCAAGTATCCTAAGCAGCAGGATATAAAGTGTTATGGAATTGATCTTAGAAAGGAATCTGTATTTCACCGCTTTTCCTTGTCTTATTTTATTTCTTTTTACAAAAAATTTGGACAGGATGAAAACTTTGGTTTTAATAAGCGTTGGTTTAATTTATTGGCAGGTGATGATCAATTGGCTATAGATATTGAGTCAGGATTGTCAGAGGAAGAGATACGTGAAAAGTGGGAAGCTGAACTAATAGATTATAGCAGGATTAGAGATAAATACCTACTTTATCCTAAAGAGGTAAATTGATGTAAGTCGGGATTGTCACTTAAGGTATAATATATTTTTTTCTCGGTAATTTGAATATGAATAATATTCATACAAAGTAAATTAACGAGTATCTTTTCCGCCTTAAAACGTGAAATACGTGCCTTTTTATAAAAATGAGAAAAAGTAATGTATTCATGTTCAGATAAATAATGAAGTATGAATTTTTCTGGATCATTAAACCTTAGTAAACGGTTTTGTTCTTTTTTTTGAGCGTTCCAATATTCAAGTAATATTTTGTTGGCCAATAAGTTTTGATCTTTAACTCGCACGTAAACCAGATATTTGTCGCTTTTGTCAGGTGCTTTGTGTGGTCCTAAATTACTCTTGGGAATTTTAATTTCCAGTACAGTTTTCCCTTCGCTATTCCATTCAAAAATATCAAACTTAACAGGTGGTTGGCAATACATATTAGCCGCAGCTTCAATCATATAGTATTCTTCATCTGAAGCTACACCAACAATATTTCCATTGTCTTTTACTCCTATAAGTAAGCTGCCTCCATCGGTATTGGCAAAGGCAGCCAAGGAGCGTGCAATTTTTTTGGAATCGTTAATGGCATACTTAAAATCTTGTTGTTGATGTTCCCCTTCAGCTATTTTCTCCTTCAGCTTTGTGTTTCTCATTCCTCCTGACTTTCATGCAAAAATATAAGTTTTGATTTATCCATACAAGATTATTCTGTCAACAACTACTGCTTGAGAACTTAATTTGAGAAGACTCAAATCACTGTATCTGTTTTATTTATAATGTGTTTAAATAAAAAAAATAATGACAAATATCACTGGGAGAACAGTTAAAAATGATTAATTTATTAAAGAAAAAATTCTTCAATGGAAGCTAGGAAAGACCTGTTAAGTTCCAATGCCTTTATTGATGCTGCAATTTAGATAAGGCTGATATAGGCGTAGGGAGTTTAATAATTGAGTTGAATGTGTATTTATCAAAGGAAAGCAACAGCGTACAACTTATACTCTTATTGAGAATAATAAAGTTTTGTTATACCTAAATCAACTACCATGACAGAAGTAACTAATCTGATAAAATCCTTGGCCGATAAGTATGGTCGTTACCAAGAAAGCCTTCTGCCCATTTTACAAGGCGTAGTGGAGAAAAACAGATTTATTTCAGAAGAAGCAATGGTTGAAATAGCCCGGGAGCTTGATATATCTGCAGCAAGAGTATATGGAACAGCCTCTTTTTACTCTTTCTTGAATAGCAAACCTGTAGGAGAGAATGTAATCAGGGTTTGTAAAACAATAACCTGTTTGATGCATGGTAAAAACCAAATCATTCAAGAGCTGGAGAAAAGTTTAAAAATAAAACTGGGAGAAACAACTCATGATGGCAAATTTACCTTATTGGAAACTAATTGCTTAGGTCAGTGTCATAAGGGTCCTGCGATGTTGATAAATGATGAACCCTATACTGAGCTTACCCCTCAGAAGGTGAGGAATATTCTTGAGTCGCTTAAAGCGAAGGATATGGCAGATAAGTCGAACCCTGTTTAAATGTAAAGCTATGGCAACGAAAAATCTTAAAAGACTGGATTTGATTTTTAAAAATGAACATGATGTTCTGGATATCCTTACAAATGCATTTGAGAAGTCGAATCAGGATTTAATCAACGATCTTATTATTTCAGGCTTAAAAGGAAGAGGAGGAGCAGGATATCCAACAGGATTAAAATGGAAGATGGCTTCGGAAGCTAAAGCCGATATAAAATATGTGATTTGTAATGCCGACGAGGGGGAGCCGGGAACTTTTAAAGACAGAGAGATTTTGAGTCAGGTACCTTATAAAGTTTTAGTTGGTATGGCTGTGTGCGCAAAGATTATAGGTGCACATGAAGGCTTTATTTATTTGCGAGGCGAATATAAATTCCTCATAGACTCCTTAACAGAGGTTATTGATGAGTTTCATTTGTTAATTAATAAGATAGGGTTCGATTTCAGGGTAAAGATATTTCTTGGGAGTGGAGCATATATTTGTGGCGAGGAGAGTGCTTTATTCGAGAGTATGGAAGGACATCGGGGAGAACCCAGAAACAAGCCTCCTTATCCTACAAAATCGGGTTACAGAAAACTGCCTACCGTTATTAATAATGTGGAGACTCTGGCGCATACCTATTCTATTTTTAAATATGGCCCGGAGAAATTTAAAGATCTGGGTGTTCAGGATTCCAGAGGATCAAAAGTGTTTTCTGTTTCAGGCGACACACCTATTCCCGGTATTTATGAGTTAGAATTTGGTATGTCACTGCAAAAATTTGTTGAAGATTTTGGTGATGGTGATGCCAAAGCTGTTCAGGTGGGAGGTGCCTCAGGATTTTGTGTGCCTAGAAAAAAGTTTGATAAAACAATCATTGGTTACCAGGGTAAACTAACCGGAGTATCACTGCCAACAGGAGGTTCTATGATGATTTTTAACTCCTCACGAAGCATGTATAATGTATTGCATAATTATCTGGAGTTTTTTGTTGAAGAGAGTTGCGGTCAATGTACCCCATGTCGCGTAGGAACGCAACAGCTTTTACTGGGTATTGAAGCAGTAAAAAAAGGCGAAAAATCATCTGATTATCTCAATAAGCTATTGAACCTGGCTGAGAATATGAGAGTGACTGCCAAATGTGGTTTAGGTCAGTCTGTGGCCAATTCTTTTTCTTCAATAGTTGAAAACTTTAGAGAAGAAATGATTTATTAATCATTAATGCAAAAGTTATGAGAAAAGTAAACTTAGTTATTGATCATATACAAGTTAGTGTTGATGCAGACTCAACTATACTGGATGCTGCAAAGAAACTGAATATTAAGATTCCTACCTTGTGTCACCATGAAGATTTGTGTGTGGCAGGAAATTGTCGCGTTTGCGTGGTGGAGCAGATGGGTGCTGATCGTCTCTTACCTTCCTGCGCTACACCTGTTGCAGAAGGAATGGAGCTATTAACCAATAGTTTAAAAGTGCGTAATGCCCGCAAAAGTGTTATTGAACTTTTGGTGTCAGAGCATCGGGCTGAATGCACTCGTTGTTATAAAAATGGGGCGTGCGAGTTACAACATTTGTCTTCTGAATATCTTATTGGCGAAGATACCTTAATTGATTTAGTGCCACTAAAAGACTATACGATAGACTACTTTTCTCCATCGATTATTAAAGACGATTCGAAATGTATCAGATGCCAGCGTTGTGTGCGAACTTGTGATCAGCTACAGAATATAGGAGCCTTAACGGTGGCCTATAAAGGACGAGATATGAAAGTATCTTCTTTCTTTGAGAAACCCATGTATGAGGTTGTTTGTACCAATTGCGGACAATGTGTTAATCGCTGTCCTACAGGTGCCTTGATAGAAAGAAATTATATCGAAGAAGTTTGGTCGGCCATTTATAACCCTAAAAAACATCTGGTGGTGCAAACGGCTCCTGCCGTACGTATAGCATTAGGAGAGGCTTTGGGTATGGAAGCAGGTAATATTGTTACAGGGAAAATGGTGGCCGCATTACGCCGATTAGGTTTTGATTCAGTGCTAGATACTGATTTTACTGCCGATCTTACCATTGTAGAAGAGGGTAACGAGTTACTTCAGCGTCTCAAAGGGGCATTGTTGGATAAGAATCCGGATGTTAAACTACCAATGACAACATCTTGCTCACCAGGTTGGGTAAAATATATTGAGCATATGTATCCTGAGCTATTGCCAAATGTATCCACCGCTAAGTCGCCACAACAAATGTTTGGTGCACTGGCCAAAACTTTTTATGCGCAAAAAATGAATATAGACCCTGAAAATATGGTTTCTGTGTCAGTTATGCCTTGTACGGCTAAAAAATATGAGGCAAGTCGTCCAGAAATGCATGCCAGTGGTTATCGTGATGTGGATCTTGTATTGACTACCCGGGAGTTGGCAAAAATGATAGAGCAGGCGGGTATTGATTTTAAGGCTCTGGAGAATGAGGAGTTTGATTCTTTTATGGGGGTTTCCTCAGGAGCTGCTGTTATCTTTGGTGCTACAGGGGGAGTAATGGAAGCAGCTCTTCGTACTGCCTATGAAATAGTAACAGGCAGAGAGGTGCCATTTGAAGGTTTAAATATTACCGCAGTGCGGGGTATGGAAGAGGTAAAGGAAGCCTCAGTGAAAATAGAGAACCCTAAGCCTGAATGGAGCTTTTTAGATGGTGTTGAATTAAAAACTTGTGTGGCGCATGGATTAGCTAATGCCAAAAAAGTGATGGATAATGTGGTGAGTGGAAAAGCCCAATATCATTTTATCGAAATAATGGCCTGTCCGGGAGGTTGTTTAGGAGGGGGAGGTCAACCTATACCAACTAACCTCGAAATACGTAAACAAAGAGCCAAAGCTATTTATCAGGAAGATGCCGGTAAACCCATTCGTAAATCACATGAAAACCCTGAGGTTATTAAGTTATACAAGGAGTTTCTGAAAAAACCATTGGGGCATAAATCGCACGAATTGCTTCATACTACCTATACCGAAAGAAACAGGTATTAGTTGAGTAGTTGATCTGGTGTATATGATTACTGAATGAGGGCAATAGAAAAGGTCTTGTCTTCCATAAAAGTTTGCAGATAGCAGAGCTGTTAGTTGTGTTGCGAGCTTAATGTGGTTTAACGAATTAGGTAATGATAAGCAGTATTCAACTAATGATCGAAAAAAATGACTATCTGCATTTGTTCAGAGAGTCATTTTTTGTATTTTGATAAAGAATAAGGTTCACTGTATTGTTCATCCTAAATTTATAAATAGCATGCAAACAGAACATTTATTAACTATATGCATGGGGAGTTCATGTTTTTCGCGTGGGAACAAGGATGTATTAGCTATTGTGAAAAAATTTTTAGCCGACCATCATTTGGAAGATTCTGTATTTTTTAGGGGAGAGTTATGTACCGGAAATTGTGAAAAAGGACCGGTTTTAAAGATTGATGATGAGCAGTTTAATCATGTGGATCCGGATAGAGTGTATGATATTTTAGCAGCGTATTTTAAAGTATAAAAGAAATGGGTCAGTTAATCACTGTTGATAAAGACAAATGCAACCTGAGCTTTACTTGCATCAGGGCTTGTCCTGCTAAAGCTATAAAGATAGCCGATAATCATGCGAACATTCTTCCTCATAAATGTATTGGTTGTGGTAATTGTGTTGTAGTATGTGCCCAAAATGCAATAGGGTTTAGAGATGAACAGCAAAGGGTAAATGATTTGGTGAAGGATGATGGTAGGGTAGCTGCTATTTGTGATCCCGCTATATCTGGCGAGTTTACTGATATTACAGACTATAGAAAATTTGTGGCCATGGTTCGTGCGCTGGGGTTTGATCTGGTAACAGAGGTAGCTTTTGGTGTAGACTTGATTGCTCAAAAATATAAACAATTACTCGAGGATTCTCATGGTAAATATTATCTAACCACTCATTGCCCTCCGGTGCGTTTCTTTATTGAAAAATACCGCCCTAATTTGGTAGATAATTTGGCACCTATTGTTCCTCCATTTGTTGCCATGGCAAAAGTTGTCAGAAAAAAATATGGAGAACATATTAAGGTGGTTTATTTAACCGCCTGTGTTTCGGCAAAAGATGATGCGCGTAGTTTCGTTCATACCGATGGTGAAATTAATGCCGTTCTTACCTTTCAGGAGTTGAGAGAGATGTTTGTTACGCATCAGATTAAAGAATCTTCGGTTGAGTTTAGTGAGTTTGACCCGCCTGTTGGACGTAAGGGAGGTTTGTATCCCATTAATCATGGCTTGTGGCAAACGGTTGATATGCCTCAGGACCTGTTGGGGAGTAACGTGATTTCTGCTGATGGAAGAAGTGATTTTTTACAATCAATAAATGAATATGATCAGGATAGCAGTTTAAGCCATCATTTAGATCTTTATTATTGTGAAGGATGTTCAATGGGACCGGGCATGTCGCAGGGAGGAAAGAAGTTTATGCGACAGTCGCATGTTATTCAGTATGTTGAGAGACGACTCAAAGAGATTGATTGTGAGCAGTGGCGTGCCGATATAGAAGAATTTAAGGAGCTGGATTTAAAACGTTCCTTTAGGGTCTCAGATCGCCGGCTGCCGAAACCCTCAGAAGAGGAAGTGCAAAGGATTTTACATGATATGGGGAAAGATGATATCCGCGATCAGCTGAATTGTGGTGCTTGTGGTTACCCAAGTTGTAAAGAGTTTGCCGTGGCCTACTGTCAGGGTCTTACTAATTTTGAGATGTGTTATTCCTATTCCATAAAAAAATTGCATACCTATATTACCAAGGTTCATTCGGCCAATGAAAAACTGAAAAATACCAAAGAAGCATTACGCGAAAGCGAAGAACGAGCTCGTAAAGAAGGACAGTCGGCTATGGCTGCAGCCAATACCATGACTTCTATGCTCAATAAGTTGAGAGCTGGCGTTGTAATGGTTGATGCCAATTTGAAGATTATTGAATCTAATTTCAGTTTTGTAGATATGATGGGTGAAGATGCCAAACAGTTAAATGAAATAATACCCGGACTAAAGGGTGCCGATATTAATACATTACTGCCTTTTGGAAAGTTATTTCTGTCAGTGTTACAAACAGGGCAGGAGATCAAAAACAGAGATATTACAATGAATGATAATATTTTGAATGTTTCGGTTTTTACCATCCAAAAGGGGAAGATTGTGGGAGGAATACTTAGAGATTTAACTGCACCAGAGGTTCGTCGGGAGGAGATTATTAATAGAGCACGCACTGTCATCCGAGATAACCTACAAACAGTTCAACAGATTGCTTTCTTATTGGGAGAAAGTGCTTCAAAAACTGAGAAGGTACTCAATTCGATTATTGAAGCACAAAAAATTGGGGATAGCCATGGAAGTTAAAGAGCCTGATTTTTATTTAGATATCTACTGTAACCAAAATAATCACTTTGGAGAATTTATTTGCGGAGATGTATTTATTTCTCGTCGTATAAAAGAAGATGGGCGTACCATAACCGTGTTGTCTGATGGTATGGGAAGTGGAGTGAAAGCCAGTGTGTTAGCTACCTTAACCTCGTCTATGGCAGTAAATTTTACCGTGGAGCATAAAGAAGTGCAGAAAACGGCAGAGATAATTATGAATACTTTGCCTGTTTGTAGCGTTCGTAAGGTGAGTTATTCTACATTTACTATTATCGATATAGAGGATGATGGCAGTACCACAATTGTTGAATATGATAACCCTCGCTGTTTAATTATGCGTACACACAGGCCGTTTGATCCAGGCTGGAATGAAATTACGCTGGAGAGTAAGAGGAATAAAGGAAAGAAACTGTATACCTGTCATTTTAAGGCACGTAAGGAGGATAGGATCTTCTTTTGGTCGGATGGTATTATTCAATCAGGAATGGGCTCTAAGGCTCTGCCCTTTGGCTGGGGGCGAGATGAGGTGGAAAACTACGTGGTGAAGAGTGTGAAAAATGCCCCTTTTATATCTTCCTCCAAGCTATCGCGTAAAATAGTCAATATGGCTTCTTTAAATGATGGCGGAAGTCCTCTTGATGATACCTCATGTGGTATTATTTATTTCCGCGAACCTCGTAAGCTATTGTTTGTTACCGGTCCTCCCTATGAAGAGGTAAAAGATTCGGACTTCTCAATTAAAGTACAAAATTTTGGTGGGAAAAAAATAGTCAGTGGAGGAACAACAGCCGAGATTATTGCCCGTGAACTGGGCTTGAAATTCTCAGCTGGCCTTGAGATGACAGACCCCGATTTGCCTCCGGTAGCTCAAATGGAAGGTATCGATTTAGTTACTGAAGGCATTCTCACACTTGGTAAGGTAGTTAGGATATTAGAGAATTTTGAGAAAAATGATGTGATGGGAAAAGGTCCTGCTCATCAGATTGTTAAAAACTTTTTGGAGAGTGATAAAATTCATATTATTAATGGAACCCGCATCAATGTAGCTCATCAGGACCCTAACTTACCCGTGGAGCTTGAAATAAGAAGAACCGTGGTTAAACGTATTGCTACCTTACTCGAAGAAAAATTTTTAAAGGAGATTTCAATAGAGTATATCTAGTACAAAGAGCCTTGTCTTTAGCTGTTGCTCATTATTAAAATTGGATTAAATGCAAGATTCGGAGTGATTATCAATGATATTTAAGTTTTGTTAATCAATGTGCTAATGTTAGTAGTAAATGAAATAAGGAGCTGAAATTGTAAATGCTTTATTTGCTACTGATCTTGTTTTAACCTTCATGTTCATTTATCTATATACCGAAAAAAAATAAAAGTAAAATAAGATCAAACCCCTATTCTTGTCAGACACTTACTGAGATAATTAATGGTTTTTAACACTTCTTAGCCCTGTTGTTTTGAGGAGTAAGTAAAATGCGTAAATCCTGAATAAACTGCTATTATTTAGATTTGTTATGTATTGTCAAATTGTTCATTTTGTGGTTTTTTTTTCAAGCTTTACATTGTATTTTGTGGTTAATTCTTGAATAAAATCTTTAATTAATGTTAATGATTTTCTTTTGTATGATCCTTAAGATTGTTTGTGAATGAAAGTAAGTGAGATTATAGAAATATTGAATGCCAGTATTCTTTGTGGAGAAGAACGTATGGATATTGAAATTAAAAGGGGGTTTGCAAGTGACTTGATGAGTGATGTGCTTACCCTGGATACGGATCATATGGTTTTAATTACTGGTCTGGCTAATATGCAAACGATTAGGACTATTGAAATGGCTGATATTCATTGTGTACTTTTTGTGCGAAATAAACAAATCACTTGCGAAATGATTGAATTGGCCAAAGAGCATGGAATGATACTTCTGCAATGTCAATATTCAATGTTTAATGCTGTAGGAATGTTGTATGCTGCAGGTCTACGACCTGTTTATTAATAAAAGATCATGGAGTTTATATATGAAGTTGAAGGAGGTGATTTTATGAAGGCAGGGAATGCTTCCAGTGCTGTAAAAAAAACATTGAAACAGCTAAATGTAAATCCCAAAATTGTTAAGCGAATTGTTGTTGCTTTATACGAGGCAGAGGTGAATATTGTAGCACATGCATATAAAGGTTCCATCACGGTGAATATAACTTCAGAACATATTCATATTATATTAAACGATGATGGACCTGGTATTCCCGATATTGATTTGGCTATGCAGGAAGGCTATTCAACAGCTTCCTCGAAAGTAAGGGAAATGGGATTTGGAGCAGGCATGGGTTTGCCTAATATCAAGAGAAATGTAGATGAACTTCTTGTGTCGAGTATAGTGGGTAAAGGAACTAAAGTTGAAATGAAAACCTATTTGTAATAAAAGGCTAAATGGGAGAGCGACAAATATATCATGCATTAAAGGTTGACCAGGATATTTGTTACGGTTGTACACATTGTATGGATGTGTGTCCTACCGAAGCTATTCGCATTAAGGATGGATGTGCGCTTATTCTTAAAAAGCGCTGTGTAGATTGAGGTGAATGCCTTAAAGCATGCCCGGTAGACGCAATTTATGTTGAACAGGATGATCTCGAAAAAATATTTGAATACGAGTACAGAGTGGCTTTAGTACCGGCAGTTTTTATAGGTCAGTTCCCAACACAGATTACCGAAGAGGAAATATTTAAAGAGATGAAGGAGCTGGGATTTACCCATATCTTTCAGGCTGAGTTTATGGTTGAGGAAATTAATACTTTGTTGAATGAACAAATTAACAGGAATAATGAGAAACCATTGATTTCTACATTCTGTCCTGCTGTTGTAAGGCTCATTCAAGTAAAGTTTCCTTCCTTAATTGATAATATGGCTTCTGTTAAACCTCCTGTTGATGCTTCTGCTGCTTTTTATAAAAAAATGCTGATGATGCAGGGGGTTAATGAAGATCAGATTGGAATCTATTACATTACTCCATGTGCAGCTAAAATAGCTGCTATCAAGGGATTTGGACAAAATAGTAACGAGGTGATTAATGGCGTAATTAATATGAGCTTCATTTCGAATAAGATCTATCATAAAATTAAAAACCGTACAAACACTCTGGAGGATACACTTCCTGTTGTTGAGCACTTATCAGCTAAAGGGGTGCAATGGAGTCTTACTCATGGCGAAGCAGATCATATGCAGGGTCGCTCCCTGGCTGTTGATGAAATACATAATGTGATTGAGTTCCTGGAAATGCTTGAGAATGATGATATCCCTCAGGTTGATTTTTTAGAGCTCAGAGCCTGTGATCAGGGATGTGCAGGTGGTGCATTGTTGCAAGGAAATCGTTTTTTAACGGTAGAGCGTATGAAAATAAGGGCTAAGCAGCTTGAAGATGAGAATAGTGTTTTAAAAGAATATAAAGATATTCTTCAGGATAAAGATTTAT
>JBFHKL010000110.1:0-12636 GCA_041595375.1 Saccharicrinis sp.
ACGTAAAGATGACAATAGTACATTTAGGGTTGGTGTGTTGGCCGATGCTGTTACCGATGTGTTTGAAGTAGATGAGAAAGATTTTAAACAGGTAGAAAGTGACTTTAGTCCTAAATATATTAAGACTACGTGTAATATTGGAGATAATTTTTATCTGATATTAAACTCTGACGAGGTGTTTAGCGTAAACGAAATTATTGAAATGAGCGAGGTATTAAAACAGATTAAAAAATAGTGATAAAAGTAAATACATATTCGCAGGATTTAGATTGCTTTAAAGCTGAATTGTCAGATCAAGACTTTAAGGCTTTTAGTCAGTTTATATATTCTGAATTTGGAATTAAAATGCCTCCAGTAAAGCGGGTGATGCTTCAGGGAAGGCTCCTTAAGCGCATTCGACAATTAAATATGAGCTCCTATACACAGTATAAAGAGTATTTATTTAGTCAGGATGGACAGCGTGAGGAGATTTTTAATTTTTTAAATGTAGTTACTACTAATAAAACCGATTTTTTTAGGGAACCGATACATTTTGATTTTTTAAAAAATCATGTATTACCCGAGTTTGATGAACAAAATACTCATACTCCGTTTAAGATATGGAGTGCCGGTTGTTCAAGTGGTGAAGAGATGTATACCATTGCCATTACCTTGAATGAGTTTAAAAATATTCAACCAGCATTTAATTATGCTATGTTGGGAACCGACATCTCGCAGGAAGTATTAAGTAAGGCGTCAAAAGGCATATATCCATTAAATAAAGTAGATATTATTCCTTTAGAATTAAAAAAGAAATATTTATTAAAGAGTAAGGATAAAATTAATCCGACAGTAAAAATACGTCCTGAATTGCAGAGTCATGTCACATTGAAATATTTGAACCTAATGGATACAAGTTATAGCTCCATTAATGAACAATTTGATGCGATATTCTGTAGAAACGTACTGATTTATTTTGATAGACCAACGCAAGAAAGTGTAATTAACAAATTAAGTGCTAAACTTAAGACGGGAGGATACTTTTTTATCGGTCATTCTGAATCATTAACAGGGATGGATGTTCCGTTGGAGCATATTAAACCAACTATTTTTAGAAAAAAATAAAGCACAAATTAATAACCATGAACAATTTATCAGATAGACAATTGCTTAAAGAGCTAAGATTACGGCTTGAAAATGGTAAAAGCAGGGAGCAGGAAATTAAAGAACTAACAGAAGAGTTACAAGGTGTCTCTAAGAAGCTGAAGGATTCAGAGGCTTTAAAGAGTCATTTTATATCAAATATATCCAATGAGATTGTAAACCCGTTTACCTCTATTTTAGGTCTTTCAAAAGCTATCTTATCGGTTGAAAAGCAAGACTGGAAAAAAGTAGTTTCCATGGTTGCTTTAATTCACTCAGAAGCCTTCAATCTGGATTTTCAGTTGAAAAATATCTTTGTGGCTGCTAAAATTGAAGCAGGGGAAATAGCACCAAATATTGCCAAAGTAAACATTCGTAGTTTATTGCAAACGGTGGTTGATGCTTTTAATATCATCTCCCGTAAGATGGGAATAACTATTGATATTCAATTTAATATTGAACATGGTTTTGGTAAAAATTTCTATTTTAAAACTGATTCCGAAAAATTAAAGTTGATTCTTAGTAACCTAATTAATAATGCATTAAAATATAGTTATAAGGATAGTAAAGTTATTATTTCTATCTGGTTGGATGAAGATGACGTTCTCAAGGTTTCGGTTCAGGATTATGGAACCGGTATTTCTGAGAAAAATCAAAAAACTATTTTCGAACGATTTAAAAGACTCGATACCGGTATTAATTCCATTAACCGGGGTCATGGTTTAGGTCTGTCTATTACAAAATCATTGCTCGATGTGTTAAGTGGTGAAATTGAAATAGCAAGCCAAAAAGGGGAAGGCTCCACGTTTACGATTAGTATACCGGAGGCCAAAAATATTGTGGATGGATTTAGCGGAGAGGGAAATGATATATTCTTTGATGAAGAGGACGAGATTTTTTAATCATGATTAAATGAGAGAATATTTACAACATTTTTTATATCCCTCCTCTCTTTTTGTTAGCAAAGAACCTTTTTTAGTGAAAACTATACTAGGCTCCTGTGTAGCAATTTGTCTGTGGGACTCACGTCTGAAAATTGGTGGAATAAACCATTACATGCTGCCCAATTGGAATGGTAATGATTTAGCTTCTCCTAAATATGGAAATATTGCCATCGATAAGTTGGTTGATAAATTGCTTTTTCATGGGTCGAAAATAGAAGATCTGCAGGCAAAGATCTTTGGAGGGGGTGAGTTAATGCAAACCGGAAATTCTCATAACTTAATAGGGGAGAGAAATATTCGGGTAGCCCGGATTATGCTTGAAGAAAAGAATATTCCGATTGTAGCTTCCAGCACTGGAGGAAAACGTGGTAGAAAAATTATTTTCTTCACCGATACGGGTGAAGTAAGACATAAACTGTTGGACAAGAAAATAACCTAGTTTAGGTAATTTTATATTTACGGTAAGAATGATGTTCAAAGATAATCGTGTATTATGGGGATGAAAAAAATTCGGGTATTAGTCGTTGATGATTCAGCGGTTGTGCGACAAAGTCTTTCTAGCATATTAGAATCAGATTCTGAAATTGAAGTAATGGGAACTGCTGCAGATCCTATTATTGCAGTTAAAAAGATCATGAAGGAAATACCTGATGTGATTACATTGGATATTGAAATGCCTCGGATGGATGGCCTTACTTTCCTGCGTAAAATTATGTCGCAGCATCCTATTCCTGTGGTTATTATTTCTTCACTGACAACAGAAGGAACTCAGGTGGCTATGAAAGCACTGGAATATGGTGCGGCAGAGATTATTGGTAAACCGGCTATGAATGCGGCTAAGTTTATTAATGAATCAAAGATACTGATTTGCGATGCCGTAAAGGCTGCTGCCCAAGCCAAACTATCCAGACGAAAAATAAGCAATCCTGCAAACGCTATAGAGGTGAAACCTCGATATAGTGCCGATGTGATTCTGGAAAGAGGATCTGCTTCAAACCATATTATCCCTACCGAAAAGGTAATTGTATTGGGTGCTTCTACAGGTGGTACCGAGGCAATACGTGCTTTTCTAAAGCAACTTCCCTCAAAAATGCCCGGAATTGCTATTGTTCAGCATATGCCTGAGGGATTTACCAAATCATTTGCCAACAGTTTAAACAGTATTTGTGACCTTGAAGTTAAAGAAGCTGAAAATGGTGATAAATTATATCAGGGTCGGGTATTGATAGCAGCTGGTAACCATCATATGTTACTTAAACGAGTTGGCAAAGAATACTTTGTTGAGGTTAAGGACGGACCACTGGTTAACAGACATCGTCCTTCTGTTGATGTGCTTTTTAGAAGTGCTTCGCGCTATGCAGGTAAAAATGCAGTAGGCATTTTACTCACAGGGATGGGTAATGATGGCGCCAAAGGTTTGCTCGAACTAAAAGAATCTGGTGCCAACACCATCGCTCAGGACGAACAAAGTTCTGTTGTTTATGGTATGCCAAAAGAAGCGGCTAATTTAGGCGCTGCTAATCATATCTTAGGGTTGGATGAGATTGCACCTTTTCTACTCAAATCTTTATAATACCGGCAATATCTATATCTTTGTTGTCTTGAATAGGGCCTTTGTAGCGCTATTATTTATTATACATTACAAAACTCTGAATTGTGAAAAAAGTAGAACTGACTAATATATTGCGTAAGTTTACCTTTAGAGGTTTTCTTTTAGGTTTTATAGTCGCATTATTCGTGTTTCTGATTAACCTGAATTCTTCTGTTTTTATGCAAACTAATCGTACGCTCGCAGATATGTTGTATCTGTTTCCGGGCATGTGGATTATGTTGTTTTTACCGCTTATTACTACTGTTATAGGGTATTATTCTGCTCTTAGCTTTATTCATATTATTAAAAAGCAGGGTAAGTATATTAAAACTGAGTTGCGTCGTTCCGAGAGGGTTTTGAAGTTTATAAATAACCTCCGAGAAGGAAATCTGAATAACACTAATTTGGTAACTGATAAGCACGATCAATTGAGTAAATCGTTGTTAAAGCTTCGTGATTATCTGGTCAAGAGTAAAAAAGAACAGGAACAAGGCAGAATAGAGGAGGAGCAACGTACCTGGGTGACACAAGGACTGGCTCAGTTTGGCGAAATTTTACGTAAAAACAACGATAACCTTGAAGAGTTAGCTTATAATATTCTTAGTTATCAGGTAAATTATCTTAAGATTAATCAGGGTGGTTTTTATCTGTTAAAGAAAAATAATAAAAATGAGAGGGTTTTCGAACTTACTGCTTGTATCGCTTTTGATCGTAAAAAATTTACCGATAAAATTATACACTGGGAAGAAGGTATTATAGGTCGTTGTGGGATTGAAAAGGAAACCATTTATATGACGGATGTACCAAATGATTATATCACTATCACATCTGGGCTTGGGCAAACAAATCCTTCGGCTATTCTGGTTGTACCTTTAAAGGTAAATGATGAGGTCTATGGCGTTATTGAACTAGCCTCTTTTTCACCATTTCAGCCTTTTGAAATTGATTTTGTAGAGCGCACGGCTGAAAGTATAGCCTCTACTATTTCAACAGTGCAAATCAATATTCAAACCTCCAAATTACTACAGGAATCGCAAATGCAAGCCGAAAGGATGGCTCAGCAGGAAGAAGAGTTGCGTCAGAACCTGGAAGAGATGCAAGCTACACAAGAGGAGTCTGACCGTCGAGAGGTGGAGATGAAAGGTATTCTTGAAGCAATTGATAACTCGGCCATTAGCTGTGAATTTGCTATCGATGGATCCCTTATTTCTGTGAATCAATTGTTTTTACAAACATTTAAATATCTTCCAGAAGAAATTGATGGTCAAAGTCTTAAGATTTTCTTTTTTCAGGAAGATATAGAAGAGTTGAGTCAAATTCTGACTAGCCTGCAGAGCGGACAAAGTTTTAAAGGCCGTGTGAGAAGAAGAACAAAGCTTGGTGAAGAAATATTCTTACTAACTACCTATACTCCGGTAATTGATAACCACGGCGACATTGTTAAAATATTAAGTGTTGAAAACGATGTTACAGATCAGGTGCAGTTAGAGAAACAAATGGAAAGTTCGAAAGAAGAGCTTGGAAGAATGTTACAACAAGCTCGTGATGAGATGAAGGAGCAATATAAGGAAATTGAGGCCGTTAAAATCAGAAATGAAAAAACACTCGAAGGTGCTCTGGACGCTATTATTACTACCAATAATGAGGGTATTCTGGAGTTCTTTAATAAAGCTGCTGAAAAGTTATGGGGTTACGAACGACACGAAGTGCTGGGTAATCATGTTTCTATGCTATTCTCTGAAGAAACAGTCAAGAATGAGTCCTTTGTAAAGGTTTATGTAAGTAATAATGATAGCGATAAAGTTATTGGAGAACGGAAAGAAGTGCCTATCAGAAATAAATTTGGGGACAATATTCCTGTCTTATTTTTGTTGTCTGAAGCACAAGTGGGCGAAGATAAGTCATACACTGCATTTATTCAAAATGTAGAAGTTGAGTTGTTTTAAGCCGTATTAGTCGTTAAATGTTTGAGCAAAATATAGAGCTACGTGGGAGGTATAACGTTTAAAACGTATTTAGAAGAGCTTAAAAGGCATACGCCATATAATTTTTGTGATTATTCTGACAATTCTATACAACGACGTATAGAAAAGGTTCTGAAGGATTACAATATGGATATGGATAAGCTTTTGCATAAAACAAAAACTGATCAGGTGTTTGTGGAAAACCTGGTGGATGCAATTACTGTTAATACAACTGAACTATTCAGAAATCCTGAGACATGGGAGTATCTGTATAAAAATGTTTTACCTCAGTTGTATAAAAAGAATACCATCAATATCTGGCATGCTGGATGTTCTACCGGGCAAGAGGTTTATTCCAATCTGATGTTATGTAATGAGCTAGGTTTGTTAGATCAGGTTAAGGTAGTGGCTACTGATATTAACCAAAAAGTGCTTAGCTGCGCCCAAAAGGGTGAATATTCGCTTGGTTTAAATAAAAAATATATCCAAGCTTACCATAACATGATGAGTGAGCATAATCCGGAAGCCCGTAAATTTGATTTTTATTGCGATATAGATGAGAGGTCTGATACTTTTCGGTTTAAAGATTTTCTCAGAGAGAAAGTCATTTTTAGGAGGCATGACCTAGTTGAACAGGAAATACCCTTTTATCAACGTTTTGATCTTATTTTTTGTCGTAATGTACTTATTTATTTTAACCCAGAGCTGCAAATGAAGATTGTTCGAAAATTCTTTGATAAGCTTTTTGATGGTGGGGTATTGGTACTTGGAGCTCACGAGTCGTTGCATGGGTTTTTTAAAACACGGTTTGTGAAGCACGGTATGGTGTATACGAAAAGTAGTACCTTTCAATTTAAATATAAGTAGCATGGCAGTTGTACCTACTTTAAACGATATACGAGTAATCACTCCTGTTCTTCAAGAACGGCTTAAAGTTGATGTGTATAATTTTGCTTTGTCTTTTTTACGCAGAAGATTTACGTATGTATTCAATAAACTTAATGTAAAAACAGTTGCTGGTTTTATTGATGATATAAAATCAGGTCAGTTAATCGACGAGTTTATCTATCATTTTCAGGTGAATGATACTGAAATGTTCCGTGATCCAGCCTTTTGGAGAACATTAAAAAATAAAATTTTACCTCAATATAAAGAGAATATAAATATTTGGTTTCCTGATTTTGTGTCTGCTGAAGAATTATTTTCTTTATTGGTTATTTTAAAAGAAGATGATATGCTTGAGCGAGCTAATATCTATTGCAATGTCTCTAGTAAAAAAAGAGTGGAGGAAGCTAAAGAAGCTTGGATAAGTGGAATAAGCTATGAAATTAGTAAGCAAAATTTTAAGCGCCTCGAACTTACTAGTACCTTTGATGATTATTTTACCTTCGAGAATAAATCTGTTTTTATTGATAAGAGTTTATTGATGGACGTTCAGTTTATTCAGAAGAATTTTTTTCTGGAAGGACCACCGGTGAAAATTGATCTGGCATTGTATCGTAACCGTATGATTTATTTCAATGGAAAACTTCAGGAACAGGCCGAGAAAAAGGTATATGATCACATGCAAAAAGAAGGATATCTGGCCATTGGTATAAAAGAGCATATTAGTACAATAAATAATGAGCTATTTGAAGCTTATGATAATGATGAACAGATTTATAAAGTTTGAGTTTAGTTTGATTCCATGAATTCAGAAAGAGCGTCATATTTAAAAGCTATTGTAATTGGGGGTTCCGCGGGAAGCTTTTCCATTGTTTGCAAAATTCTGGCCAATATTAATCCGGAGTTTAAATATCCTATCATTATTTGTTTACACAGGTTAAAACATGTAAGGTCGGGTTTGCTTGAAGGTCTTAATGTTAAATCAAAACTACCTGTGGTTGAGCCTTTTGATAAGGAGGTTATTAAACGAGGAACAGTATATCTTGCCCCATCAAATTATCATTTATTTGTTGAGTTTGATTCTACCATCTCCCTCTCTGCGGAAGAACCTCATAACCATAGCCGTCCTTCAATTGATTTTACTTTGTCATCAGCAGCTACCTCGTTTCGTGAAAAAATGATAGGCATACTACTAACGGGAGCGAATAAGGATGGAGCAAGGGGAATGAGTGACGTTCATTTTAAGAAAGGACACACCATTGTGCAAGATCCAAATACCTGTGATGTGGACACTATGCCTAAATCTGCCTTGCAATTGTTTACCCCGGATGAAGTATTGTCGCCTGAAGGTATCATTGAATTTTTAAATAAACTTTAAGATTCTTATAATGAAAATAAAACCCATATATCTGTTGTACTGTTTAGCAATTGTTGCTTTTTCTCTTGCCTTATTGAAGTATGGTTTTTTGTATTCAGATGGTTCTTTGTCAGTTAAATTTTTTGTCATCGAAATCCTTTCCTTTCTTTCTTTTTTGGGAGTAATTTATTTTAGCGATAAAATGATTCGGCTGTGGAATAAGGAAAGGATAAAAGGGGTACTCGACCAACAAGAAAGGATTAATAAGTATAAAAATCAAATTGATCAGCTACGTAAAACCAACGATAAATTAAAAGCCGATAAGTCTGATAAATTAAATGCCAGTCAGGAGGTGGATGTCATGGCTGAGAAAATCAAAAATCATCTTAAGAAGCAAGGCAACTCTGCTGCTTATGGCAGAGAATTATTAAATCAGTTGGCTAAGTACTACGAAATAGGTATGGGTATTTGTTATTTATCTGTCGAACCTTCTACTAACTTTGTCGTAAAAGGGGTTTATGGTATTGATAGCGATCAGGTGAATGGAGATTGTGATCTTTCTTGTGGATTGCATGGACAAGCAGTGAGTGATAAGGAGCCCATGTTTGTGAAAGATATTGATGTTGACTATTTTCAAATAGAATCCTACTCGGGAGCAGCTAAACCGAGGTATCTATATTTTTTGCCTATTATTCAGCATGAAAAAACAGTGGGATTAATTGAGTTGGCTACTTTTAAACCTCTGGGAATAGAAAAGCATTGGAAAATAATGAATTCTTATATTGCTGAATCGATATCTTATAATAATTAAATGATGCAGATACAAAAGTTCTATAAAAATATCAGAAAGTATCTTGGTTTCTCAATGATTGATGAGAGAGATCTTTTTTTTATTGTTATTATTTTCATTTTTATTTATTTGTTCGTGTGGTTTGGCTTTATCGATTTTATAGGTGCACCATTATCCATGAACTCTATTCTTAAGATACACACTTTTGTATTAACATGGTTCGTGGACGCCCTATTGGCATTTATTCCTTTGATTGGGCTATTTATGTATAATTATAGTAAGCATAATAAATCCAAATATACCAAAGAAATAAAAAAACTTCAGAACGGACTGGACTCCAATATGGAAATAGCCAACCTCATTCGTCAAGGAGATTTTAATACCATATTAACACAGCAAAATCAAAACTCATCCTCTCTTGTCAGTCTGGCTAAAGACTTGTTAAATACTAACCAGAAAGAGGAAGAGCAAAGGTGGATTACCAAAGGTAAGGAGCTGGTTAATGACATTTTGCGTACCTATCAAAACATCGATAAGCTGGCCTATGAGTTACTCAAAGGTATTATTCAATATTCTGACGGTGTGCAAGGGTGCTTTTATGTACTCGAAGACCATAAAATGGTAAATCGTGCAAGCTATGCATTTAACAGACAAAGATTTGTTAATCAGGAGTTTAAAATAGGACATGGTTTGGTAGGTCAGGTAGCTTTTGAAAAACAAATGATTTATCGTACAGAGATTCCTGACGATTATTTTACCATATCATCAGGGATATTAGGTGATCAAAAGCCCAAAAGCTTAATTATTTTGCCATTAATGCAGGATGAAGAACTGCAAGGAATTTTAGAATTGGGATTTTTACATCATAAGCTGCCTGGATTTAAGTTGGACTTTGCCAATGAACTCAGTTCAATGATTGGAAGGACTATCTATGCACAGAAAATTAATGCCAAAACAGAATACCTGTTAAAGGAGTCACAAGAAATGACGCTCACCCTTACCCATAATGAGGAAAAGCTGAAGGAAAGTGCGCGTGAAATGATGATAGCTCAGGAGGAATTGGAACGATCTAATGAACTATTGGAGTCAAAGATACAGGAGGTTGAGAATGGTCAAAAAAGATTAATGGCATTGTTAAATAATGCATCTGAATTTATATCTATCTATGACCAAAATCAACAATTAAAATTCGAAAGTCCTTCTGTAAAAAGAATACTTGGTTACAGTCAGGATGATGATATTATAGGAATGGATCCTGAGATGCTAACTCCGCGGGGATATCGAACTATTAATAACTTGTTTTCTTATTTAAAGCAAACTCCGGGCGGTGAAAGTGTAGCACAATATGCTTATCTCAAGAAAAATGGTGAGAAACTATTTCTGGAAACTAAAGGAAAGAACCTGCTTCATGATCCGGCTATTAAGGGTATTATCTTTAATACCCAGGATATAACCGAACGTATTAGAGCAGAGAAAGAAGAGCGAATGAAGAGCCGTATGCAATCTCTTTCGGAAAATTCTCCGGATATGATTTTGCGTATAAATACTTCCGGTAAATTGGTTTATGCTAACCCTGCTGTTGGTGATTTTATTGGATTATCAATTCATGAAATTACCAAAAAAAGAATCACGGAGCTGGAAATTGACGAACGCTTTATTAGTTTTGTTAATGATGTTCTTTTGCGTGTCAAGAAACAAGAGGGTCAGATAATACAGGAAGTTGAGGTAGACTCGCAGTATGGGACACAAATCATGCAAATTAAGGCTATCCCTGAACTTAATGAGGATAATCTGCTGGAGTCGGTTTTATTTGTGGCTCACGATATGACCGAGTTTAAGAAAATTGAACAGGAAATAAAGGAGAAAAATAAGAAAATCTCAGACAGTATTAATTATGCTCAGAGAATTCAAACATCTATATTGCCCGATACTAATTTCTTACAAAGGTACTTCCCTCGTTCCTTTATTTTTTATCGTCCAAAAGATGTTGTTAGTGGCGATTTTCCATGGTTTGTCAAAAAAGATGAAACATTTTATGTGGCAGCCGTAGATTGTACAGGGCATGGTGTTCCCGGAGCATTGCTTTCGTTTATTGGTTATTTCTTACTCAATAATATTGTAAATGTTGACGATGGATTTGATGCTGCACAAATACTGGAATTATTGCATCAGGATGTTCGTACAACTCTTAAACAGAACGACGAAGGCAATCACGGACGTGATGGAATGGATTTAGCTTTATGTAAGATTGACAAAGAAAATAAGGTGATTCAATTTGCAGGAGCACATAATCCCTTATATTTGCTACGCGATGGTGAGTTGATAGAGTATAAAGGAAGCAGAAAAGGTATTGGTGGTAAGCCTTTACTCAAGAAAAAGGAAAAGGATTTTGAAAATCATGAAATTCCCTATCAAGACGGGGATAAAATATTTATCTTCTCCGATGGTCTGCCTGACCAATTAGGAGGTGAAAAAAGAAGAAAATATCAATCAAAGCGGATAAGAGAGGCTTTAATTGAAAGTGATGATTTAACAATGGCACATTTTGCACGTCATTTTTCAACTGACTTCTATGAGTGGATGGGTGAAGAAAAGCAAGTGGACGATGTATTGTTAATTGGTATTGAATTGTAGAATATACACAACTAAAAGAATATTGCAATGGGAAATTCTCAAGACAATCATAGTTTCTTAGATTTTGCTTACCAGCTTTATCGAACTATGAAAACAAACGAAATTAGTCTGGTTTATGAAGGTGAAGTGACTCAGGAAATTACCAAAACCTTTACTTCATTAACCGAAAAAAGTTTGGCTAAGAGTGAAGAGTCAAATGCTGTGCAACGCAAAGTTTTTAACGTAATGGTGGAGTGTTTGCAAAATATAAGCAAACATGCCGACTCAATGTCAGAAGATGATGAAGATGAGCGTAGAGGTATTGTGATGGTTAGCAGAGGAGAAGAAAGCTATAACATCATTACTGGTAATGTGGTTAAAAATGAAAAAGTAAAAGGACTTAGAGCTAATCTTGAACAAGTAAATTCTTTAGATAAAGAGGGACTTTCTACATTGTACAAAACACAAATGAAAGAAGGTAGATTTTCTGATAAAGGAGGTGCCGGACTTGGATTAATCGATATCGCAAAGAAAACAGGAAATACTTTATCCTATCAATTTAAAGAATTAAATGAAGAAGTCTCTTTCTTTATTCTGACTTCGACAATCAAACGTAACAATTAAAAAAAATCATATAAAAATAAATACCATGGAAGTTATCAATATTCAGGGTACAGATGACACGCCTAATGTAATTCTCGATAAAGACAATAATAAGTTTGAAATCTCAGGCCGTTCTTTGCCTGAAGATGTAAATATGTTTTACGAGCCAATTATGAAATGGATTGATGGTTATGCTGAAGAACCAAACGATACGACAGAATTCAATTTTAAATTGGAGTATTTTAATACAGCATCCTCTAAAATTATCCTAGATATACTGTTGAAATTTGAGGATATTGTTGAAAATGGTCATGATGTGAAAATTAAGTGGCATTATCACGAGGAAGAAGAAGATATGCTTGAAGCTGGTGAAGAGTATGCTGACATTGTCGAAATACCATTTGATTACGAAGCCTATACAGATTAATTCTATAGAGTTGTATATTAATGAGTATTAGATTTCAGCGTTTTTCCAGTTGAATTAAATACTTATTTTATACATTAGCAGTTCTGTTCCCCCTTCTTAGAGGAAGGCTTAATTTATTGCAAAAGTTAAATTATGAGTGAAGAAATATTAAAAGCCCTGATGCAGTTGTTTGGTTTAATTGCTAAACAAGATGAAGGTGTTCAGGAGAGCGAAATAGAATTTGTTAAAAACTTTTTACAACAGCAGCTAACCAGTGAAGCTGTTGATGAATATTTTGCTTTATTTCAAAAACACTCTGACGATACTAAGAAGAATAGAGAAATACCAGCGGGGAAAGTTC
>JBFHKL010000111.1:0-12568 GCA_041595375.1 Saccharicrinis sp.
TAGCCAGATAAAAGATGAAATTTTCTTCGGTACCATTCTCTTTATCTAATTGCATCAGATGATCGCGAAAACCAGCATAATCGTCCTCGTTTTTTGTGTTCAATGAAGTGTAAAAAAGCTTATTGCTAAAATCAATAATCTTCTCTTCTTTTCCATTGTCTTTGGCTGTAGAAGAAAATTCTTTGATGCCGTCTTGCATCTTCTTTCTGAATTCTTCATTTTCAAGCTTGGTTCTGCCTACACCTAATATGGCAAATTTTTCAGGTAAGGTGTTTTTAGTGAACAAATCAAAAACAGCAGGTACCAGTTTGCGGTATGTTAAATCTCCTGATGCTCCGAATATGACGAGTGTATGATTTTTAGGTATTTTCATAGTAAGATAATTAATAAGAGATATTTGATATGTTGCGTATTTCAACCATTTTATAACAACATAAAGTTATTTTGGTTTTTGTAAATACCAAGGTTTACCGGTGAAAAATGAAAAAATAATTCATACGGACAGTATGACTTTATTGTTTGGGTTTGGTTCGATGATGATAATGTAATGAATCGCCCCATTCGCCTAATCCAATTTCCCTGTTAGCTAATTCTATTCTCATACTCATGCAGTTGCTGCAATCTTCAGCGCCTTCGTCGGTACAGGGTTTATTCTCGTATAATTGATAGTTTTTTCGGTTTTGGGTGGGGGTGATGTTTGGCATTATAACATTGGCTCCTATTTTTAAGGCCTTTTCTCTGCCCATGGGGTCAATAGCCTGAAGGGCTGTGGCGGCCGCAATGTTAATATCTTTCATGGTGATGCGTAACAAGGCAATCATATTTAAAGTGGTACTAAAGCGTTTTTTAATGGGCCATAGGCATGCTCTTTTTTCATAAAGAGGCGTGTCGTGATGTTCAATATAAGGGCCCATTCCACACATGTCAATATCCATGTTCTTCATAAAAAGAAGATCGTTGGCTAAATCTTCAAAGCTTTGGCCTGGCAGCCCAATCATTACTCCTGTACCTGTTTGGTAACCTGTTTTTCTGAGTAGTTTAAGGCAGTTTAAACGTGTTTGAAAATTGTGTAACTCGTTATTGGGATGAATTTGTTTGTATAGTTCTTCGTTGGAGCTCTCTATCCTGAGTAAATATCTGTGAGCACCATTTTTGTACCATTCTTTATAGGTATCCTCAGTTTGTTCCCCTACCGAAAGGGTTATCCCTAATTCGCCATGGGTAGTGTTTTTTATTTCTTGTAAGAGATGAGATATTCTCTCGATAAAAGAACGGTCGCTTCTTTCTCCACCCTGTAATACAATAGAGGCATATTTGTTTTTCCAGGCAAACAGAGCTGCCTTTATAATTTCTTCGTTATCAATATTATATCTATCTACTTTTTTATTGTCTTTCCTGATTCCACAGTAATAACAATTCTTAGAACATATATTCGAAAATTCTATCAGGCCACGATAAAAAACCTTTTTTCCTACGTATTGAAGCTGTATTTCTTCGGCTTTGGCAAATAGTAATTTTTGCGCATCCCCTTCAAGCTGCAATAGAGTAAGCAGATCGCTTTGTTTAAATTCTGTTTGTTGTAGAATAGATAGTATATGCTGAGTCATATCTTTTATTTATAGTACAAAATTACTAAAATACTTTTGAGGGCTTAGGTAAGTGTGTGTGAATATTTTTCAAATATCATTAAGCGATACTTTCGTTTTACTTATGTATCTTTAAATGCATAGTGAAAGCTTGTGATATTTTTCATTGTATTTCAGTATAAAATAACGGAGTTTTGATAGGTGCATTTTCTTTACAATAAAAATATATTCCCATGATAAATAGCCAATTGTTAAATCCTAAAAATATAGTTGTTGTAGGTGGATCAAATGATTTGCAAAAACCAGGAGGTAAGATACTGTTTCATATCCTTAATGGGTTTAAGGGGGATGTTTTTGTGACTAACCGTAAAAATGATCTTGTTCAAGGAATAAAAGCCTATTCGTCAGTGGAAGATCTTCCTGTAGGGATTGATTTAGCCGTGTTGGCTATTGTAGCAAAAGATTGTCCGCAAGTGATAAAGACCCTGGCTCTTGAAAAAGGAACAAAAGCCTTCATTGTTATCTCTGCCGGTTTTAGTGAGGAAGGGGAAGCAGGGGCTTTGCTGGAAAAAGAAATGGTTGAAACAGCGAACAGGGTAGGTGCCTGTTTGATTGGTCCTAATTGTATTGGTGTGATGAATGTACATCATACCAGTGTTTTTACTACTCCTCTTCCCCCATTGCATGCTGATGGGGCTGATTTTATTTCAGGCTCCGGTGCAACGGCGGTTTTTATTATGGAAGCAGGAATGCCATTGGGTTTGCGTTTTAATAGTGTGTTCTCCGTGGGGAATAGTGCGCAGGTAGGAGTGGAGGAGGTATTGGCCTATCTGGATGACTCTTTCAACCCCCTTACAAGTTCAAAAATAAAATTACTTTATATCGAGAGTATCAAAGATCCGCTTAGCCTCCTGAAGCATGCCAGATCGCTTATTCAAAAAGGTTGCAGAATAGCAGCGATAAAATCAGGTTCTTCAGCCGAAGGAAGTCGTGCTGCATCAAGTCATACAGGGGCTATGGCTAATTCGGATATTGCCGTAGATGCTCTTTTTAAAAAAGCAGGTATAGTGCGCTGTTATGGCAGGATGGAGTTAGCTTACGTGGCTGCTATCTTTATGCACAAAGAATTGTTAGGTAGAAATATAGCCATCGTTACGCATGCGGGAGGGCCTGCCGTGATGTTGACCGATACCTTATCTAAAGGAAGTTTTCAAATTCCAAAGCTTACCGGAGAGAAGTCAGATGTGCTTAAACAGAAGTTATATGCCGGTTCTAGTGTGACCAATCCTATTGATTTTTTGGCTACAGGAAATGCCCAGCAATTGAGCCATATATTAGATGCCTGCGAAAATGATTTTGATCAGATAGATGCGGTAGTAGTGATATTTGGCAGCCCGGGATTATTTCAGGTTAAGGATGTGTATAATGTGCTTCATGGTAAAATAAGGAGGTGTCGAAAGCCAATATTTTGTGTATTGCCTTCTGTTGTTAATGCCAAGGAGGATATTGACTGTTTTATTTCTCAAGGAAATGTTGCTTTTTCAGATGAAGTTTTATTTGGTGAGGCATTGATAAAGGCTTGCGGGGTAAAGATGTACCCCTTTCGAGCACCTATTGCGCATGAAAATAGTGCCATAAAAAGTATTATTCAATCACAAGAAAATGGTTATTTGTCTCCTGAGAAAGTAAATCAACTATTGGTTGAAGCGGGTATTCCTGTAGTGCAAGAATATGTGATAGATAAAAGATCAGCGTTGAAACAGGTGAGCGATGAGCTTGGCTTTCCTTTGGTAATGAAGGTGGTAGGTCCAAATCATAAATCGGATGTTGGAGGTGTGATATTGCATGTTCGTTCCCTGGAGCAAATGAGGACCGAGTTTGATCGTTTGATGCGGATTTCGGGAGCTAATGGAGTTTTGATGCAGCCAATGTTGTTGGGTACCGAGCTGTTTATTGGTGCTAAGTATGAAGAGGGATTTGGTCATTTGGTGCTATGTGGATTAGGAGGGGTTTTTGTGGAGGTGTTAAAGGATGTATCTTCAGCATTGGCTCCTCTATCTATTGATGAAGCACTGCAGATGATTAAAGAATTAAGAGGTTATAAAATATTGGAAGGTGTTCGCGGAAGTGAAGGTGTTAATATAAATCGTTTTGCTCAAATTATTGTTGCTTTCTCGCATTTGTTAATGGAAGCACCTGAAATAAAAGAAGTGGACTTGAATCCTCTTATTGGAGATCGTAATACGATAGTGACTGTAGATGCAAGAATAAAAATTGAAAAGGAGTGAGGGATTTTAAAAAGTCCTTGCTTTATTCAAAGCATAATTTCTATAAAAGTAGAAAGCCGCTTTCAGACGTTCCTGAAGCGGCTTTCAATCTTTAACCAAACCTAACCCTAAACTATGAGAAAATTTAAGACTTTAAATATTTTTAGGCTCCTTTTGAGCTCTTATTGTAATAACTATGCAACAAATATAAATGTCTTTTTTTAAATACCAAAATTTAGACCTAAAAAAAATGTTAAAATTTATAAAATCTTTAAATTAATTGACGAACACTCAAAATTTGTAGTTGAAGCTAACGGTGAATGCCTCCTTAAACTGTACATTATCCGATTCGTTGGTGTAATATCTTAGTTGAGTGTTAATTTTTGTGGATAAAAAACGGTTCACTCTCATGTTAAATATTAATTCCCAGTCTATTTGAGTCATATGGTCTGAGCTCAAATATCCATAGAAGAGATCAAGATCAGATTGTAAGCTCAGCTCAGTAGAAATTTCCCATTTAATATTATTTTCTATAGAAGCACCATTGTTATAGGCTGTTTTTTTATCTTCATCAATATCGTATCCTGTCTGGTCAACTTTAGCCGTATCCATTACATAGGTTAGTTTGGCCGTTAGCGGAGAAAGCATGATGGTAAAATTATTGCTTTTTTTGTAATCCATACCGAATGCCAGGGTCAGATAGGCTGGAGCCATAAAACTTGAAGTGATAGAATCCTGGTCGGTAGTGTTGTATCCATTAAAGAATTGCGAGTTAAAATTAAATTGGGTTGAATAATACCATTTCTTAGAAGCCTGAATACCATATTTAGTATTCAATTCAATTTTATCGGTGTTAATTTGTGTAGCGTAGCTCTCTGAACTGATGACTCCAATTTTATAACGAATATAATTTTCCCATTCTATTTTATCTTTTTTATAATTAGCCTTCAACAGTAAATCACTGGATAGGGAGATGGTATTTTCGCCTCCTTGTGTCCAGTTTTCTAAATAGGCCTGCGAAAATTGTACGTTATCAGTACCACTAATGGTCCATGGTCCTGTGGCTTGTTTTCTTTCTGTTAATTGATTAGGATACTTGATCTCTTCGAATCGTATTTTCTGAATACCTTCTTTAGCTGTTTTTTTGTCCAGATGCGTACGGTCTGTGATCAGGCGGTGTGGTTCAGGTATCGTTTTCCATACAAATTTTGCAAGATGCGGATTGTTTATTAATAGTTCTTCGTTTTTCTTATTGATGTCGAAGCCCGGACCAATTTTGTTGGAAAAAGAATCATTCTCCATTAAAACTTTTAAATAGCCGTCTTCTTCGTATAATAGTTGTTTGTCAATCAATGAGGGTTTAAAGTTTATGCTATCAGAGGGAGGATACCATTTTAAACTCATAACCTGTTGAGTGTATTTTCTGGTAATAGGAGCCAGGATTAATAGTTGGTTACTATGAAAGGTTGCTGAATCTTCAATAAAAAATTTATGATCTAGATCAAGTGCTTTCCAACGATCTATTCTGAATAGTAAGCTGTCGTTAAAGGTGTGGGTGTTACAAAACGAGTTTGCCGAAACCTGGTTGTACCAAGGATTATCCTGCGAATAACAATGTTGGGTAAAGATAAAAAAACAAAAAAGAACAAGCGTGTGTTTAAATTGTAAGTTGTGTATAGCCTTCATATTGTATTTGAAACGATTTGCAAAAAAAAATGGATTCCAGAGCATGCAAAAATAAGCTGATTTTTATTTATTCATATAGAATTCCACACTCTTTTTTACTAGTTAACAAAAACAATACCAGTTTTAAGTGAGAGTGCCTCTCTCATTAGGTAAGAATATTTTTTTTTGTTTTAAATAAAAAGGTTTACTTTTGCACACAATTCGTTTTGGGGTGCCTTAAAGTTACAGGCTGAGATCATACCCATTTATCTTGGTTTATTTGAAACTTGAGATAAGGAACCTGAACCGGGTAATGCCGGCGTAGGAAATTGCGGACAATATATTCGCCTTTGATCTTATTATTACCTCATTGCATTTTTTTAACGTTTAAAATTTTATACAATGTTTAAAGAAAGCAGGAGACTTATCTTAATCAGACTAGCTCTAGTATTGGTGCTGCAACAGCTATGTAGTGCTTCTTTTTCTCAATTAACAGTAAAGGGAAAAATCACTGATTCACAACAGATGCCACTTCCCGGTGCAACTGTATCCCTAAAAGGAACCTATCTGGGAACCGCGAGTAATGTAAAAGGAAACTATCGTTTAACGAATCTTAAGCCGGGCGATTATGTTTTTGTGGTTTCTTTTTTGGGTTTTGAAACTCTGGAGATGCCTGTTAAACTTCAGGATTCTAGGGAGTTGAATTTCAAATTAACCACCGCTGCTATTATGGCCGATGAGGTAATTGTTGCTTCAACCAGAGTAGGGGATAAGGTTCCTATTGCGGTGAGCAATATGAATAGCGAGGAGATTGAAAAACAGAATACAGGTCAGGATATCCCTTATCAGTTAAGCCTGACACCTTCGTTAGTGGAATTTTCCGAGTCGGGAAATGGAGTGGGCTATTCTGCTATGCGTATCAGGGGAACGGATGCTACAAGAATCAATGTAACAGTCAATGGGGTGCCTTTAAACGATTCTGAATCTCAGGGTGTTTATTGGGTGAATATGCCAGATTTTGCTTCCTCGGTAGATAATATTCAGATTCAAAGAGGCGTTGGAACATCAACAAACGGATCGGCGGCCTTTGGTGCTTCAATTAATTTTCAAACCGAAACAGTAAATGCTGAACCTTATGCCGAAGTGAATAATATAGGTGGATCCTTCGATACTTATCGTAACACTTTTAAGGCTGGTACAGGTTTAATAAATGGTAAATTTAGTTTCGATGCGCGTTACTCAAAATTAAAATCAGAAGGATATATAGATCGAGCCTTTTCTGATCATGAGTCCTTTTTTGTGAGTGGTTCTTATTATACTTCACGTAGCTTACTTAAATTCAATATTATAAATGGTGTTCAGCAAACGGGTATTAGCTGGTGGGGAAATCCATATATCCATTCTGATGATCAAGAACATTCGCGTACTTATAACCCTGCAGGTGAGTATACCGATGAAGATGGAAATGTTCAATATTATAGTAATCAAACCGATAATTATAAGCAAACACATTATCAGTTGTTTTACTCATTAGGCTTATTATCTAACTTAAACTTAAATGCTGCTTTGCACTATACTCAAGGAAGTGGTTATTATGAGCAGTATAAAGAAGATGAGACTTATGAAGAATATGGTATTGAGAACCCTGTATATGGGAGTGAAGAGCTTATTTATACCGATTTAACTCGTCAAAAGTGGATGGAGAATGACTTTTATGGTTTTACTTACTCATTAAATTACACTTCATCTATAGTAGATGCTTCGTTTGGTGCAGCCTGGAATAAATACGATGGGGATCATTTTGGAGAAATACTATGGGCTGAGAATGGTGGCATAGAAAATGGTTATCAGTGGTATCTTAATAATGGTAAAAAGACCGATTATAATGCTTTTGCCAAGGTAAATATTGAATTAAGCGATAGATTAAGTGTGTATGGTGATATTCAATACCGACATATTGATTATGAGATAAGAGGTATTGATGATGATTTGGGTGATTTTAATCAGGATCATAAATTCGATTTTTACAATCCTAAAATGGGATTTTATTATTCGGTAGATGGACGACGCAGTGCGTATGCTTCGTTTGGTGTGGCACATCGCGAACCTACACGCTCTAATTTTAAAGATGCAAAAGATGATTTGACTTCTTTGCCGGTAGATGAGACTTTGTATGACTATGAAATTGGTTATCAGATACAATCTGCAAAAGCATCATTAGGTGTGAACATATATTATATGTATTATCGCGATCAGTTGGTGGCTACTGGAGAAAAGAATAGTGTAGGGTATGATATTATGACCAATGTAGATAAGAGTTATCGCGCTGGTGTTGAGTTGATAGGTGGAATACAGTTGTTGCCTAAATTACAATGGGATGCCAATTTAACCTTGAGTAGAAATAAAATTCAGGATTTTGTGGAGTATTCTACTTATTACGATGCAGATTGGAATGAGGAATACAAGGGAAAAGAACTGGGAGAAACGGATATTAGTTATTCGCCCGAAGTGATTGGGAGCAGCATTATTAGGTGGAATGTATCGGAAAGTTTTGACCTTAGTTTTATTAGTAAATATGTGGGCGAGCAATATTTCGATAATACCTCAAATATTGATAGAAGGTTGGATGCTTATCATGTGCATAACCTTAGACTTAATTACCATATTCAACCTTCATGGATGAAAGAAATGGCTTTTTATTTGCAAGTGAATAATGTGCTTAATGAAGAATATGAGAGCAATGCCTATGGAGGTAACTGGTACGAACAAGGGGAGGAAATGACCTGGCGTTATTATTACCCACAGGCAGGTATTAACTTTATGGCCGGTATGAGTTTGAAATTTTAGTATGAAACAGATCAGGTGAGGATATGCCCTTGTGTAAACTCACCTGAAACATATTTTTTTGGCCAAAAAACATCACTTATCAGGTACTTTATGTACTGATTAATTATTAAATTATCATGAACTGGATTACAGAGCATATCATTGAAATAGTAGGAGCGGTATTGGGATTGGCTTTTTTATATCTCGAGATAAAGGAAAATAAATGGCTTTGGCCGGTGGGCATATTAACCTCGGTATTGTATATATATGTTTTTTTTGTCGAGAAACTCTATGCTGATATGTCACTGCAATTTTATTATGTGTTTATTAGTATTTATGGTTGGGTTTTGTGGTCGAAGGGAGTAAATGCTCAAAATAAATTTCCTGTCATCAGTTTAAAGAGGGGCTTATTTATTATACTATTCTTCGTGAGTGTGTTGATTTATGTACTGATTTCTTATGTACTGGTTAACTTTACAGATAGTACTGTGCCTTATTGGGATGCTTTTACAACGGCATTAAGCATTGTAGCTACCTGGATGTTGGCTAAAAAAATATTGGAACAATGGCTGGTGTGGGTAGTGGTGAATGCTGTTTCTCTGGCTTTGTATATTTATAAAGGAATGTATCCAACTACGGTATTGTTTTTCTTTTACACCGTGTTGGCTGCTGTGGGATATATAAAGTGGAAAAAAGAGATGAACTCCGAAGCCTTATTGCAAGAAAAATAAAATTTAAGAATGAATAATAAAGCTGTAATATTAGCCAATGGAGCATTCCCTAGGCACCCTATCCCTTTGGGTGAATTAAAATCGTCGCAATTTATTGTTTGTTGCGATGGGGCAATTAATAATTTAGAGAAGGTAGGCCTTCATCCATATGCTATTGTAGGTGATCTGGATTCTTTGGATAGTCGTTTGAAGGAAAAATACCATGATCTGATATATCATTTTGCCGATCAAAATACCAACGACCTGACTAAGGCTGTAAACTGGTGTTTGGCAAAGGGGTTTGATGAGGTAGTTATTATAGGAGCAAGTGGTCTTCGCGAAGATCATATGATTGGAAATGTATTTCTGCTGCCTAGCTATGCGCAAAAAATAAAGGTGACTATGTTAACCGATCACGGGTCATTTATCCCTTTGTTGGAGTCGGCTGGGATGGATAGTTTTAAAGGACAACAAGTCTCTCTGTTTTCACCTAGTCCAAATACTGTAATTACAACGCATAACTTGCGTTATGCCCTGAATAGTCAAAGTCTGCAAATGATGTGGCAGGGTACGTTAAATGAATCCTTAGGCGATAGCTTTCGGGTTGATTTACAAGGGGATTCGCTTATTGTTTATCAGGTGTATAGCTGAGTTAGGCCTTTTTGTAGGCTTTTTTCTATCCATTGTTTCATCTCCGAAACAATGATCTTCTGCTAACCTAAAATTTTTGATTGGAGAATAAATAAAACCATTTCTCCAATCAACTATTGCTCATTTACTAACGTTTATGGTTTAATGATCTCGGGCAGAGGATTGTCCTTCGGAATAAAAACCAATGAAATTGAGTTTACGCAGTGCCGGGTGTTTTTGGGGGTAAATCCTTCACCATTGAATACATGACCTAAATGGCCGTTGCAGTTGTTGCAAACAATTTCGGTTCTGTATCCGTCGGCATCTCTTATTTTTTTTACCGCACCTTTAAGCTCGTCATCAAAGCTCGGCCATCCGCAATTCGATTCAAACTTATCGTAACTATTATATAAGGGCGCATTACAGCGTTTACAAATGTAGGTTCCTGTTTTTTTATTGTTGGTGTATTCTCCGGTAAACGGAATTTCGGTTCCTTTATTGATGATTACCCTTTTTTCTTCAAGGCTTAATTTATTGTATTGTTTTTCTTGTGCTACCATTTGAGTAGTTATTAGAATTGCTGTGAGTAAGATTGAAAACTTCATTGTAAAATATTTAATAATACCCATTGAGTTTAAAATTTTTTGGAAGGTAATTACCCTTTCATTCTCCTTGTTTATTATTCTTTGGGTGAATAATATTAAAACAGTATAGTTAACCATTTGTTTAAAGATGCCAGTGTATTAAAGTGTTTTTATGCTAATAAACGTTATATCAAAGTACAGCTTAAGATCAAATAATTTATTGTTTTTGTGGCTTATAGATTGTGTATTTCAGTGGATTTTTTAAATTTGCTAGCCAGTGAAAAAAATTCTTACTCTTAAAATCGTAAAAAATATGGGATTAAAAATTATTGTCCTAGCCAAGCAGGTTCCTGACACCCGAAATGTTGGAAAAGATGCGATGAAGGCCGATGGAACAGTTAACCGAGCTGCATTACCTGCAATATTTAACCCGGAGGACTTGAATGCATTGGAGCAGGCCTTAAGATTGAAAGATCGGTATTCCGGGTCACAAATTATCATCTTAACCATGGGACCGGGTCGTGCTGCTGATATTATTCGTGAGGGATTGTACAGGGGCGCAGATAAGGGGTATTTGTTAACAGACAGAGCTTTTGCTGGATCGGATACTTTGGCTACTTCCTATGCTATTTCATGTGCTATTAAAAAAATTAAAGATTTCGACATTATTATTGCCGGCCGTCAGGCTATAGATGGGGATACCGCCCAGGTGGGTCCACAGGTAGCTGAAAAATTGCATATTCCACAGATCACTTATGCCGAGGAAATTATATCGGTAGTTGAAGGTATCGTTGCTGAAGATGATAAATATGGCGTTCCTCATGCAAAGATGGCTGATGAGCTGGGTTTAAATAGTAAAGGATCGTTAGAGGTGAAACGTAGGTTAGAAAGAGGTGTTGAAACAGTGGTTAGTACCTTTCCTTGTGTGATTACAGTTAATGCCTCAGCACCCGATTGTCGACCCAGAAATGCAAAGAGGGTTATGAAATTTAAGCATGCCCGTACGGTTACCGAAAGTCAGGATCAGAGTGATGATTATATTGGCTTAAGTGCCGAGCGCCCTTACCTGAAAATTGAGGAGTGGAGCGTGAATGATATAGAAACTGATGCCAATTGGTTAGGCCTTGCCGGTTCTCCAACGAAAGTAAAGAAAATTGAAAACGTAGTTTTCCAGGCTAAGGAAACAAAATGTATTTCAAATGATGAGGCGGAGTTGGAAGAGCTTATTGTTGAGCTAATAGAGAACCATACAATCGGATAATCTTTAAATAGATTTTATACTTTTTATTCTGAAGAGAACATATTCTGCTAAATAATAAGGTATCCTTCTTTAACTGCTAAATAAGCACTGGGTATACTGCCTATGTAATAATGTTAAAGCATTTTAAGTGTAAGGCTAATAATGCTTATTCGAATTCGTCGATTTTTAATTCGTTACAATGGGTTTTATTTAAAGAATAAACATCGTCATTAAAAAAGGTAAGTTCCGAAATCAATTTAATTTTAAAGGCAAGATACCGGCATCTCATGTCTATATCTACTGTCTAAAAATCTTAAAAAAACAATGGGTAACGTATTTGTAATTTGCGAAATAGAAGAAGGCAAGGTGGCTGATGTAAGTCTGGAATTACTTACTAAAGGGCGATCTCTTGCCAATGACCTGAGCTGTAAGCTCGAAGCGCTAATTTTAGGTCATAACTTAAAAGAAATAGAAAAACAGGTTTATCCCTATGGTGTGGATGTTTTGCATCTTGGCGATGATAAACGTCTGGAAATATATACAACACTTCCCTTTACCTCAATTATTGTGGACTTGTTTACACAAGAGAAACCCGAGATTTGTCTGTTGGGAGCCTCTACCTTCGGTCGTGATTTAGGACCAAGGATCTCATCGGCATTACAAAGTGGCTTAACAGCCGATTGTACCGCCCTGGAAATAGGAGACCATTCCGATAAAAAAGCAGGTAAAGAATATAAAAATCTTTTGTACCAGATTCGTCCTGCTTTTGGAGGTAATATTGTTGCTACCATTATTAATCCCGATTGTAGACCGCAGATGGCAACCGTGCGTGAAGGGGTGATGAAGATGGAAGTATTCAGTAAAACGCATCAGGGAGAAATCAAGATCATCGACGTTGATAAAATACTTAAGCCCGAAGATATGGTGGTGAAAGTTATTGAACGTCATATGGAAAAGTCGAAGGTAAATATTAAAAACTCATCTATTATTGTAGCAGGTGGTTACGGAATGGGTTCAAAAGAAGGGTTTAATCAGTTGTATCAGTTAGCCGAAGTGCTGA
>JBFHKL010000112.1:0-12559 GCA_041595375.1 Saccharicrinis sp.
AAGGTAACCGGATGGAAGCTAGGATAGGTATTATGCGTTGCTATTATCAACTTAAGGATGCTAAACAAACAATAGTCAGTGCTTCAGAGGTGATGAATTCTCCTAAAGTGGCAGGAGAAATAGTGCGAGAGGCCAGGTATATGAAGGCCGGTGCACATATTATTAACGGTGAAATAGATTTGGCTATTGAAGAATATAAAGTACTGGCACAAAATACTCAGAGTGCAGAAGGAGCAGAGGCTAAATATATTATAGCCCAGTATTATTACGACAGAGGACAAAAAGAGAAGGCCGAGAATGAGGTTTTTGATTTTGCCAACAAAGGAACCTCTCATCAGTATTGGTTGGCCCGCAGTTTTATAGTTCTTTCTGATATTTATGATTCCAATGCCGAGTATTTTCAAGCTAAGCAGTATCTGCAAAGCATTCAGGAAAATTATAAGGGTAATGATGATATCACTGAGATGGTGAAAACTCGTTTAAAAGTCATTGAACAAAAGATGGCTGTGTCATCGGTGCAAGAATCTGTCGACTCACTTAACATTCAATAAATAATTAACTTAAAACAGATGATGAAATATATTATATCCATACTTGTGTTTTCAGCCTTGTCCATAGCCTCTTATGCTCAGGAATTAAAACAAGATGTGAAGGTAGTTAGGGAGTATAATCCAATTATTTCTGAAGCCTATAAAATAAATAAGATGCCCGTCAATGAGATGGATTCATCGAGCTTTCAGCCACAATTCTCCTATCATGTTTTAAGCAAAACCATGACTTCAGGTTTAGCCATCGAACCCATAACTGCTGCCCGTTTAAAAACAGAAGGTAAATCGGTGTTGGATAAATCTTATATTAAAGGTGGCCTAGGTAATTATGTAACCCTTTTTGGTGATTTAAATTACAATGTACTTCGCTCTAAGGAATATGCTTTGGGTTTAAATGTGGGGCATTTTACTTCTGATGGTGAAGTAGAGCTGGAGGATGAGAGCAAATCATCAGCTCCCATGCACGACACCTGGACCTCTTTATATTTTCGCAGATTCTGGGACGATTATACCCTTTCTATAGATGCTGAGTTTAATCATAATGTGTATAATTATTACGGTTTTCAAACCCTTGATGAAGCACAGGAATACTATTACCTGGATCCGTATACCGCTTTTACAGGTGAAGAACTAATGCCTGAGACCAGACAGCGTTTGAGTTCTTTTGACCTAAATGTGGGACTGGCTAATAAGGTAGTAGAGCAGAAAGATATAGCCTTTAAGGCTGATTTGAGGTTTAGTACTTTTGGTAATGTTACCGGGGTAAATGAAAATAGCTTCGGATTAGGTGGAGATTTAAGAAGGTATTTTGACGATAAATTCTTCGACATAAGCGCTGCCGTTGATTATTATGGGACAGCTGTTCCTGCAACGGACTCATCATTATACTACTTCGAGGAACGGGATATGACCATCATCAAAATATGTCCCGCAATAGGATTTGTATTCGAAGGGGCAGATATAAAAATCGGAATAGATACTTATAGTGAGTTAGGAGGTGATGATAATCAATTTAATATAGCCCCACATCTGGAAGCTAATTTGGTTATTGCAGATGGAATAGTATCGGCATTTGGAGGGGTTAAAGGTGATTATACCGTAAATAATTATCAGAAAATTCAAAAGGAAAATCATTTTGTGGCAGCCGATGTGAATGTGCAAAATAGTTTTCAGGGTATTCACCTGTTTGGGGGGATCAAAGGTAATTTTAGCTCCAAAACGGCTTTTGTGGCCAGAGTAGATTATACGGTCTTTAACGACGAACACTTTTATCAGAACAGAGCCTTCAGCACTGAATCATCCTTGTCATCAGATACAGGATCCATTGCCCAAAGCAATATATTCGATGTAGTGTATGATGATGGTTCATTGTTAACTGTTTCCGGAGAACTAAAATATGAGCCATCACAAGAGTTTAATATCCTTTTAAGAGGAAAGTACATGGGATGGAATCTCGATGAGCTTGCACAGGCCTGGCATAAACCCGAAGTTGAAATTGGTTTTACTGCCAATGCCTCACCTAAAGAAGATTTGTGGTTTAATATAGGCTTATATGCCATTGGTAAACGCTATGCACTGGATGTAACCACAGGCCAGGATAAGGAATTAAAACCTGTTCTGGATTTTAGTTTGGGAGCAGAATATACCTTAAGTTCTAAATGGAATTTGTTTGCTAATCTAAACAATGTCTTTATATCAAAATATTACCAATGGAATGGATATCCTATGCAAGGATTAAACCTGAGAGCAGGCGTGGGCTATTCGTTTTAAAATAATCTGTTAAACTACTTATAAAAGCTGTGTCTCAAAAGAGAGCAGCTTTTATTGTTTATGCCGGGTGCTGTAAAATTTTCATTTCAGGGGCGAGTACAGTAAAAAAAATGTTCATAAACCTTCTTTGTAAATCATATACAGAACCGGTTTTAGGGTAGAGTTATGGAAGGTTATTTTTGGGGTGTTCAATCTTTGATAAGCCTGTTTAATGGCATTTTAGTTCAATAAAAAATAAAGATTTCTTCATTTTCTGTTAAGATTGATTATTTTCGCTGCTGGAAACGGAAAAAAATGAACTACACACTACTAGATTTTCTAACATTGATAGGTTCGCTAGGTTTGTTCCTCTATGGAATGAAACTTATGAGCGAAGCCCTGCAGCGGGTTGCAGGAAGTAAACTCCGGGATTTTTTAGCGGTAATGACTGCCAACCGTGTTATGGGCGTTGTGACAGGAATTTCAATTACCGCAATAATTCAATCCTCAAGTGCCACTACGGTAATGATTGTAAGCTTTGTAAATGCAGGCTTGCTTACATTAACCGAATCAGCAGGCGTAATCATGGGAGCCAATATTGGAACTACGGTTACTGCTTGGATTATCTCCATCCTTGGTTTTAAAGTGAAGATGAGTGTTTTGGCCTATCCTATTATTGGGATTGGCTTTCCGCTGGTTTTTTCTAAAAAAGAACGTAATCAATCATGGGGGCAGGTCTTATTAGGTTTTGCCTTGCTCTTTATTGGTCTCGAAAGCTTAAAATCAAGTGTTCCTGATATTGGGAGGAGTCCTGAGATCTTTGAATTCTTGAAAAACTTTACAGGAAGCGGAATTGGTTCCAGTCTGATTTTTTTATTGATAGGTACCATCTTAACAGTTGTCATACAATCTTCGAGTGCTACAATGGCCTTAACTCTGGTGATGTGTAATAATGGATGGATAGGGTTTGAAAGTGCTGCTGCCATGGTTTTAGGTGAAAATATTGGTACTACCATAACGGCCAATTTAGCTGCTATGGTAGCTAACGTAACTGCCAAAAGAGCAGGACGACTCCATCTATTGTTTAATGTGTTGGGGGTTATTTGGGTGTTGTTGGTATTTCCTTATTTTCTGAAAGGAATTGATATTATTGCTCAACTTCTTTCTGGGAAATCGGCTTTTGCAAATGCAGCGGCTGTGCCTATTGCACTGTCTTTATTTCATACATTTTTTAATGTGTTTAATGTGCTGATTCAAATATGGTTTGTGAAATATTTGGTTAATGTGGTTACCAAATTGGTTCCTGACCGTGAAGATGATGAGGAGTTTACCCTCAAGCATATCAATTTTGGGATGTTAAGCACAGGTGAACTTTCCTTGGTGCAGGCTAAAAAAGAGATTCTGTTATATGGTCAGCAAACAAAAAAGCTTTTTGGACGATTGGATCATATGCTAAGTGAAACGAAAGAGCGTAAATTTTCCAAGTTATTCGATAAAGTGAAGAATGGGGAAGTGAAAAGTGACGAAATGGAGGTTTCTATTGCCAAATACCTTACTAAGGTTTCAGAAGGTGATTTAAGTAATGATTCCGCCAAGAGAATTAGCGCTATGTTTCGTATTATTGATGAAATAGAGAGTGTGGGAGACAGTTGTTTTGATGTAGCCCGATCTATCTTGCGTTCGCGTGATAAAAACACTCCTTTTACACCCGAAATGAAGGATAAGATCAAGAAAATGTTTTCTCTTATTAATAAAGCCATGGATGTGATGCTGGTGAATCTTGAAAAACATGATGATCGCGTTGATATTGTAGCTGCGGGGAATATAGAAAGTAAAATTAATGAGTATCGGAATAAGCTTCGTAAGGAGCATGTGAAAGATATGGAGAAAGAGGCATACTCATATTATGTGGCAGGTTTGTACAAAGAGGTGTTTTCTGAATTAGAAAAAATGGGTGATCATATTTATGATGTTAGTGAGGCTATTGTTGAGTTTGATCATTAATCATTTGTCGATAAAATAGATAAAGGAGCCTGAAGGATATTAAAATTCTTTCAGGCTCCTTTTTTTATGTAATAAAGGCTAATATTAAGATATTAAGGCCTGTGGCTTGTGAGCATATATAAGGAATGAAACGATTGAATTCATAATCTTTGCCAAGTATTTGATTATTAGTATTTTGCTGTGTTAATAAAAACCTGAGCTAAGCGTTTTTATAAGCGGCTATTTTTGTTATATTTGTAAGGCTTTGGCCTAAGGTAAATTCTTACGCTAAAAGCTATTGAAAGAGGAATTATTTGCATAGAAAATCTAGTTTTGATGAGCGAAGAACATATTAAAGACCCAAACCAGGAACACGGTTACTCAGCCAATAGTATTACGGTACTTGAAGGCTTAGAGGCAGTTCGTAAACGACCAGCCATGTATATTGGTGATATTGGGGTAAAAGGTTTACACCACTTGGTTTATGAGGTTGTAGATAACTCTATTGATGAGGCTCTGGCCGGTTACTGTGATACAATATCAGTAATTATTCACACTGATAACTCTATTTCAGTTAAAGATAACGGTCGCGGAATCCCGGTGGATCTTCACGAAAAAGAGGGTAAGTCAGCTCTTGAGGTTGTAATGACAGTATTGCATGCAGGAGGTAAGTTCGATAAGGATTCTTATAAAGTCTCCGGAGGTTTGCATGGGGTGGGTGTATCCTGTGTGAATGCACTATCTACCTCTTTAAAAGCGGTAGTACATAAAGATGGTAAGGTCTATGAGCAGGAATATGCTATCGGAGTGCCTCAGACTGCAATAAAGGAAATAGGTACAACAGATATCTCAGGGACGATAGTTACTTTTACTCCCGATGCTTCTATTTTTACTACTACCGAATATAAGTATACCATTCTAGCTTCTCGTATGCGTGAGTTGGCGTTCCTGAATAAAGGAATATCAATTACACTAACCGATGAGAGAGAATTGGATGAGGAAGGAAATCAAAAGTCTGAGATTTTTCATTCTGAAAGAGGACTGGAAGAGTTTGTTGAATTCATTGATGAAACCAGAGAAAAACTGACTGAGAAAGTAATCCATATCACCACTGAGAAAAACGACGTTCCAGTGGAGCTGGCTATTCAGTACAATACTTCCTTTGGTGAGAATGTATATTCGTATGTAAACAATATTAACACCATAGAAGGGGGTACACACCTTACTGGTTTCCGTAGAGGTTTAACACGTACATTAAAGACCTGGGCAGATAAATCAGGGATGTTATCTAAACTTAAGTTTGATATTGCCGGAGATGATTTTAGAGAAGGTCTAACGGCGGTAATCTCCGTTAAAGTGCAGGAGCCTCAGTTCGAAGGCCAAACAAAAACTAAGCTGGGTAACTCCGAGGTTAGTCTGGCTGTTGATCAGGCGGTAAGTGTTGCTTTAAGTAATTATCTGGAAGAGAATCCTAAAGATGCCAGAATTATTGTAAATAAGGTGATTTTAGCTGCTACTGCTCGTCATGCAGCCCGTAAGGCTCGTGAAATGGTGCAGCGTAAAACAGTTATGTCAGGAGGAGGTTTACCTGGTAAGCTTGCCGACTGTTCTGATAAAGATCCTGAATTATGCGAGGTGTTTCTTGTCGAGGGTGACTCGGCGGGAGGTACTGCCAAGCAAGGACGTAACCGTAAGTTTCAGGCTATTTTGCCTTTGAGAGGTAAAATTCTGAATGTAGAAAAAGCATTGCAACACAAAGTATTTGAAAACGAGGAGATTAAAAATATATTTACTGCGCTGGGTGTTACCATTGGTACCGAAGAGGATAGTAAGGCTTTAAATCTGGATAAAATCAGATACCACAAAGTGGTTATTATGACCGATGCCGATGTGGATGGAAGCCACATTACTACCTTGATTATGACTTTCTTTTTTAGATATATGAGAGAATTGATTAAGTGTGGTTACCTGTATATTGCTACTCCTCCTTTATATTTATGCCGAAAAGGTAAGAATTTAGAGTATTGTTGGAATGAGCAACAACGTCAGGATTTTGTGGTGAAGTATAGTGGTGGTAAAGAAGATTCAGTTCATATTCAACGCTATAAAGGTTTAGGAGAGATGAATGCAGAACAGCTTTGGGAAACAACAATGAACCCTGAACAGAGAACATTGCGTCAGGTAACCATTGAGAGCGCTGCAGAAGCGGATCGTGTTTTTTCTATGTTGATGGGTGATGATGTACCTCCTCGTAGAGAGTTTATCGAGGAAAACGCTACCTATGCCAATATTGATGTATAAAATTCTGTTTTTAGAACAGAGTGAATAGCATAAAAAAAACGCCTTGTGAAAACAAGGCGTTTTTTATGTTTTATTGTATGGCTACTTTATCTTTGAGAGAATAGCCGATGGCTAAATAAATCACCAATCGTATATGATTCATCAGAATGTAATGCTGCGCAATGTTTATTGATGACTATTGACGCTTTTCTACTTTCTATCGGCCTTAAGTCTGTCGGCCATTGCTTTACCTAATTGAAGACAGGCCTCATACTTATCAGCTTTCAAAGCAAATTTTTCTTCAACGCTATCGCCAATAATTTCCCATTTAAGTTCTTCGCCAATGGCAGTTATTTTTTTAACAGCAGCACCGGCCCATGAAAAAGAACCCAGTACACCTAAGTAGTGATCCTGAATACCCATATGCACTAGTTTTGATGCAAGTGATTCCATATTTGGGTGTAATTCGTTACAATAGGTCGGACTGGCCAGGATAAGGCCTTTGAACTTAAATATGTCAGAGATAATGAACGATGCGTGAGATTTTGAAACATCATGAACGCGAATATGTTTGATGCCATTCTCTGCCAATTCGCGAGCAACAGCTTCTGCCATTTCTTCGGTGTTTCCATACATAGAGGCATAGGCTACAACAACACCCTCTTCTGTTTCATACTTGCTCCAGCGATCATACATCCCAATGACTTCCGCTATATAGTTTTTCCAGATAGGACCATGAGTAGCGGCTATCATTTTAATATCTAAGCCGGCAAGTTTAGTAAGTGCCTTTTGAACGGGAGAGCCATATTTACCCACGATATTTGAATAATATCTGCGCATCTCATCGCGGTAGTATTCAAAGTCAAATTCGTCATCAAAAATGCCCCCATCCAGCGTACCAAAAGAACCAAAGGCATCTCCTGAAAAAATTATCTTATCAACAGATTCATAAGTCACCATTGTCTCGGGCCAGTGAACCATCGGTACCATATAAAAGTTTAAGGTATGTTGCCCCAGGCTCAAAGAATCGCCCTCCTTTACTTCAATCGTGTTATCCTTTATTCCGAAATACCCTTCTAGCATGGGCAATGTTTTTTTATTGCCTACAATCTGAATGTTGGGATACATTTTTTTTATGATGTCAATAGAGCCTCCATGGTCTGGTTCCATGTGGTTTACAACCAAATAATCAATGGGTTTGTCGCCAATTATGGCTTTAATTTTTTTTAGATATTTTTCAACCTGACCAATCTCTACTGAGTCAATAAGGGCTACTTTTTCATCATCAATAACATAAGAGTTATAGGCTATCCCTCTGTCTATGGGCCATAAATTTTCAAACAGGTGTGTCCTGCGATCATTAACACCTACGTAATATACGTTGTCTGTTAATCTTACTGGCTTGTACATATTTATATTGTTTTTATTTATTTCGGTAATTGAGTGTTGTAAATATAAATAAATACTTCTAAACTTAAGGGATGTTCTTCGTTAAAGAAGTTTAATACAACTAAATTAAATTATTGTTTACTAATTAATGCTTTATTTTAAATGCCTAATTATTAATTTGTAAGCTATCTATATTTTACATCTTTCTTATCAACAACCAGGTGTCATAGTATTTTTCATATTGGTCACGGATATTTCCAACTTTGTTACGTGCTGCTAATTCGTCATTATAGGCTGAAACAGAAATACGGTATAAACCATTCTCATTTTCAAGTATAACCGGGGTGAAACCTTCAGTTTTGAGCGATTCCTTGTAATTACGAGCGTTATCAAGTATTTTAAAAGAACCAATGATCACATAATACTTAAAAGAAATGTCTTCTTTTTCTTCGATGACTTTCACTTTTTCTTCTTTGACAACAATCTTTTTTTCCTCTTTTACTATCGGCTTCACTTTAGGTTCTTCTTTTACATATGGAGAATCACTTTCGCTGAAACTGGAAGAGCCAGTGTCTCTTAATGCCTTACAGCCAAACAAACCAATTACAACAGTAATAGATAATAATATTTTACGCATCTTATTAAGTTTAGTATAGTAAATCATTCAAAATATTCCTCAAAAATATAATATTCTTTCAAAAAGTTTTTAATTATTTTTGATTCCTGTATAATTTTGATCGTTAAAAGAGGTTTTATTTTATATATTTATTCATATTTGAACATTAATTATAAAATTGATGAGTTTAAAGGTAAGGCAGACAAGAAAGAAAATGACAAAGACTATAAAAAGAATGGGGCTTTTTATAGTGGTATTGATATCATTGGCTGTATTAATAGGAGGTAGGTTTTTTAGGTATATCAATGGTAATAACGTTGATTTGACCAAAACAGATACGCCCTATGTATACATTCCCAACGGTACCACTTTTTCCGGGTTAAAGAAAATTTTGGAGGAGTCGGGTGTAATTAAGGATATGGAGAGTTTTACTTGGGTCGCTCAAAAAAAGGAATATACCAATAATATTAAAGGAGGCAGATATTTGCTGAAGCAGGGAATGTCGAATAATAAGCTGATCAATATGCTCCGATCAGGCAGACAGGAGCCTGTTCAACTGACCTTTAATAATATCAGGGAACTGGAACAGTTGGCTTCAATAGTGAGCCATAAGCTTATGGCTGATTCAACGGAACTGATTCATTTGTTTAGAAATGAACAATATATTTCGAAATTAGGATTTAATAGCAAAACATTTCCGGCATTATTTATTCCTAATACCTATCAGATGTACTGGAATACCGATGCAGAGGGTTTTGTTGAGAGGATGCAAAAAGAGCATCAGCGTTTTTGGACCAGTGAAAGAAAGGAAAAAGCTGCAGCTATAGGTTTAAGTGAGTTAGAAGTGAGTGTGTTGGCCTCTATTGTGGATGAAGAAACCATTATGTCTGATGAAAAGCCTCTTGTGGCTGGCTTGTATTTGAATCGCTTACATAAAAATATGAAGCTTCAGGCTGATCCAACAGTGAAATATGCCGTTGGTGACTTTACAATTCAAAGGATATTAAAACAAGATCTCGAAGTAGACTCTCCTTACAATACCTATAAATATGTAGGCCTGCCTCCTGGTCCTATACGTATCTCATCTATTGGTGGTATTGATGCTGTATTAAACAGAAAGACGCATAATTATTTGTATATGTGTGCTAAGGAAGATTTTTCAGGCTATCATAATTTTGCAGTTACTTTGGCTCAACATAATCAAAATGCTGCCAGGTATAGGAGAGAGTTGCAGAAAAGAGGAATTAGAAGGTGATTTGGAATACAGTCTACGGTAAATAGTATACCGTGCACTGTGCATGATAATTAGTTTGCAGTACTATCGTATGCAGAATTTTTACACAGTCACTGTAATCAGTCACAGTTGGTAGACTTGATTCCTTTATTTTTTCAAAAGGATTATTTTTTGATTATAATAATATAAGTCTGTCCCGATATTTTTTTGATTAAGGGCCAATTATTATAGGCTTATGCACTATGGACCGAACAGCTAACTGAATAGCTGGTTGTTTTATAGTTCACTGACATCAATACTGCCTTCAAAAACGAAGGTGGCTGGTCCGGTGAGCCAAATGTTATGAAAACCATTTTCGGGCTTTCCTTCGAAACTCACTTGTAACTGACCTCCTTTTACGGTGATGACGAACGATTGGGTTTGTTTGTCTTTAATGTAAGTGCTAATGGCAGAAGCAACTACGCCGGTACCGCATGAGTAGGTTTCATCTTCAACACCGCGTTCGTAAGTTCTTACTTTTATGTGATTATGGCTTATCTCCTCTACCACGTTAACGTTGGTACCACCAGGTTTAAATTCATCTGAGTATCTGATGTTTCTACCAAACTCAACGATATTAATATCTTCTATATTATTTTTGTGCGCTACATAGTGGGGTGATCCTGTATCTAAAAAATAATAGGCATCACCTGTTTTAACAGATTTTACATCGCTCATCTTTAAACTCACAATGCCATTTTTGTAAGCGGCCTGGTGCATGCCATCTACTGCCTCGAATGAATAATGATCTGTATTTTTAATAACCCCCAAATGAACAGCAAAAGCAGCAATACATCTTCCACCATTTCCACACATTGAAGCTTCATTGCCATCACTGTTGTAATAGCGCATGGTAAAATCAACAGCAGGATCGGGATGGTTTTCCAAAAGCATAAGGCCGTCTGCACCTATTCCCATACGTCTGTCGCATAAAAAACTGACAAGTTTAGTGTTTTTGCTGTCAAAACTTCCGCTTCTGTTATCCAGTAAAACAAAGTCATTTCCGGTACCCTGATATTTAAAAAAGTTGATTTTCATTCCTATATGATTAAAACTATTTGATTTTTAGGCTTTTTCGGTGTAATTTGTATGCTGTTACAGTGAACAAAGTTAGCTAAAAATCAGTTAAAATTAAGTTAAGGTTCCCTTATTAGGGCTGTAAAGGTATATATTTTGCCAAATTTAATTGTTATAAAAAAATGGTAAACAATAAAAAATAAACTATGATGAACATGAAGAAGATATTTTATGTGTTTTTGATAGCTGTTATTGGTGCTGTTACTGGTGTTTATACCTTTATTTTGATGGTTAAGCCGGGTAATGAAGTAATAACGGTTGAAAAGCAAGTTATACCGGCAGCCAGATTTACATCGTTTATAGATAATGCTCCTGCGGGAGCGACTGATTTTACTGTCGCCGCAGAAAAATCTGTGGAAGCAGTTGTACACGTTATGACCCGAACAAAAGCCACAAGCAATACTAATTCGTATGATAATCCTTTTTATTATTTCTTTTTTGGACCAAGGGATAATCCCTCTGGGAGTAGTCCGGTAATGGGGTCCGGATCGGGTGTGATTATTTCGGAAGACGGATTGATTGTAACTAATAATCATGTGATTGATGGCGCTGATGACATAGAGGTGATATTAAATGATCGTCGCTCTTATTCGGCTACCTTAATAGGTACTGATCCTACAACGGACATTGCTTTATTGCAGATTAAGGAAAGCGGTTTGAAATACCTGTCTTTTGGTAATTCGGATGAATTAAAGATTGGCGAGTGGGTATTGGCAGTGGGCAATCCCTTTAATCTTACATCAACTGTTACGGCAGGTATTGTAAGTGCTAAGTCGCGTAGCATTAATATTTTAGCCAATAGAAATCAACCCATGGGAATAGAGTCTTTTATTCAAACCGATGCGGCAGTGAATCCAGGTAATAGTGGAGGAGCATTGGTGAATACAAGGGGTGAATTGGTGGGTATTAATACTGCTATTGCTTCCAGTACGGGTGCTTATACTGGGTATTCCTTTGCTGTACCCGTAAGTATCGTTCAAAAAGTAGTAGCTGATCTAAAAGAATTTGGAGAAGTACAAAGAGCCTTTATCGGTGTTCAGATAAGGGGCGTTGATGCCGATCTGGCTAAGGAACTGGATTTGGATAGGGTAGAAGGAGTTTTTGTAGATGCTGTAACAGCTAATGGAGGAGCTGATGCCGCCGGAATTAAACAGGGGGATATTATTTTAAGCATTGATGGAACCCAAGTAAATACTAATTCACAGCTTATTGAACAGGTGAGTAAGCATCGTCCCGGAGATAAGGTAAATTTATTTGTAAAAAGAGATGGAAAAACAAAACAATTTACCGTAATTTTACGTAATAGTTATGGTTCAACTAAAATTGTTAAGGATAAGACAGGACTATCGGATTTGTTAGGGGCTGAACTGCGTGTTTTAACAAATGAGGAAAAATCCAGAATTGGTTTAAACTATGGTATGAAAGTTGTTGAGCTTGCAGAGGGTAAGCTTAAGCAAACTGGTATGAAAGAGGGGTTTATTATTTTAAAGGCCAATAGGGTGCCCGTTAAGAATATTACAGATCTTAAAAATGCCATCGCTACAACAGATGGAGGTTTATTTATTACCGGAGTTTATCCAAACGGACAAGTTGCTTATTACGCTATTAATCTTGAAGATTAGTGTTTTAAAATATTTTGTCTCG
>JBFHKL010000113.1:0-12543 GCA_041595375.1 Saccharicrinis sp.
AAAACCATATTTTACAAATAATTCTTTCATTACCCTGGCTCTGATGCCATACTCCTTTACCTCTTTTACGAAATTGTATTCGCCCTCACAAGCTGCTTTGTACATGGCTGCAATAGCATGTTGAGCTGAATGACTTGCTCCTGCGGACAGCGAATATAGTAATCTTCCTACAATAAGTCTACCAAAATTACCATCTCCGAAGCTAATTTTTAATGATTCAAAATAAGAGTTCATTAGTTTGTTGGAAATGCAGAGTGTCCCAAGTCTTTGTCCTGCATAGCTAAACACCTTTGAGCTGGAGATTAAAAGGGCATAGTTATCGGTATATTTTGCTGCCGTGGGTTGGTAAGGAGGTTCAAATGGAACGGAAATGTCGTCTCTGAAGTCCATGCCAAAATATGCCAGATCTTCAATGACAATGGTATGGTATTGATTAGCAAGCTTACCTATAATTTCCAGCTCCTCGTTGTGTAAACACATCCAGGTTGGGTTGTTGGGATTAGAATAGATAATGCCGCATATATTACCTTTGCTCAGGTAGCTTTCTAGTTTTTGTTTTAGTTTGGCTCCGCGATGATCAAATACATCAAAAGAAGTGTGTTTAATACCCTGTACCTGAAGCTGTATTTTTTGAACCGGAAATCCAGGATCGATAAACAGGAAGGTGTCTCTTTGTATATTGAGCCGGCTGATGGCCATAAAAAGAACATAAGCTCCTTGCATAGCACCTACTGTTGGAATGCAGCCCGCAGCATCAATATCTATATCCAAAAAAGCTTTTGCAAAACGACTGGCTTGTGTTTTAAAGGGTTTAATGCCTTCGAGCATGGGGTATTGAGAAGAAACGCCGTTATTGAGTGCTTCTATTTCAGCATTGATACCAATGTGTGAAGAGTCAAGACTGGGAACTCCCATCTCCATACGGATAAATTTCACGTCGGTACGTTCTTCAATTTCATTTACAATAGTTACTATTTCGCGGATAGTTGCATGACCTAGATCTGTTAAATTCTTGTGTTTGAGAGTAGATTTAACAATGTCTTTTGCAATTACGGTTTTTTGTTTAGTGTTCATCGTTTTTTGTTGTTTTAAGGGTAAAAAACAATTTGACTTTGTATTGATGAACAATTACAATCTCCGTATTATTAAAAAAGAAAAATACGGCACATAACTTATAATAATACAGGACAGGTTCTGTTTTTGATAGAATAGAACCTAATCCTGTTTTAATCCTTAAAAACTATTTTTAGTTTTTAGCTGATCAAGCCACTTATTTAATCGTTCATCAGTTTTTTCACTTTCATTATCTTCATCTAAAGGTAATCCCGCAAATTTACCTTCTACAATGCCTTCTGATTCATTAAAATGATAATCATCGGTGTCGCAGAAACCTACTATATTAGCTTGTAAGGGTTTTAATCTTTGGTATACCCAGCCTATGGCGTCAACAAAATGATCAGGATAATTGATGTGATCACCTAAGCTAAAAATAGCCACTGTTTTTCCTTTCCAGTCGGCCTTATTTAGCTGAGTGAAAAAGGTATCCCAATCGGTATCAGTGTGTTCTGAATCCCAATTGGTGGTTCCGATGGTGGAGATGCCTAAGATAATTTGATTGTAGGCATTTATTGTAGATATATTACTGTCTTTAACTAGGTGAAGATCGGTTTTGTCGGTACCTAATTTTTCTGCAATCAGCTTAGCTACTTTGGCAACGCTTCCTTTCTCTGGGCCATAAAAAATGCCGGTTTTTTTCATTATTGTCTTTTTTCTTTATTTTTATATGCGTATAATCAAATGTGTACTTTTTATTGCTTATAAACAATAACATTTCTCATAATTGTTAAGATAGTATATCTTCTTTAGGAGAAATTCTATATGTCATATGCTGGTAAGTTACATAAAATTGCTGAGTACAGTAAACTTAATTTATTTTGGTATGTTAAGCATTACAGTGTTTAACTTATAATGTTTAAAGTAAAGATGTATAAAGTATACTTGTTATTGAATGGTTATATTTCAATTGTTACGAATCGCATTGGGAGTTTTTATTTTTAGATATTTCGGGTCAGCTAGGTAATTCTGATGCTGTATTAGATATGCTTTGATTAATGACCAGAGAAGCCAAAAAAAATGAGGGTTTACTTCAGGTAAAAGATACTTTTGAGGACAAGCCTAATGTAAAGGTTTGGATTTTACCAAAGCCTTTATTGTTGTAATTGATTATTAGTTAGGTGATTGTGTGGAGTATTAGATATTTAAGTTTTTGATTTATCAAAAACTTAATACTTTATTAACAACTTTGTATAGGTATAATTTGGTAATATTGTACTTTATTTGATAAGTGATAAATTATTGATCGATATGAAAAGAAGAGATTTTATTAATTCAGGGCTCCTGGCGGCTTTTTCAGGTGCTGTTGCATCACCGTTATTGGTGTCGGGATGTAAAAGTGCTATTAGCCAGAATAATAAGGGAAAAGCTAAAAATATCATATTTCTAGTAAGCGACGGAATGAGTACGGGAACGCTTAATATGGCCGACTTATTGATGCAGCGTAAGCTGGGTAAGTCGAGTACTTGGCTGAAGTTATATCGTGAAAATAAAGTAAAAAGGGCCCTGATGGATACCGCTTCGGCTGATTGCATTGTTACAGACTCGGCTGCAGCTAGTTCGGCTTGGGGCGGAGGAATCAGAGTTAATAATGGTTCGCTTAATGTGGCTGCTGATGGCACGAAGCATAAGCCTATTTTACAAAAGTTCAAGGAGGCTGGTAAAAAGGTTGGTTGTGTAACCACTGTGCCTATCACACATGCCACTCCTGCTGGATTTAGTATTAATGTGAATAACCGAAGACATCAGGATAAGATAGCCAGTATGTATCTTGCCTTAAAATTTGATGTGATGATGGGGGCCGGAACAGAATATTTTGATGGCTCCAAAAGAGAGGATAAGAAGAATATCTTTGGTGATTTTGTTCAGGAAGGCTTTCAGTTGGTTCAATCAAAAGAAGAAATGAAGCAACTTGTTTCTGATAAGCCTGTTATGGGTGTTTTTAATAAAGACGGTATGCCTTATGCTCTGGATCATCAATCGGATGAAAACCTTATTCAGGAAAAACCCTCGCTTGCTGAAATGGCAGAGAAGGCTATTTCTTTAATGAAGGATCATCCTGAAGGTTTTGTATTGCAGGTAGAAGGAGGAAAAGTGGATTGGGCTGCTCATGGTAACGATGCCGCTGGTCTTTTATATGAGCAAATGGCTTTTGATGAGGCTGTGGAAGTGGCTATTAATTTTGCGGAGCAAAGAGAGGATACCCTTGTAGTGATAACTACAGATCATGGTAACTCAAACCCTGGATTGATAAAAAGTAAAGATGTAAACGAAAAATTTGATTTGTTTCATCATTTTAAACATACAAATGAGTGGATTCTTCACGGGATAAAAAAGGATGACTCGCTTGCTAATGTCATTGAGCGAATAAATTATGCACAAGGCTACAACATAAGTAAGGAGGAGGCTAAATCTATCCTGAAAAGCTATTCGTCATTGGATAGTGGCGGGTTATATAATTCTTATAAATTGCCATTTAAGGATTTTGCTCAGATACAGGAAAATTATATCTCAGTGTATTGGTCGGGAATGAACCATTCGGCTGACTTTGTAGAGCTGGCTATGTTTGGTGCAGGAAGCGAAGCATTACCTGCTTTTGTTAAAAATACCGATCTTCATAATTATTTGTTAGAGGCTGCTGAAGTGCAGATGCCTGCAATGAGTATGCAATAACTATATATAAATATGGATTTGTCTTGTATAGAGATAGAATAACTATCCGCTACATCATTAAAAGTTATAGAAGTAGTTTTAGGGAATAAAAAACTCCTGATGCGTTTTAAGTGGCATCAGGAGTTTTTTTTATTTTTTATCTGTCTTAGCCTTTTTTACATCAGCCTCATAACCCAGTTTTTCAATTGCTTTTTCAAGCTCATTAGAGGTGTTTTTATCTTCTCTGAAGAACACGGTTACTTCTTTTGTAGGTATGTCAACAATCACCTTTTTTACGCCCTTTTCATAGGGTATGTTTTTCATAATTTTTTCCTTGCAACTTTCGCAATCTATGGTGCATACATAAGTTACTTGTTTTACTTTTGGCTTTTCTTTGGCAAATAATCCTGTTAATCCGATAAAAAGTAATAATCCTGCGAATAATAATTTTAAATTTTTCATAATCTGTTTATTTAATGATCAATAAGTTTTGTTTTAATTTTCGTTTTCTTTAATAAATACCTTAATGCTCTGATAGATAATGATATGACTAATATCTAATCTTTATTTAAATTAAATTTAATACCTGCATATATCATTTTACCATACAAAGGACCCCATATGCGACTGGCATCAAACTCGTCGCTAAAAGGATTGTCGGGATCAATAATGGCATTATCTTGAGTGAAATCACCCATGTTTTCTGCGCCCAGATAAAAACTCCAGTTACGGTAGTTTTTGGTAACCTGAGCCAGTAGCACTATATAATTTTCCGACTCATCGGCTCGGCTATTCTCTACTGAATTGCTTCCGGTTGAAGGCAATCGCTGGTTACCATTAAACTGGGCTGTGAGGTCGAACTGCCACTTGTCAGAATTTGTTCTGTATGAAGTAGATACTAAGCCCTTGTATTTGCTAACAAAAGGAACTTCATCCTGTTTTCCATTAAAGGTGCTTTGCACATCATTAAGTCGGTAAGCCGCTGTTAAATCAAAGCGATTAAAAAGTTCGTAGCTACTTTCTATCTGGAAAATATTGGAATAAGAATCTCCTTTTAGATTGTAAAAGTGAACTTCTTGACTGTTTTGATCCAGATCTACTACCAGTTGGTTTTTAAATTCAGTGCGATAGAACTCTAGGTTGATATTGATTTTTCGCTCACCTACGGGTATTTCATTTGTCATAGATAAACCGTAGTTCCAGGCTTCTTCTTGTTTGATCTCTTCGTCGAAAATAAAAGCTTTGGAACTAGCCATGAAGTTTGAGTTTTCACTGATGGCATCGGCAGAGCGATAGCCTTTGCCTGCACTGGCTCTAACGGTGATATGCTCACTCAAATTGTATTTGGCATGAAAACGTGGTGTGAAAAAGCCGTCGTGTAAACTGCTGTAGTCGTACCTTAAGCCTGCCATAAGAGTGAATCTTTCACTGGGGATGTAATTATATTCAGCAAAAGCCCCTTTAGTGGTTTCGGTATATCCAACATTATTTTTTGAACCATTAAATGTTGCCTCGTTATTGTCATAAACCAGGCTAATTCCTGTGTTATAGGTATGTCGGGTGTCGCCAATGTAGGACTGATAGATGATATTGGCATATATATTTTGTTGTATGACATCGAAGGTGTTGTAGCCATAAAAAGAAGTCCTATCGAAATAATTATACGATACAATGGTTCCTAAGCTGGTAGCCTCACGCTTAAAGATAAAGCCATTTTTGGCAAAGGCGTTGAATCGTTCTACCTCAATGTTGATTCCATAAAGCGACTGTTCAGCTTGTTCCTTATCATGATCAAAACCTTTTTGTCCGCCCTCTCTTTTCTCGTTGAGATAGGAGAACCCAAATTTAGAAGTGAAATTATCTGATTTGTAGTTCCATTGGTTAATAAAGGTACCCATTCTAGCTGTGGGTTTATCCAGAAAACCATCGTCATTCATGTCTAGTTCACGTAAGTTACCACTTGCCTGGGCCATGATGGAGGTGCTCCATTTTTCATTCAGGTCAAAAGCATAACCAAAGGTTGTTTCTGCCTTTCCATCCTGGTTGCCATACATGTACAGGTGCATTTTTTCGGTTCCGGATGGCTCTTTTAATTGAAGGTTGATTTGTCCGGTAATTGATTCGTAGCCATTTTTAACGGCAGCAGAACCTTTTGATATTTGCAAACTCTCCATCCATGTTCCCGGAATATACTCCATGCCAAAAGCCGATTCGGCACCACGTAAAATGGGGATGTTGGCTATAGCTAGTTGCGAGTATCTGCCCGATAAACCTAGTAGTTGAATCTGTTTCACGCCGGAAACAGCATCGGCATAAGCCACATCTACAGAGGCATTAGTCTCAAAGCTCTCTGAAAGATTACAGCAGGCACAACGTTCCAGTTCTTTGCCATCCACCTGTTGCACATATAGGGGGTTGAGTTTAGAGATGGAGGTGGCTGCACGGCGATGCTTCACTGTGATTTCCTCTAAATTTTTACCTTGTGACAGATAGATGGTTAAGGGTTTATCGTTTTTTACCTCTATAGTATCATTGTCATAACCCACATAACTAACAACCAATAACTGTTGATTGCTTTTTTGTAGGAGTTCAAATTGCCCGTTGGCATCGGTAATGGTTCCAATGGTTGTGCCTAACCAATAAACATTGACACCTATAAGCGGTATTTCCTTTTTGTCTTTTTTTTCCAGTACTTTTCCTTTGATATCAGCCGCATAGGATGAGATAGTGAAAAGCATAGAAAAGACAATTGTATATAGTGGTTTCATCTTTAAAATTTATTTGGTATTACTATTTATAAGATATATGTCCGGGTCAATACTGTTTTTTGTTCCTTTTAGACTTTGCCTTGCGCAGTTATATAACCCGGTTTGTGTTATCTCATGTGTATCATGAAAAGAGACTTATGCCTATTCTTTATTGCCATTAGTTTGATTCATCTCTGACTAAGGCCTGGCAAGACAAGTATTGGACTAATACAAAATGTTACCATCATGGTAAAAGTTGCATTATCTGTGTTTTTCTTGTGATGCTCAATCATTGTTATGCAGGCACTTGTTTTGATTCCGTTTTTTGGGGATGCAAGCAATGACTTAGACTCAATCTAATTTCAAAATGGATTTACAGGATGCTTAGTTAATTTTTGGCTGTAGCAGTATAGAGATCATATTCCCATTTTTTATCATCAAAGCATTTTTAAATGCTTAAAAAGCAATCAAATTATGCGACAGTCAAAAGTCCTGCAAAGGATTCTTTCGTCAGCTTATTTTACTAAATAAAAGTAAAAGGGTAGCTAAGAAAGCTTAAAATAATCTTAAGCGTATATTTTTAAAGAATGATGAAAGGTCACAATATCCCTTCCAGATAATTTGAAAATAGTGGATGAAGGTGGAAAATTACGGAGTAATGCTTTGCCTTGTAATTCCTGATTAGCATCTCGCTCTGAATTAATCAGATAAGTGCTGAATAGGAGGGATAGTTGTGTGGATTTAGGTGATGATAGTTTTTTTGCTATCAGATAGGTAGTATTAAGCTTTATTGTTTTATAAAAGCTTTGGTGATGCTGACAACAGGATTCATCTTTGGATAAGAATGTTTTTGATTCTTGTTGGCAGCAATGATTATGATGTTGATGAGGAGTTTCACAAATCAATGCATTTTCTGCACACATATCTTCTGTTTCATCTATGAATACAGAGTAAAGCATTTGATTTGAATGCTGGCAGAAATGATAAAAAAGAACCACACCACTGGTACTGATTAAAAACAGGCAGAGAATAATCAGTGATAAAATGCGTTTATGTAGTTCCTTTAATAAGTTCATAATGCAAAAAAAAGCAAAAAAAAAGATATTTCGAGTTAATAGCTTGTTAACTTTTTATTGGTTTTAGATTTTTATATTCTATTTGTTTCATCAAATCTTTTTTAGCACTACAGCCACTGCAAGATCCGCCACAAGCTGTTCCTTTCCCCAAATAAGCATTTCGGATTATTTTAGCCAAAGAATAGAAAGTATACCCAAAGGCTCCGCCAACACTGCACCACATTAATATTTCCTGTAGCATAACTAAACTATTAAATTACCAATATTATATACAATAAACGACATTATCCAAGCTAAACCTGTGGTGTAACCAATGGTAAATAATGCCCATTTCCATGATCCCGATTCTTTACGGATAACAGCAATAACGCCTATACACGGAAAATAAATTAAAATAAACACCAGAAAACTAAGCGCCACAACGGGTGTGAAAGATGCTTCTCCTTGGGCGTTTTTAGCCGCTTTAAGGTTCTCTTTTAATGCGGGTGTTTCACTGTCGTTTTGGGCATCACGATGGTAAATTACGGCCATGGTACTTACCACAACCTCTTTTGCCGCTACTCCTGTTAATAAGCTAATACCCATTCTCCAATCAAATCCCAAGGGTTTAATACTTGGTTCTATAAACAGACCAATCTTTCCTATGTATGATTCTGTTTGAAGTTCGGCTGTTTTATCTACATTAAGGATATTTATTTTATCGTTTGCCTCGCTTATTAAACGCAATTTTATACTATCTGGTTTATTAGATGACTCTATTTTTTGTTGTTGTGCGGTTAAGTTGGCTATCTGGTTATCATATTTATGAATGATTTCTTGATTTTTAGGGAAGTTTTGTAGAAACCAGATGATAATAGAGGCAATCATAATAATACCTCCTACCTTTTTTAAATACTGAACTCCTTTGCTCCACATGTGTATAAGTGTTGAGCGTAAGGTTGGTATGCGATAGGGAGGAAGCTCCATGACAAAAGGAGCATCTTTATCTTTGAATAAAAACTTACGGAATATCTTAGCCATTATAATGGCTATGAGTATGCCTAATCCGTATATACTGAATAATATAGTTCCTGCGTGCTCAGGAAAAAAAGCCCCAATTAATAGAATATAAACAGGTAACCTGGCGCTGCACGACATAAAGGGGTTGATCAATATCGTTATCAGTCGGTTATTTTTATCTTCTATAGTTCGCGTAGCCATAATAGCTGGTACGTTGCAGCCAAAACCCATGATTAAGGGGATAAAAGATTTTCCGTGTAAACCCATTTTGTGCATGAGTTTATCCATGATAAATGCAGCTCGTGCCATATATCCAGTATCTTCCATAAAGGAGATAAAGAAAAACAGGATTAAAATATTGGGTAGAAACACCAAAACACCTCCCATGCCACTAATAACCCCATCAATTAACAAATCCTTGAAGGGCCCCTCGTACATGATGTCTCCCAACCAATTCATCAGGGCTTCTACTCCATATTCAATCCATCCCATAGGATATTCTCCGATAGAAAAGGTAGATTGAAACATCAACCACATAAAAAAGAAGAAGATGGGATAACCAAACAGTTTGTGAGTTAAGAAGGTGTCAATAATTTCCGATTTGCGTACGCGAACGGTAGGCGATTCCTGGTAGGTTTCTTTTAGTGCCCCGGCAATAAAACCGTATTTAGCATCTGTTATCAGTGTTTCTGTATCTTCGTTATGATCCAGCTCTATTTTATGAATAATATTTAATGTTTTCTCCTTTAAGGCTGTATTGGTGGGTTTTGACAAAAATTTATGATGGAATTTTTGGTCTTTTTCCAGAAGTTTTAATGCCAGAAACCGGGGAGAGATATTATGAGGTATTTTTGCCTCGCTGAACTCCTCTGTTAATTTTGCGATGCCACGTTCTATAGTTTGACCGTAGTTGATATGTACTTTTCGCTGAGATGGGGTGCAGTCTTCGTATTCTTTAATAATTTGATCAAAAAGCTTTCCAATACCTTGCCGTTTAGAGCTAACCGTAGGGACAAAGCTTATGCCAAGCATCCTGCTGAGCTTTTCATGATTAAATTTATCTCCCTTCTTTTGCAGTTCGTCATACATATTTAAGGCTGCAATAACCTTAATATCCATGTCGATTAGTTGGGTTGTTAAAAACAGATTTCGTTCAAGATTGGATGCGTCGATTACATTAACGACCACGTCAGGCGCATTTTTTAGGATGTGTCTTCTGACATAAAGCTCTTCTGGCGAATAGGCCGATAAGGAATAGGCTCCAGGTAAATCTACAATATTGAAAGTATATCCTTTATGAATAAAGTTTCCTGATTTTGAATCAACTGTTACACCACTGTAATTGCCCACATGCTCCTGAGCTCCACAAACATAATTAAACAGGGTAGTTTTACCACAGTTGGGATTTCCAACCAATGCCACATGAATGGTTTTTCTTTCCCTAAAGGCTGTTTCTTTTAAAACCTCATCAGTAATTGTTCCTTCAAATGGAATGGAGACCATATTGATGGCTTCTTCCTTAGAAATAACAGTGATCATACAAGCCTCGCTGCGACGCAGTGAAACTTTATAATCCATAATTTCATATTCAATAGGGTCCTTAAGTGGTGCGTTTTTAATTACTTTAACCTTTTTACCCTTGACAAAGCCCATTTCAATTATGCGCTTTCTGAAAGAGCCAAAGCCATTGACTTTAACTATGATTCCTTCTTCGCTTGTTTTTAATTCTGATAAATTCATTCAATAAGGGTAAAAGTTAATTATATCCTTTTAGGAGGTAACAAAAGTAAAACAATGTAGTTGTTTCACCAATACCAATATTTAGGGATTTTTATATAATTAAGAGGGTTTGTTTATTCTTTCTGGTGTAAAAGTATAATTAAAGACAGTCTTTTATTAAATTTGTAGTAATTATTATTGTTATGGATGAAGAATTAGAGTTTAATAGGGTATATCAAAAGATACAGGAGCTATTGAGAAGTGGGAGTAAGACCATATCAATATTGGAAAGTCAGGTTGATATGGAAATTCAGCTGGCCTATTTTCAGTACTCAAGAAAACTAAAGGATACACAGGATCAAGAAATCGCTTTAAAGGATATTGCTTTATTATCGGATAATGAGGTTGCGATTGAACAAAAAAAAGATATTCTTTCAAGGTTAGCCAAGATAGATAATCCCGAGGCTTACAGAGCGATAGAAAAGTATCGTGAAAATTCTGATCAAGAATTATTGCAATGGTCAATATTGGCCTTGCAGGAATCTAGGATGGTGCTAGAGACTTCATTGTTAGGAACTACCCCTGTGTTTATTTCTACAGGCTTAGGGGGGCAGGGTGATAAGTTGCGCTATTTTGTGGTTATGGTAGCTGCAGCGGACCAGTCTTTTGAAAAATGGCAAGAGGATTTACTGGAATAAGAACTTGATTTTGTAATTCAACAGCATGAGGGAGTGGCTGAAAGTGTTTTGTTTGAACGTGATAAGGTGTTGGTTACAGCCTTATTACCTATCACCATTAATGTAAAAGATATCTTTAGTGAAGTGGTTAAGGAGTGTAACCAGTTTGGGGACTTTTTGTTAAGATCGTTTATAGTGACAAATGTCAAAAAATTAGGGGCTGATGAAATTCAGAAGATGGTGGATAAATACCGAGCTGACCAGAGCGGTAAAGCCGTGTAGAATTATTCCGTCAAGGACTCATCATCAAATGAAATGTATTTATTTCTTCTTCCTTGTTTTATTAAGTCTTTAATAGTTAATAGGTTTAATGATACATTGTTGCCCATTCCCATATTTATAGGAAGTTGTCCTTGTGAATGAGGATCTGTATGCTTGAATCCTTCTTTTTCGAGTGATTTATATACTTTAGCTATATTTTTATTAAAATTAGCAATGTCTGCTTTATGATCAGCGCTTTCAGCCAGGCATACACTAATGGTGTAGAGTTTGTAAGGTACATAGTAATTATTTTCCTCTTTATAGTTGTCGTTGGCATATATTACAGTAGGGTTTAGGGATATGTGGTTAATCATAAGTGAGTCTCCTTCTTCTACTTCAAATCGGAAATACCCTGTTTTGGAGCTTACAACAATACCTGCAGTTCTGTAATTGATGATATGTGCATTCTCCATGGGAATAGAGTCTTCACTAAACAAATAACCTTCAAATATTATGGTATGATGTTGTGAGAATATTTGAGATGAAACAAATGCAAATAATGCAAAGACAAGTAATTTCTTCATTCTTTTTTTTTAGATCGCTTAAAAATATAATTTGAGCAGAGCTAAAAAGACTATTTTCTTTAGATTGTTTATTTTGTTAGACAAAATGAAGTATATCTTCTGCAAAAAAAATCGTTTCTTTTATCTACAGGGTGTAAATTATCTCATCATAATGAAGTAATTAAGGTGTGTGCTAAGTGTTCAATTCATTATAAAGGACCTTGTGATTACTTGAGGTGTCTTTATATTACTTCTATGTATTGGAGGATACCAGCCTGTTGAGTGAGAGGTAGTGCAACTTGAAATTGCTTCAAAATAAGGTGTTTCGTTGCTTTACATCTTCTGTTCATAATAGATTTTCCTCTTTAGGCGGAAAGGGTGTTGACTCTTTTGGGTAAAATCTTCTATTATTAGTTTCTGATTATTGCAATATTCGTCATCATAAAAGTGTACTTCAACTCAGTTCTCACTCATCGCAATTTTACTGCTCATGGCGATGTTTTATACATAAGCCGTATACAGATAGTTAAGGCATCAGGCCAACACGGGGCCTGAGAAATAAGCTTAAAAAAAAAGACCATACTAGCTGTATGGTCTTTCCTGAAAAATATTGTTATCGTATATTTACTCAGCTAAATCTTCAAATTCAACATTAGTATATGCGTTTCCGCCAATGCTATCTACTAATTCATCCTTGCTATCTTCGATAAATGGTTGATTTTGTTTAATGTAATCA
>JBFHKL010000114.1:0-12405 GCA_041595375.1 Saccharicrinis sp.
CCTGATATTTTTAAACCCAGTTATATAATGACTTCTCTAAAAAATAATTATAACTATACTACAAGGTCTATTTACAATAAATATGTTAGCATAACAAATATTAGTAATCCCGCAGTTACTTTGCAGCAATTAAACCAATCAGATGGAGGTATTAAAATCAAAGCAACAACTTCTGCAACTTCAGAACAAACTTTTACGTATGATGTTAATTATACTAATAATAAATTTAACAATGAAATTTCCAATTTATATTTTTCGTGATATAAACTATAGTGGTATAGCCTGTGTGAAAATGATTACAGATTATTATGGCCAATCATTTTCTATTGAAGAAATTAAACAAAGATATATTTCTGACCAAGCCAGTGATTCTTTATCAAGTATTGTACAAGCTTTTGATAAACTTGGTTATAACGCTATTGGTAATAGAGTTACTATAGAAAGCTTGGTAGATACAGCTGTTTTTCCTTATCTGATTTTTTGGGATAAAAAGTACTTCGTGATTTTATACAACATAAAGGTAAAAAACAACGATACTATTTTTTATGTAGCTGATCCTCTCCTTGGTCTTACAAATTATTCTAAAGATGAATTTATCAAACATTGGCATACTACTAGGTTCGGTTCAGAAAATAAAGGGAGCATTTTGCTTATTGATGCCATGTAATTGGCAAAACAATTACTAGTATATATATTCCGATAGTTTATTTTAATCCTTTTTCTTTCTGTTTAAGTAGGGTAATGTCGGGTAATATTAAATACGAAATTTTAATAAAATACAATAATAAATAATAAGATGAAGAATAAATTTTTAATAATTCTACTAGGTTTATTTATCAGTTACAGCAGTTTATTTGCTTCTGTTAAAGTCACAGGTACAATTATAGCACTAGATAAAAATACAGTTCCTTTTGCAACGATTGCTTTAATGCACGAAGGCAAACTAATTACAGGCACGACATCTAATAATGAGGGATACTTCGAATTATCAATAGACAAGGCTGATGCTTATGTACTGTCTGTTAGTCATATTCTATATATGACAAAAACTGTTGATCTAAAAATAGATAATAAAGATATAAATCTGGGTACTATCAAAGTAGTTACAAATGATAGAATACTGGAAGATATTAATATTGTAGCTCAGGATGTTGTTCATAAAGCTGACCGGGATATCGTGGTGTTAAGTGAGAAATATAAAAAGCAAGCACCAAATGCAGAACAAGTCTTACAAAGATTACCATCAGTATCAATGGACATTGTATCAAGATCATTCAAGGTTGCAAACCGTAATAACGTTCTATTACAAGTTGATGGTATAACTAAAAATGAACAATATATAAGATCTTTATCTCCATCAAAAATTATTAAAGTTGAAATTATAAGAAATATTTCGGGTAGATATGCTAATGAATACGATGCTATATTAAATGTTATAACAGATAAGAGTTTAACAGGTTATAATGTTTCTGCAGAAGATTTTACTATTGCTACATTCGATGATAAGAATAATGATATATTAAAAAATACGAGTAGTATAAGTTATTCAAATTTCTCTTCTAAAGTTAATATATATGGTGGTTATGTCAATAACTATAATAAGTATAATGTAGTAGAAGATAAGGTATATAGTTTTGATGATTATTATGTATCTCAAAGTACTGATGCAAAGAATAATTTGTATTCTTCATCTGTAAATGATGTATACTTAGGTACAGATTTTATTATTGCACCAGATAAAATTCTATCAGCTGAGATTAGGTATTCATACTCTCCTTTTAAAAATAATAAGCAAGAACGAGAAAGTGAATTCTCTATTTATAACAGTAATGAACTAATGAGCGAGTATTTGCAAAGCAGTTTGACTAAAGCTAAAAATACTAATCCATATGCATTATTATCTTATGAAGGTAAGGTTGGTGATAAAAACAAAATTAACGCAGGTATATCTTATTACTATAATAAAAATGAGTATTCAAATGTTATTGATATTGAAGAAGATATTACTACTGAAATATATGATAGTAAGAAAAACTATGTGGATTTTTACATAGAAGATAAAATTATTCTAAGCAATTCGTTTGATGTTGATTTGTGTTATAATTATAGACATCAGGAAATCGAAACATCTTATGATATTGACAATACTCAATATGATAATCAGAACACTCAAAATCGCCATAATGCAGGTTTTTACCTAAACTATTTAATTAATGACAATTCAAGTCTTAAAATAGGTAGTTCGGTTGAGAATGTTTCATTACAATATGAATCCGACTCTTATGATAATTCAGATAATCAATTTGTTGTATTACCATTTCTGGCCTATAAGGTGCAGTTAGGTAAAGACTTAAGCGTCAGCTTAAATTATAAAGTTAATACATATAACCCTTCTATGAGTGAGTTATCTCCTTATACCTCAGTTATAGATTCTTTTTCAACAATTACTGGTAATTCATTATTAAAACCGTCTTATTATCATGAGTTAAAAGTAAAAGCCAGCAAGGGATTTGAAGGATGTAATATTTCGCTTCAACCATTTTATAAGTTTGGTAATGATGTTCAATCGAAAACAGGAACATTAGTCGGTGATCATATTATAAGCTATACTTATGAAAACGAACTCGAATATAAAAAGTATGGATTAGATATTATGGGTTCTTATTTTAAAGGGTTAAAAAATAAAGACCAAATTTATTTATCTTTTTCTGCGCAAAAATTTTGGGAAAGAGCTAGTTATGGAGAAATGGAACATGATTTAGATGACTGGAAGATATCTTCGCAATTAGCATATATATCAAATAAATATAATTCCATTTTTGCAGCTGTTTTCCAAAAGGATAATGTTAAGAATATAACAGCTCAAGGTTATGATCACAATACTAATGACTTTCTAGCCATATCATTTAAAAAGAGCTTTTTTAATCGTAAGCTTGATTTAGGATGCACGTATATAACCCCGTTTGATAGCTTTGTTACTTCTCATATTGGAAGTGTAGTTCTAGATGACAGTTTTTATTATAGTGATACAAAGGATGTATCTGTTGTCCAAAACTCATTTATTTTTCAGTTGGTATTTAACTTGGAGAGGAATGGAGATAAACAAGTAGGTAAATCAAAAAAGAAAAAAATCGATAAGGATAAGATAAAAACGGGCCTTTTATAAATCTATAGAACTCTATATTCGAATGATATTGTCTTACTAACTTTATATAGCATAGAGACAAGTTTAGGGGATGAAAGGCTAAAAATTACATAGGTATGTTCAATACAAAAACTTCTAATTCAAAAGATATTAATCGTTTATAAGCAATGATAATATTTAAAAGATCTCATATTTATTGTAAAATAATCGTACCCTAAGCGTAGCTATCCATACACCTAACAGGCTTTTAAAGCCTGTTAGGTTACAAACCAAAACTGTAAAAAAATCATCCACTTTTTTGTAAATATATTTTACACCCCATTTCTTCCGGCAAAAACTATTCAATCTATAATATTCATATATAAAAATATACGATTTTTGGTATGCCTTGTGATTACATCTCTTCAAAATAAATACAAACTAATTACACGACCGAATATTATTAAACATGAAAAACACATTTTTAACAATCCTATTAAGCATTACTCTTTTTATTCAACTCAATTCTCAAACCATTGACGGCATTGTAAAGGATGAAAATAATAAACCTATAGCCTTTGCAAATGTGGTAGCCATCGATAAATATCATCCTGAGGTTTTATTGGGCGGCATTACCAACTTTGATGGAAAATTTGCTATTGAGAATTGCACTTTCAATCAATTTATTTTAAAAGTAAGTGTAATAGGGCATCAAACCTATATTGACTCTAGCCTTATTGCACAAAAAATACATGATCCATTGCGTATTATACTACAGCCATCGGTTGAAGAATTGGACGAGGTAAAGATTAAAGGAAGCTTCCCTACTGAAAAACTTGAGAATGGGAATATGATTACACGGATCAACTCTACACCGTTGGCAAAATCATTAGATACCGAGGATTTGTTAAGTAAAATTCCTGGGGTTATTTTAGATGAGGATGAATTTGAGGTTTTAGGAGCTGGTACGCCAGTTATTTATATCAATAACAGAGAGGTGAAAGATAATAAGGAGTTAAGTCAACTTTTACCAAAAGATATTCTTTCTGTTGAAGTCATTACAAACCCTGGAGTTGAATATAGTGCAGGAACCAAAGCTGTAATAAAAATTAAAACCAGTAAAAAACATGAGTCTATAGCTTTAAATGCGGCCTCAGAACTTAGGCAGGGTCGAAAAACATCAGATGAAAATCAATTTCAGCTTTCGGTCAACAAAGAAAAATTTAATTTTTACGTGAATGGGAGCCTGGCTAATCAGCGAAAAAGTTCTATTCAGGATATTGATTCAAAATTATATCTTGATCCCTTGCAATCGCAAATTTGCAATATGAAGACGGACATTGATATTCCCGTGTATTATTTGAATGCAAGTTTTTCCTATACTCCTTATAAAAATGCGGAGTTTGGTATATCGTACAATAATCAAACGTATGATGCTGATATCGCCATTAACTCTGATAACTGGGTGTATTTAGATGATACCCTATATTATCAATTGTATAGCCTCAACCAAACCAAAGAAAATTTAGCTAAGCAGCATTTTGATTTTTTCTTTACCTCGGCTATAACTTCAAAACTTGACTATAGTTTGTTTGTCGATCATATTATCTCAGATAAAGATAAGACGCAAGGTGTTAGCGAGGTTTACACCGATTCTACCTCCTCATATAATTATCTTATTAATAATGATATTTCGCTAACTGGGGTACGTTCATTATTTAATTTAAAAACAGGTAAAGGAGCTATTAAAATGGGTGGTGATTTTTCAAAAGTTGAGAGTGATGGTCTTACCTTATTGGATGCTGAGGATGATGATCATTATAATAGTGAGGAAACTAAATATGGCATGTTTGCCGAGATGTCGTCGAAAATAGGAGAAGGCATCAATTGGCAAATAGGTATACGTTACGAAAATTTCACTTATTCGTATTCCGATTTTTTAGATGCATCAAATGATATTGATTTAAGTAGTCATAACTTTTATCCACATTTTAATATTTCGCACCATAAAGGAAAGTTTTCGTCATCGTTATCTTACTCTAAAAGAGTTACTCGTCCGCAGTTATATCAATTGAGCAATACTTATTATCTCACTCATTTTTTATATCAGGTCGGCAACCCTCAATTACAAGAGCAAACCAATCATAAATTAGAATATAAGCTACTGGTAAAGCCGTTTACCTTTGCGGCTGCATATAATTATAACAAAAACTATATTGGATCGAGCTATGAGTATGAAGAGTTGGAAAATGAAGATGACTTAAATGCTATGATACTTACTTACAAAAATTACGATAAATATGAAAACATATCTATCACGTTAGGGATAAATAAAAAATGGAGCAGACTTCAATCCATTTTATCACTTTATTATACCAAGCCATTTTTTAAAGCGGAAGTGATGGGTGAAATGGTAAGCTATAATAATAACCGACTAAACCTTAGCTTAAGCAATAACTTTACAATAAATGATGATATTTTACTTGCTGTTTATTACAGTGCCGATACAGGCGGAAATAGTTCATTCTCAGATAGAGAACCTCATCACTATTTGAATGCAAATGTCAATGTATCTTTATTTAACAAAAAGATGGACATAAACTTGTTCTGCAACGACATTTTTAAAACCCGTATCTGGGAATATTCAAGTACTATTAGCGATGCCTATTTACATCAGGTCGAAGATCAGGATAAACATCAGGTAGGCATTAAATTAAGTTATAATTTCAATAAAATAAATAAGCGCTCGAATAAAGCAGGTGCTTTAGAGGAAGAAAGTAAACGATTATAAACAATAAAGGCTGTCTCAAATGAGACAGCCTATTCTATTTATCCTATGCAATCAATTCTTCATTTAACCCGCAATAGGTATTAGAAAATCAATTACGTGTTAAAATGGCTTTAAAATAAGACACTTCATTGCTTCACTTCATCTCAGCAGAAGCTGCTTATTAAATCCCTCTCTTACATTGGATTAAACACCCTCTAAAAAGTTATAATTCATAATCTGTGTTTAAAGCTTGGCATATAAATAGTGAGGAAATATTATTTTACAAAGACGGTATCTCTGACAACAATCTCGTTATTAAACCACCCCTCAGCTATTATTTTATCGCCCTTTACATGAATATTATCCCACTGAAAACGAGTATCTCCTCTTGGGCCTGCATTTTTAATACGCGTACCTAAGGGTAAGTCTTTTGATCCATTATACAAAGAAACCGAGTCACAGTTACTATAAGTCCAAATACTGGCATCTTTAGCATCTTCCGGCTTACTAGCCCATGTGCCCGGTACAATATAAAGCATAGGGAAATCACTGGCCTTACGGTACATGCTCTGATACATGTAATAAACATCCTTCTTTGTTTTATGATCGTGCATTATCAACCCCTTCTGATTCATGTATGGAATTGGGTTTGAATCACGACCCAACCTTGGCGAGGCAAAATCAAAAGCTACCCACACACAGTGACCAGGAAAACTATCCTTATAGGCCTCCCCTATAGAAACCTTATACTCATGAAGAAAAGCACCATACTCTTGCGACCAAAATTCGGGTCTGCCTCCTGCATAATAATTCTTATCCACATCAAAGACTTCCTTTGTGCGAATATTCATATCGATATCTGCGCCATACTCTCCTATAATTTCTTTGGGTTTATACGATGAAATAACATCCATATACCATCCACCCCATTGTTGGGGAGCATAGATGTCAACCAAATCCTGATTCGATTTATATTGATAATTACAACCTGTAACCAATCTGTTAGGATCGAACTCATGAGCCTTTTTAACCAATTCTCCGAATACCTTATTCGATACATTCTCATTTGAGCCCGAGCGGTCAGACTCATTACCAATACCCCAAAGAATAACAGCCGGGTTATTATAATTCTGCTCAATCATCTCCTGCAATTGACTTTTACAGTTCTCCAAAAACAATGGGTCATCAGAAGTACTGCCTGTCAAAGGAATTTCTAACCATAACATCAAGCCCATTTCCATGGCCGATTTGGCAAATACCTGATCGCAAGGATAGTGTGCATGACGAACAAAATTAAATCCTGCATCTTTAATAAGCTGAGCATCCTTAATATGCTGATCATTGGAGAGAGCATATCCCTTACCTTGCATATCCTGATGACGATTAACACCTCTGATAAGTGTTTGAACACCATTTAGCATAAAAGGCTGATGATTGGCCAAGGAATAATATCTGAATCCAAACACACTCTCAAACTGATCTATTTCTGTTCCATCCATGCTCAAGGTTGATTTTACCTTATACACCTGGGGGCTATCCGGACTCCATAAAAACAATTCCCCGATAGAAGATTCTGACTGTTGAATATTCACTGTCTCGCCTGCGGCTATCAGCTTTTTTCTTTTCAGGGTACTTACTTCTTTTCCTGAAGGATCGTAAACAACAGAGGTAAGCAGCACTTGCTTTTCTGCTTTTGAATAATTCTTCACTTTTGTATTCATTGTTAGCACAGCAGGAGCCTGACCTCCACAAACCGGGGTATTGAAGACATTCTCTATTTTCACTTCATCGGCAATAGTTAACCAAACATCTCGATATATTCCACCGTAAATGGCATAATCAAAACTATAAGGAAACGAATTTTTCTCATCAGCCATCCATGGCGCTATGGCTGAATTATTACTATTATCAGCTTTAACTGCTAAGACATTAGCTTTACCAAATTTCACATAATCGGTCACATCAAATGAAAAAGCGGTATATCCTCCTTTATGATTACCCACCTGTTTTCCATTTACCCACACAGTAGCCTCCAACGAAACTGCCTCAAAATCAACGAATATACGCTTGCCTTTATATTTTTCATCCACTGTAAAGTTTGTACGATACCAGGCAGGACCTTTATACATAGTTCTGGAATCCGGATCATATTCAAAATCAAAACGTCCGTTAAAAACATCACTATTAACACCATCACTTCCCCCATTAAAATCATGAGGAATGCTTACACTTAGCCAGTCTGCATCATTGAATGATACTTTTTGACCATTTTTCACATCTGCCTTTTTAAACTTCCAGACTTGTTTATCCAGAGAAAATCTTACGCGTTCAAACCCAGGATTTACTTCACTAAAACTTAAAAACAGGAAAGGTAAAATAATCAACGGCAGCGCATACATTAGTTTTTTCATCACTCTATTTTTTACTATTAACAAAACAACTTATTTCATATCAATCCAAAGAAAACCAGTAACAAAGAACTCAAGTTAAACAAAATGATTTTCATTTTCTTGATTATCGATCAATAAACCTGATGACAAATGAATTGATTCTATTTTGTTTTTATAACTTTAACGCAACTTTAACTGTAATTATAACCGTTAAAGTACAGGCATACATATCTGATTATCAATATTTAATAATTTATACAAAAAAATAACCATTACATGAATTTCCCGAAGGAAAAAAAGCAAGAACTCATTCAGCGGATACGAAAAAGCAAAACCTTTGCTAAAGCACCAACGAGTAGCTCTTTGTTGCAATATTTATTTAGAGCCACCATGCAAGGGGTTCTTCTTAAAGAAAGCGTTATTGATATTGAATTTTTTGGCACTTCAGGAAATACGGACAAAGAAAGTCCTCGCGTACGGGTTAATGTATACAATCTAAGAAAGAAACTAATCAGCTATTACGAAAATGAAGGAAAAGATGATCCATGGGTTGTACACATTGAGAAAGGGCAATATCAGATTAGTTTTACTAAAAAATATCAGGCTCCCAAAATTACAGATAAACTCAAACTAGCCAACACCTTACCTTACCTAGCAATAATCATCCTACTATTCTTTGTTATATTTGACCACTTACCGCATAAAAAACCTGCTATATGGAATACCTTTCTTTCTAAAGACAAACCCACCAACCTGTATATTGGCGACTTATTTGGCGTTATTGGACAAACACCAACCGGAGGCATTGGCTGGAATCGTGATTTTGAAATCAATAGTCTGGAAGAATTTTACGCTTTATGCGAAAGGAGACCTGAACTAAAAGACAAGCTAAAACCTGCCAATTACGCCTCATGCACAGGCATGGCAGCCTTATCGGCGCAGCATTTTCAATCCCTGTTTCAGTCGTATAAAAAAGAATTTGCTATCCGCTTCTGTTCGCAAAGCTCTATTTCTGAGATTAAGGAGGGCAATGCCATTTATGTTGGCCCCATTAAAAACAACAATCAATTTGTCTCTTTCTTTAATGAGGGTAATCCATATCTTAACATATCCAACACATCCTTGCAACTGACACAACATCCCTCTATAAAAGACACTGTATTTAATATAAATTTAAGTGGAGAAACTTTAGAATATGCCATCGTATCAAAGATTAAAGGACCTGACAAAACCGAACATTTCATCTTCTTTTCGCAACACGATTACGGAGTAAGTGCTACTGTTGAATACTTTACAAACATGGACTCCATCGAGCATTTTAGCGATAAATACTTGCAGGATAAAGAATACTTTACAGCCATTTTCCTAGTCAAAGGTAAAGAAAGAACCAATACCGATCTTGAACTAAAATTAGTTGTTAATTTTTAAAATTACTCTAAGAAGAATATTTTACCACACGCTAATTCCCAATTATTACAAATCCAGCCCAATCCACAGGTAAAAAGCCATTTGTAATACAATCAAGTTTAGCCCGTCGCAGCGCTTCGGCATAACTAACGTTCTCTTCCAGCAAGTGCGTATAAAAAGCCACCATTAAGTCTTTGGTTTTTTCGTCGTGTACTTTCCAAAGACTAGCAATAACATTAGACGCTCCAGCATATCTAAAACCACGTGGCAAGGCCAATACACCTTCTCCTTCCACCACCTTTCCCGTTCCTGTTTTACAGGCCGAAAGCACAACCAAATCTGCTTGTATACTCTGCTTATAAAGTTCCTGCAAACTAAGAAAACCATTATCCTGATCATTTAATGAAAAAAACAATCCACTATCATAAGCATCATTATTAATGCCATGAGTGGCTATGTGCACTATAGTTTGACTATGCATATGATCAATCAGATTTGTTTTAGTTGCTTTTTCACGAATAAATACCTCACTATCTATTTTCTTATCGTTAAAGAGCTTACCTATTGCCTCCACTTCTTCAGTGGAACAAGGAATAGAAGATAAATAAAAATCACTAAAGGAATCTCCCTCAATAAAAGAACTGGCTTCTACCGCATCCCGGGTGAAGTTATCGATAATAAATGCATTATTGTTTTCAAATCCGGGGGCCATAGCCAATATTTTTTTTAGCTGAGGCCTTGACTTATGTGTCAATTCTTTGGCCGAAAAGGCATATTTAATAGCCATCTTTTCAATTAAAAGATTTCCTTTTTCATCCTTCAGAATTTCAAAAGTAATACCATTGAGACTTTCATCAGACAAGATGGTTAAACAAGAAGCCCCTTCCAATTCCTTTTCGATAGGTTTTACCAGTAATTGATAAAAATACTGACATTCACTACCTAATGTAGCCTTGGTTTTTACCGCTCTTTTAAAATCTTTTGTTTCACTCGCCAGGTGATTACATTCTACTCTTTTAATTCCATTTCCTTTAGAGGTAAAATAACTAATATAAAGTTTTGAATAAGCAACAAAATATTTAACAACAGCGTGACCTTCAGTAATATTACTCGGAACTACCTCATGATATACCAAATCTTTTAATTCCTGACGTTTAGTATCCCAAACTCTCGATTTGAATTTTAGTAATGAAATTTTTTTTCTGATATTTTCATCTTTAAGCTGATCTTTATTTTTTTGTACACTTGCCAGCTCCAGTGTCAATTGCATTATTTTCTTATATTCTCCACTTTTATTTTCTCTTTTTCTAAGCTCCTTCAAATAATTAAAGTAAAAAGAACTGGCCTCTGTTTGATAGCCAAAAATACAGTCATCGGGCTTTGTAAAGTTATGCTGATTTTCCCAAATGAGATCAATAGCATTACTATTACATTGCTTTATTAATTTCGTGGATCGTAACAATGTTTCTTCATCTGCTGCATTTAAAAACCAAAGTTTGATAAGTTGTTTGGTGTAATTTATTAGCGCTATCACATGTGAAACTTCAACAAAATTCTCATCATTCCTTAATGCTTCTTTATAAAAATGTTGCAAGCGGATATAACACAAAATAATATTGTAGGTATTGCACTTACCTCTCATATCATCTGACGAAATTAACTTTAGGGGCTCATCAATATGATTGTAGTACCCTCGCTGCAATGTTTTTATGGATCGTTCCATATAATCTACTGCCTCTGCATATCGCTTTTGCTGCATAAAAATAATTCCCAGATAAGCATAAGGCAACTCTAAATCGTAAGATAAATACGAAGTTGAATCTCCTATTTTAGATATTGCAGATTTAAAACAAGTCTCTGACGCCTGAAAGTCTTCGTGAACATAATTTTGAATCCCCTTCATGATACTAACGTAACTTTGCGTTAACTCAGGTTTGTCAAAATTTTGTTTATGATCTAACAAATGTTCAACATAAGCATTGGCCAAACTATCATTACCCAACCAGTATAAAGATTCCGCTGCAATACGATAAATACTCGTTGAAGCATTTCTTTCTTTATATGGAAATGAGTGATCGCTTAATAAACAATGTGCATCTAAACTATATTGCTGCACAATTTTATCTAATTGCTGGAAACCCGTACCATCCTCGGCCTGACTCACCAAAAGTTTAATAAGTGCATTTAAACAGCAATATTGAAGTGCTATATTTTTGTGCTCAGAAGAACGAGTAATTTCAAGTGCCTTTTGTAATAACACATAGCTGGTAAATCCATCTCGTTCGCCTAAAACAGTACCCATTGTTAAATAGGCTTCAGCTTTATAATCATTAAAAACAACACTATTTAAGCATAAGTCCCAGTTATTCCAAGCCTCTTGATAATCCTCTTTTTCCAGTAAATAAGCACCCTTTTTAAGGTGTAAAAAGAAATTTAGATCCTGCTCATCCAAGCCATTATATTGATCGTAAAATATATCCCCTGTAATATTAGCGAATAAAAAATCATGAATAAAAGCATTAACTTCTCGAATCTTTACATCCTTCTCTACTCCTACTACATTGTCTTTATTGGTCAAAATACCATAAGAAATACCAACTATTCCTATACATAAAATAACTATGAGTATAGTCTGCGTTTTACTCATCCTTTACTTTTTAACAGTCACATGCAAAATACAAACACCTTTTAATCAAACATATACGACAATTTTA
>JBFHKL010000115.1:0-12329 GCA_041595375.1 Saccharicrinis sp.
AAAGGTTTCTCCAAATAAAATCTGGGTTACGAGTTCCGCCCTTTCCGAAGGATCCTTTCTTACTGGAATAAAACTATATACGCCTATCGAACCGCTCATATAACATAAAAATTTGAGCTGCGAAGATACCAAAATATGTATAAAGACTCTATAGTAGTGGCAAAATTTATCAACAATGAATTGTTGTGGGGTAGGAAGTAATATCTTTTTTTTGCCCATATTTGTTAATGCATTCGAGTACTATATTTAATCATACAGGCTTGAGTTCTTTTATCTGTTGATAACGAATGAAATGAGACCAGGAATGAGTTTGTAAGCATAGGGGAAAGTATTTTATAGAGCATTTTCTTATCTGACAACTAACGGGTTTCGAGCTATTGAGATAATATAAAGACTTAGGTATGGCAAATATTTTTGCATTTATAAATGAATGGGCGCCTGTGCTTAATTTTTGTGTAAGCTAAGAAGGTGATTTTTAGCATACATTATAGAAAATGGTTTAAATAGATAGCAATTCTTACCTTGATTTACAGAGCGAGGTGATGGTAAATAAAAACTTGTAATTTAAGAGTATATGAAAAATTTCTTGCATAAACTTAAAAAATATTCTCAATCTACTTATCGGGTATTACTTTTTTTAGTGGTTGTTTTTATTATTTCCAATCTAATGCCTAGAGAGGGTAAATTTAGTTATGAATTTAAAAAAGGAGAGCCTTGGCGTTACGAAGTCTTAATAGCGCCTTTTGATTTCCGAATTTATAAGACTACCAAAGAAATTGAAGTAGAGCGAGATAGTATCTTGAAAAATTTCAGACCTTATTTTATACAGGATAGTCTGGTTGAGCTACAGGTAAAGAAAGCATTTCTGGAAGCCTTTGATAATAATTTGAAGAGTTTAAAGAGTAAATATTCTTTTTTAAGAAAAAGGCATAATAGCATACCGAATTCGGACTATGTAAAAAATTGTTCCGATACTTTATTTAGTCATATTTTTAAAAAAGGGGTGATTGTTTTGCCTGAAGAGTATTTGGCTAAAAAGAAGGAGCTGGAACTGATGCTGATAAGAGATAATTTAGCTGAGCCTTATATGGCTACTGAATTTTATACCCTTCGTTCTTCCTATCAGTATATGGTTTCCGAGTTGGCCAAGAGTATGACCTTATTGACCAATGATTTTGGAGGCGTAGAAAACTTTATATCGGAGTTGCAGGTGAATACCTTTCTGCGTGCTGATATCCTTATTGATAGCAACAGGACCTTGAGTGAAAAGGAAAATGTTCTAAAAAATATGTCGTTAACAAAAGGTATTGTTTTGGCAGGTCAAAAAATTATTGATAAGGGCGAGATTATTGATGAGCAAGCAATTAAAAAGCTTGATTCTTATAGGATCGAATATGAGTCTCGTGTAGGAACATTATCGCAATATAATATTATTTTTGCCGGCCATTTTTTAATCACCTTCAGGTTTATGTTGGGTTTATATTTGTTTTTATATTTCTACCGGCGCGATGTTTTTTACAACTTGAATCATATCACTTTTTTATTGTTGATTCTTTGTATGGTTATTGTTTTGGTGTATCTCTCCTATCGAATTCCGGATATTCCTATTTGGATCATTCCTTTAACTATTTTACCATTAATAGTACGTACTTTTTTAGATTCTCGTCTGGCATTTTTCTTTTATGTGACAACGGTTATTCTAGCCTCTTTTTTTAGCTATAATAGTTTCGAATTTATTTTTATGCAAATCCCTGCAGGTATAGCTGCTATTTTTAGTTTGTATAAAATGGTACGTCGTGCGCAGATTGTACGATCAGCTATTTTTATCATGATTACCTATTCTATTTTTTATACCGGCTTAACATTATTGCAGGAGGGAGGCATTGAAAATTTAAATTATCAATATTATTTGCACTTTGCTATTAATGGTTTATTGCTGTTTGTGGTATATCCGCTTATCTATATTTTTGAAAAACTATTTGGTTTTTTATCAGATGTGACTCTGGTAGAGCTTTCAGATACCAATCATCCTTTGTTAAGAAAGTTAGCTGAGAATGCGCCAGGTACCTTCCAACATTCCATTCAGGTGGGTAATATAGCTCAGGAGGCCGCTTATAAAATTGGAGCCAATCCTTTGTTAGTAAGAGCCGGAGCTATGTATCATGATATTGGGAAATCGGCTCTGCCATTGTATTTCACAGAAAATCAAATCTCAGGAGTAAATCCGCATAATGATATGGATTTTGAAGAAAGTGCCAAGCTGGTGATTAATCATATTGAAGGTGGAATAAAAATTGCCAGAAAATATAACCTGCCTGAAAAAATTATTGATTTTATTGCTACCCATCAGGGTACTACAAAGGCGAAGTATTTTTATAATTCCTACGTTAATAAATACCCAGATAAAGAACCTGAAATCAAAAGTTTTACCTATCCGGGGCCAACTCCTTTTACTAAAGAAACCGCCATATTAATGATGGCTGATTCTATTGAGGCAGCCTCGCGTAGTTTAAAGGAATATACAGATGAAGCAATAGATAAATTGGTAGAAGGTATTATTGATGATCAGATAAAAGATGGTCAGTTCTATAATGCGCCTATCACCTTTAAAGAGATTACTGAGGTAAAAGAAGTGTTTAAAATGAAATTAAAAAATATTTATCATGCACGTGTGGCTTATCCTAAAATACATAATCATGATAAACAGGAATAAATCCTAAAATATTTGCCGGAAGCTTTTGTGTATTAGGCTTCCGGCAGATGTTATTAAAATTTCTCGTATTCGTCAGCATCATCAAACTCTCTTCCTAAATCAATTTTTACCGATCCTTTGAAAGAGTTACTTTTATTTAGGTTTGCATATGCTGTAGTTTTTTGATCAGAAGATGTTTGCGAAGTTATAGTATGTTTGGTCTCTGATTTTTTATTCTCTTCGCCACCCAACTTAAATACCGAGATTGAATTGTTTAGCATAACCGACAGATCCTCCAATTCTTTGGCTGCCGAATTTATTTCTTCTGAATTGGCAGCATTTCTTTGGGTAATTTGATTTAACTGGTGAAGTGCATTGTTGATTTGCTCAACGCCTGCTACCTGTTCAAGGGAAGCGGCAGTAATGTCCTGTACCAGAGAGGCTGTTTTTTCAATTTCAGGAGTTATAGCCAGCAGGTTTTCACTGGCTTCGTTAGCGCTCTGAATGGTAGTTTGTGATACGGTATTGATTTCAGCAGCAGCATGCTGACTTCTTTCGGCCAGTTTTCTAACTTCGGCTGCAACAACAGCAAAACCCCGGCCTTCCTGTCCTGCGCGGGCTGCTTCAACAGCGGCGTTTAAGGCTAAGATATTGGTTTGCATAGCAATGTCTCCAATGATCGATATTTTTTCGGTAATATCGTGTAGGTATTTTTGGGCTTGTTGCGAGCTTTGGTTGCTGGTTCTAATTCCTTCAGCAGCATCAAGAGCAATCTTCTCTGTTTCTTTTGAGTTATCCGTGTTTTGTTGGATATTAGCGTACATCTCTTCCATAGAAGAGGAGACTTCTTCGGCGGCTGAGGCTTGCTGATTGGCTCCCTCACTGAGTTCTGAAGATTCCCTGGTTAAACGTTCACTGGCTGCAACCATTTTGACAGCGCCAGCTCGTATTTCATCAACCACTATTTTAATATTCGAAATCATTGTGTCAATAGATGCAGAGAGCCGCCCTATTTCATCTTTCCGGTTAACGGCAAATGATACATTTAAATCGCCATGGGCAACTTTTTCTGCCAGATAAGTGCTCTCTTCTATTGGTCGACTGATTGATGAGGCCAGGAAATACGCCAGTATTATTCCAATTACAATAACCAGAATCATGGCCATGATAAGTAACCTTTTTGATTTAAATACCACCTGGGAACTGCGATCCCCCATTTCTAAAAGGTAGTCCAAGCCTACTTCTGATGATTTTCTTACTTCCCACATAAGGTTTTTGCCTGCTTCGTAACGTTTTAATTCGGCCAGGCGGGCTTTTTTATATACAGGAAGAAAGTTCTCTAGTTTGTTTTTTAAAGAGCTAAGATCTTGCCTAAGTGCAGTTGGTAAGGAAGATGGATTAAATGCTTCTGCATTGTTGTTCAGAATGGAGGCAACAGAAACACCCTTTTTAGTTTTAATAAATTGAGTAAGCTGAGCATAAACAAAATTGACCTGAGCCATTGTTTTTTGCACGGCAAAGGAGCCTTTGTAGTTCTCAGCCTTGCTATTTAACTCTTTAAATTGAGAATCAATCTCAGTAAGTAACTGCTGACTTTCTGATTCAGCATTTGTGTAGTTTATTCGAAGCTCTTTGAATTTGTTTGAGAGGCTTCTTACTTCTTCCAAATTGATATTTCGGGAGGATAAATTATTACTGGAAGAATCTCCCAGATTAATTAAATTTTCCAGTGCATAAGTAAAATTGTCAATTTGTATTTCAGCTCTTTGGTTGAAGTATACATCACCCGATAAATCAAGTGCTGTCATTAAACCATTGGCCCCTTCCCAATAACGATCCATCTTTGAGGATTCATTAACAGAGGGGATGTAACGCGTTGATAATTCATTAATTTCATCTTCTACCTTTAGTAGGTTGAAGAGTAAGACAAGGCTTGAAAGCATTGAAAGGATAATGACTATCCCTAAACCGGTTCCAACCTTATGTCTGATTTTAAGGTCAATCCATGTCATGATGTGTCTGTATAATAAGAAAATGGGTTAATTAAATCGTTCTCTCAGATTTGAGGTTATAGCTTTCTCTTTCTATTGCTCAAATGTAATTAATTTTTTTTAACATTCGAGGAGTTGTCTTTGTTAATGAAATTAAAGACTCGTCCATTGCGTTGGTATAAAAATTACATTGAGAACTTAATTTTATTAGATTTGTAGGGGTAATCTATAAATCTTTCCATCATAATGAAAAAAATAATTAACAGTTTTGGTGTTGTTTTGCTTGTGTTTACAAGTGTTTTACTGTCTGGTTGTCATCAAAAAAAAGAGCTAAAAATAGGCTTTCTTTATCCATCAAAAGATATAGTTCGTTATTACAAAGAGTGTAATTATTTTAAAAATTATGCCGAAAATGAAGGTGTTGAGGTAATTGTAAAAGATGCTTCTAACGATGAGTCTTTACAGTTGGCACAGGCCAAAGAATTAATCAGTCAGGGGGTTAATGCCTTGGTTGTTATTGCAGTGAATGTAAATACAGCAGTGGGTATCGTGCGGGAGTCTAATGAAAATGATATTCCAATCATGGCCTACAATAGGATGATAGAGAATAGTGATCTTGATTTTTTTGTTGGTAGTAATAGTGATTTAATAGGAAAAGTAATGGTTGATGCTGTAATCAAGGAGAAGCCAAGGGGTAATTTTGTTATTTTGGGAGGTGATAAATTTGATAAGAATGGGGAAGATTTACAAGTCGCCATTAAAAAATATTTAAAACCACATATTGAAAATGGGAATGTAAATATTGTGTACGAAACATTTATAGAACAATGGAGTTCAGAAGTAGCTGCTTTTGAAATGGAAAAGGTGGTAGATTTGTATGGGGTGGATATTGATGCTGTATTTGCTGGTTTTGATGGAATGGCAGATGGAGTTATTAATGTGTTAAAAAAACATAGTATGGAAGGGAAGGTGGCTGTAACGGGTCAGGATGCAGAGATTAGAGGATGTAAAAATATTATCAATGGTATGCAAACGGTAACCGTATTTCATCCTTTAAAAAAGGGTGCCAGTAAGGCGGCTGAAATTGCTATAAAATTGGTTAAGGGGGAGAGTGTGGATGATTATAAGAATAGCTCTGAATTTAATGGTCTTAAGGATGTTTCGACTTATAGAGTTAATTCAGTGGCTGTTACTAAGGATAATATCGATGAGGTTTTAATCAGTTCGGGCTTTTATAAAAAAGAAGAATTGTATAACTAATGTTATATTGAATGTATTTTCAAAGCCACGTTAATTTTTAACGTGGCTTTGTTGATTTATACAGGTATTTATTCTCTGTGTTTTACATATTTTTCTAACCATTGGTCTTGCTCCCAAAGCATGTGCATAATATTTTCACGGGCTTTGTAAGAGTGGCTTTCTTTAGGCAATATGACCAGACGTACGGTGGCACCTAATCCTTTTAAAGCATTAAAATAGCGCTCACTTTGCATAGGGTACGTGCCTGAGTTGTTGTCAGCTTCACCATGAATCAATAAAAGTGCATGTTTCATTTTTTCGGAATGCATAAATGGTGACATGTTATAATATACTTCAGGTGCTTCCCAATAATTTCTTTCTTCGGCCTGAAAGCCAAATGGGGTGAGTGTTCTGTTGTAAGCTCCGCTTCGGGCGATTCCGGCTGCAAATAAATCAGAATGGGTCAATAGGTTAGCCACCATAAAAGCCCCATAGCTATGGCCTCCAACAGCCACCTTATCTCTATCAATATAACCTAGCGAATCAACAGCGTCAATTGCAGCCTTGGCATTAGCGACTAATTGTGTACGGAAAGAATCATTAGGTTCTTCATCACCTTCGCCAATAATAGGAAACGAAGCTTTATCGAGCACTGCATAACCGCATGTTACCCAAAATATGGGAGAAGCCCAATATAGGTACGTGAATTTATTGGGGTTAGAGGTGGTTTGGGCTGCACTTGATTTATCTTTGAACTCGGTTGGGTAAGCCCATAATATCATCGGTACTTTTTCCTTCTTCGTCATGTCGTAACCAACAGGCAGGTATAAGGTTCCTGATAGTTCTATCCCGTCTTCTCTTTGGTATTTGATGACTTCTTTATGAATTCCTTCGATACTTTTAAATGGGTTTCCAAATGCAGTTATCTGTTCAAGTTTTTTGTTTTTAAGTTTTCTGAAATAATAATTAGGGTATTCTGTACTTGACTCAATACGTACCAGTAACTCTTGTTTTTTGGTATCGAAATGATCAATTGATTCTAATTTGTCAGTATATACTGATTGGTACAAACGGTTTTTTTTCTGTGTTTTTAAATTCAATTGGTCAAGAAATGGGAATTGACCTTTGTCAGAAAATCCATCTCCCAATAAGTACGCATTGTCATCATGTAATGAAATAACATTTTTGCCATATTCGTTACGATGGGTAACAAATTCTCCGGGGGCGCTATATTTATCCTGATAGTTTCGGTCATTTAAAATTATAGGCTCATCACTGCTTGAAGGATTAAACAGGTAAGTTTTAGTATTTCGAGTATTCCACCAGTAATCGTAAGCAATGGCTGTAGTTTCGTTGGCCCATTCTATTCCTCCAAAGCGGTTGATGGTTTTTAAAATACTTTTTTTATCTCCGTCAAACGGGGCATCTAACTGAAAAACTTCATCCCTGAAATCGACTTCTACAGCAGGATCACCATTGTCTAGTGCTTCGGCATATATTAAGGAGGAAGGTTTGTCTGCTCTCCATGCTAAATCTCTGCGACCTGTTCTGACTGACATAAATCCTTTAGGTAAATCTTCTATCAAGGGGACGGAAAGAACAGTTTTTACCATTTCTGCATCTTTTGTGTATATCGTTGTCTCAGATGGGAAACGATAGTAAGGGACCAGGTATGAGAATGGCTTTTTTATAGTAGAAACCATCACATACTCACCATCGGGAGAAAAGCTGATGTTTTTATATAGGTCGGATTCAAGCCAGTTTTCTTTAGTGCCATCGAGTCTTACCTTGAATAACTCAGATAAGGCCAACTGTTCAAAGTTAAACTCATCATTCTTATTTTTTAATAAATCCTGATACGTGCGGTTTTGTGCCTTTTTACCATCGTTTTCTGAAATGGTAGGTCCGCCAGGTATGGCAGTGGTCGTTTCTATGAGATCTTTTTTGTCTTTAGGGACAAACTTAACCAATATGCTTTCTCCATCTTTAAACCAATTAATTACATCTTTCACGTTGGCATTTACTGTTGCTTCAGTTATTTTTTTGATGGTAGAGGTTTTTATATCTAAAACCCAGATTTCAACTCCTTTTGAGCTTGTGTGAGTCATAGCCATTTTACTTTGGTCGGGAGACCAGCTAAAATTTGAAAGCTGTGGGTTTTCAGGAAGCCCTTTTACTTGAATAATAGCTGATGATTTTACTTGCAAGCTTTGGGTTTTGATATTATTGAAGTAAGTTGTTCGACTTTCTATATTGGTTTTAGGGTTAATTCTGAGTCCTCCTAAACGTACTTCTGGTTGCGAAAGTTCCTGGATGCTTTTGTATGTATTTTTATACAATAAAAGCATGTGCTCTTTATTTTCATTCATGAGTACAGCAGGTGCTTTTGCTGCATCGGCAAGTTCCAGTATTTCTTTGGGTGGGCTTTGGTAGTTGAGATTGTTTTGTGCACTCGACAATAAGCTGATTGTAATAAAACAAAGTAAAATTAAGTTCTTCATAATAGGTCATTAATAAATTGGATGATGTATAAAGAATGAAAAATTGGATATTTTGTTCAAATAAACAAAAAAAGAGATGCTTCTTTTCGAAACATCTCTTTAAATACCTTGCTAAGGTTGAAAATAAAGGGTTAAAATTATTTTTTAACCAATCCTTCTCTTTCCAATAGTGCATCTATGGTTGGTTCCTGTCCTCTAAAGGCAATGTATAAATCCATCGGATGTTTTGTGCCTCCCTTTCTTAATATATTGTCTCTGAATGAAGCCGCAGTTTCCTTATCGAAGATTCCTTTATTCTTAAATACGCTAAAAGCATCAGCGTCTAACACCTCTGCCCACTTATAGCCATAATAACCGGCAGCATATCCTCCGGCAAAAATATGAGAGAAAGCACTGCTAAAGCATGTTCCCTTTACTTCGGGGAATAATTCGGTTTGTTCCATTGCGTGGTGTTCAAATGCAACTACATCACTATCAAAGGGTAGGGTGATAGAGTGCCATGCCATATCATTTATTCCAAAAGAAAGTTGACGAACACTTTGATATCCGCTCTGGAAATTAGCAGATGCCATGATTTTGTCTACCAATTCATCAGGAATGGTTTGGTTTGTTTTGTAATGCTGCCCAACCTTTTTAAGCCATTCTTTTTCTGTACCCCAGTTTTCTAGTATCTGCGAAGGAAGTTCAACAAAATCGCGGTATACATTCGTTCCACTCTGGCTTTTGTAGGTTGTTTCGCTTAGCATACCATGCAGTCCGTGACCAAACTCATGCAAAAAAGTACGCACTTCATTATAGGTTAATAAGGAAGGCGTGTCTTCGGTAGGACGGCTGAAATTACATACCAGAGAAACAAAAGGACGAACATCTTTGTCATTGTTCTTATATTGTTCTCTGTAATTGGTCATCCAAGCACCCCCTTGTTTTCCTTTTCGTGGGAAAAAGTCGAGGTATAAAATAGATAGAAACTTGTTATTTTCATCATAAACCTCGTATGCTTTTACCTCAGGGTTGTATACGGGGATGTCTTTATTCTCTTTAAAGCTAATGCCATATAGAGAAGTTGCTAAATCAAAAATGCCTTGTTCTACTTTTTCAAGCTGAAAATAGGGTTTGGTCATTTCTTCTGTGAAAGAAAATTTTTCAGCCTTGACTTTTTCTGAATAATAGCTGAAGTCCCAGCGTTGCAGCTGATCTTTCAGGTCATGGTTTTTGGCGTATTGTGCTACTTCATCTACTTCTTCTTTGGCAAAAGAATAGGAACGATCAAGCAGTTCCTGAAGGAATTCGTTCACCTTATCAGGTGTTTTTGCCATTCTTTCTTCCAATACATACTGGGCATGGCTTTCAAAACCTAATAGTTGAGCTTTCTCCAAACGAAGGTTAACAATTGATTTTACAATATCCTTATTGTCGTGTTCGTTTCCTCGGTTTCCCCTGGTAGAATAGGCCATATACATTTGCTTGCGCAATTCTCTGTTGTCGGCATATTTCATAAAAGGAACATAGCTGGGGAACTGCAGAGAGAAAATCCATCCTTCTTTTTCCTCTGATTTGGCCAGCTGAGCAGCGGCAGCTATAATAGCCTCAGGTAATCCCGCTAAATCGTCTTGTTTAGTGATGTGTAATTTATAAGAATTGGTTTCAGCCAATACATTTTCTCCGTAAGTGAGTGTTAATTTTGATAGTTCTTTTGAGATTTCACGATATCGGGCTTTTTTGTCACCAGTTAATAAGGCACCTTTTCTTACAAATGCTTTATAGGTGTCTTCAAGCAGTTTAATCTGCTCTTCATCTAAACCTGAATTATTGTTCTCGTAAACGGTTTTTACCTTCTTAAAAAGGGTTTCGTTTAACCATATGTCATTGGAATATTCTGTTAACAGGGGAGATACATCTCTGGCAATAGCTTGTATCTGCTCATTGGTTTCGGCCGAATTAATATTGAAAAATATGGAAGAAATAGCTTCAAGTTTCTCGCCCGCTTTCTCCATAGCCAAAATGGTATTGCTGAAGTTAGCTTCCTCCTTATTACTTACAATGCTTTCAATATCAGCTTTGGCTAATTCTATGGCTGTTATGAATGCAGGAAGGTAATGTTCTTCTTTGATCTGATCGAATGGAGGAGTTTGGTATGGGGTATTAAAATCGACTAATAATGGATTATTGTTCATATTACTATCTTGATTATTGCAACTAAAAAATATTAAAGTGCAAAGTAAACAACTAAATGCGAGGTTTCGTTTCATGTATTTGTTAAAATTTTATGTTTATGCCTGCAAGTATATCAAATAGAGCTTGTTTAAAGAATGATTTTTGTTGCTAGTTTTAACTATTTTAAAGTCAATGAAACCTTGCGAGATAATTGCAGTACAAAGAAAGAGTAAGTCCCAAAAAGTTTAAAAATGAAGAATTTTAGCGTCAAATCACTTATTATATCTGTCTTTTTGTCTATTGTAGTAGTTTGTTCTGCCCAAAATGGTCTTACTGAAAAAGACAAAAAACGAGTTGAAAAGGCAGATGTTATTTTAAAGAAAGCAGCGGCGGTTGTAGATAAAAACAGTAAATATACTTCTCAGATTGAGACTTTAAAAAATGATGGGAAGGTTAGAACACGTAAGATTCAGCGTTTGGAACGCAAGGCAAATGAAATTGTGATGAAATCTTCTTCCTATTTTAAAGAAGGTTATAGCAAAAAATATAATGCTTACGAAAAAGCCATAAGTCGTGAATTGAAGGCCGGTAACCTGACAATTGAAGTAGAACGAGATAAGGATAAAGGTCATGAAGCCTTTAAAACAGGCATGAAATGGCGTCGAAAATCAGGTAGGCAATCGGATGTAAATAAGGGTGTTGAGTATTTGTATAAAGCCAATGAACTGCATGAGGATGCTATAGGAATCTTGATTCAAGCATTGGGGAACTATCAAAGTGATCCAGTGAACAAAGAACCCATAGAGACCCAAAGCACAGAAGTACCGGAGATGAAATCGGATTCAATTGATATGCCGAGCGAAGCATTGCCTGTTTTAAATCCTCCTGTTGCGCCTGTTCCTATCCCTGTTGTTCCTGCTTTAAACGATTCTGCTATTGTTATCCCAGATACTGTTACGCCCGTTGCGCAGCCAGTGTTAGAAGAATCATTTACTATTGAAAATACCTTAGAGGAAGAGGCAGCTACCGAGCTTGTGGAAGAGTTATTTATCTATTTTAGCGTGCAGTTTTTAGCAGAGAAACAACCGGTTCCAAAAGAAAAATTATATGGTATGTATGACGGTCCGTTTGAGGTGGTTTTGCATGAAGCAGATGGTTGGTTCAGGTATAGCTTTGGTAGGTTTAAAACCCAGCAAGAAGCTAATGATATGTTGGCTAAATCGGGTGTGAGTGGTTACGTGGTAGCCTATCATAACGAAGAGCGTATATCAACACGAAGGGCTGCTGAGCTATTGACAGCAGAACCATTTAGATAGTAGCTTGTTAACAAATTAAGAGGTGTTCGTTTGCTTGAAAACATCGAATACTGATTGTCCCATCAAATATTAAATAATTTCTAAATTAAACACATTCAGAATGAAAAAAGTAATTGCTACCTTATTTCTGGGATTTTTTACCTTAAGCACTTTCGCGCAAATAGATATTGGAAATATGTTAAATGCAGGAGTGGAGGATGCTAACGTATTGGCTAAGCCTTACCTAAAACCATGGGGAAATATGTTGGGATCAAGTCTGAACGCGGGTTGGTATACATCAGCCAAAGTGCATAAACTCTTAGGCTTTGATGTGACCATTACAGCATCGTATACCATGTCGCCATCGAGTGATGCCACCTTTGATGTCAATGATTATGATTTGTCAGAATATGAACTTGTAGATGATGCAAATTCAATAGCGCCTACTGTTGCCGGA
>JBFHKL010000116.1:0-12277 GCA_041595375.1 Saccharicrinis sp.
AGATACCGTTTTAAGATTTACATAAGCCGGCCCTCTATAGTCCAGATACAGGTAAACTATAAAGAGAAGCAATACAATAACAACATATAGCATACACACAAATTGTTTTAATTAAATATTAACTTCCTTCTGTATTTTCTTATACAGCTCTAAAAATGGTTTTGAAAATGATACTGATATCAACGGGCAAGCTTTGTTTATAATAATATTGTAGATTTAAGCGCACTTTTTCTGGCCAAATCACCTCATCATTATATTTCTCTGGGTCATCAACTTTAGCTAACAATTCTTCTTCGTTTGAGAACTTCAGGGTAGCAGGGCCGGTAATGCCAGGTTTAAGTTCCAGTACCTTTCTCTCCTCACCAACCAACCTAGCGGCATACTCAGGCATATCCGGCCTGGGCCCAACAAAACTCATATCTCCTTTTAGTACATTCCACAATTCAGGCAATTCATCCAGTTTATACTTTCTAAGTATAGCCCCTAACGGAGTAATTCTATCATCCCCTTTTACTGATACTGTTGTTCCTCCTCTATGTACTTTCATTGAACGAAATTTATGGATCACAAAAGTTTTACCATATTGCCCTCCTCTAATCTGGTTAAAAAAAACCGGTCCCGGCATTTTTAACTTAATAAGAACGGCTATCATCATAAGTAAAGGACTTAAAAGCAGTAGGCCTATAACAGATGCCACTATATCAAATATCCTCTTCATGTATTTTAATAATTTGTGAATTTTATCTTGTGCTTACTTTTCACTCTCTACAAACTCTACTAACAGATAATTATTCTGAAGTTCTTTTAAAATAATCATCGATGAGTTTTTACCATGCGCCTTCATGATGGCTTTATTATTACGAGAAATAGTTGATAAACATCTAAATCCTAATTCCCAGGATATGTTGTACATAATTTTATTCATATTAAGCCCAATTCTTTTCCCTCTGTAATTTCTATCAATTAGTCGACCTACGAAACACTTTTTATTGGCAAAAAACCGAAGAAAAAAATAACCTATCAACGACTCCTGATCAAAAACACCCATCATAAGAAAGGACTTAATTTTGAATTGTTTTTGGATTGATTGCAAATCAAAACCATGTGGGCTAAAATAAGCAAGATCATCCTTAGGTTGTGATGCAATTAAATGAAATAGAGCATCTGCATCGCTTGCTTTTAAGCTCCGGAATTTATAGGGTTCCTGTTTGCATTCTGCAATGACTGATACAACCCTTCTATCCATTCTGGATTTAAACAGTAAGGTAAAGAGAATGGTGTTTAACATTTCTATCCCATTCCATAGAAATGTTAAATGATGCTTTATAAAAATGAGTATTTTCTCCATCACAAATACCTGTATAATTTATCTTTAAGTCCTTCTTTAACGGGAAGTTGCCAAAGTATCTTGCACCAATTGTGGTTTCCTTCAATCAGTTCTGGACCATTTTGACCAACTGCCACATCCCAACCTATTGAACGATTCTCTGGTGTTTTTAGCGCAGCCTCCGTTACAAGTCTTTTAATTTCTTGCCAATAGGGTATTTGAAATCCGACAATTCGCTTTCCCGTTACCGGGTGAACCTCCTTCACTTCATTGGTTATGTCGCTATAAACAGCTGGGCCATTCACAATTCCGGTATCCATATTAATAGGTGCAGCCAGATTTCCAGCTCCCATATTATCAACTGCAGAGTTTACTGAGATACGTAATCGTGCACCTAAATATTCTACATTTCCATTATACAATTGGGTAAATACACGCACAGTATTTAAACCAGATGGGGATAAAGACATAAAATCTGCGTGTTGCGTTACAAAAGTTTCAATTAGATCATAATTCTTCTGTTTCATATACTCAATCAAAGAATTTACTGAATAATCCATACTATTGGCAACCTCGACCTGGGCGCCAACCTGTCCCATCGCGTTTTTTAAAACGATTTTACCTGAATTGTTTTGTAACATCTTTTCTGCGAGATCATGATTATTAAGCATCTCATGAAGAGAAGCATAATCTCGTTTGATAAACGCTTTAAAATATTCATTGAAACGAAGTTTATTCTCTAATAAATTGCGTGATTCTTTGGGATTCATGATTTTTTGATATTCGTACATAAAGCCCGTTCCTGCCCATTTTTTACGCTCTATAGGATTCTTAAAACCAAACCCGAATAAAAAATAATCCAATAATGATATGTTATAGGTAAAAACACTTCTTACTGCATCTAACCTTAAAGTCACTTTTCTTTTACCGGTTTTTTGCGACGTATAATTCACAAACTTTGACCATTTCTTACGGTCCAGCTGCTTCAAATAATATCCTAAATAAATAAACCTTTTAAACAGTTTCATATTCATATCTCCTTATCTTTCACTAGCTATTATATTGCCCAATCTATCTGCAGACATAAACTCCACCTCGGGCCACTTTTGCACTATCTTTTTTAGCAATTGCTCCAAGGCATCAAGACCCATCTTCCGATTTTGTGGATCAATATGACCACAAAAATTAACTCTATGCGAGCTAATTATAGCCGGTTTGTTCCATCGAAATGCTCTGTCTATTTGATTAAATGCCAGATTAACCCAATCAATAGTATTATCGTCGCTGGGTTCAAACACAACATTTCTGACCAAAAAAAGAATATCTTTTGAGTGTCTTTTTCCGATATAATTAAAGCTACTTTTATATTTACCCTGACCTTGATGTTCCTTTTTAATCAAAGGCACATCCACATACCTGACACCATTATCACCCAAATACTTATATATTATTTCATGCTCATTACCCGCCGGAGCATTAAAATAAAAAGACCGATAACCGAAAACTTTTTCAAAAGCTTCGAGGCCATCTTTAATGATCGATTCGAATTTATAATTGTCTTCAAAATTCCAAAATCCAAATGCGGCTGTTTGTCCTATTCGCTTATACCCTGGAGTAGACAAACCGGTATACGATCTGTTTTGTAAGACTGTAAGTAATTCTTTATCCTTATTTTTCAATTTATCCTCAAATACCTGAATATTGAGGTGCTCCCTACCATGAAACTGAGGCACCATCAGTCCTTTCTGTATCCCCTCTTTCCACAAATCCCAAGCTCCCTGATAGGCTGTTGGATCAATAGACATTAACTTATCATAGGTTTGCGGTAATAATTCATATTGGAACCTGCTATAATTTTCCTCTTTAAGCTTCTCAAAATCGATATTACAAGGCACCGCAAAAGGCGTAAAGACAGCTGGTTTGCCATCACCTCCTTTTACTGAAGACAATGCTTCGTATAACATTTCAAGGTCTTCGCTATTTTCAAGCGTATCGTAGGCATCAAAAACACCCCTGGCCTTATAACCTGCTTGGTTCAGCCTTTCTCTAGCCTCCTTTGAAGCTACCCTAACATTACCATAATCATCTACAGAAAACACTACTATTTTACGCTTAGTCTTCCACCCGACTACATTTTTAATGTTTTGTTTTAAACTTTCCAGCATAAGACGATCAATTATAAAATTTATTTAGAACAGAGGATAAAGCATTTTCAAATTCCTTTGCCAGCATATTCCGGCTAAATTTTTTCTCGGCAAAATCACGGGTATTTATTGCTATTTCTTTCAACTGCCCATTACTTTTGCTTAATGCTATTAGAGCAGAGGCAAAGTCTTCCTGATCATCAGGTTGTGTAACTTTTCCTAGTTTATTTTCCTTGATCATGTCGGCTAACCAACCTGGGTAGTTATTTAATACAGGAAGACCTGATGAGATATAATCGAAAAATTTATTAGGTGACGTACCATAGTAAAATGCCGGCACATTAGCCAACAACATCAGTCCCAGATCGGAAGCCCATAAATAATTCATCAACTGTTTTTTAGGAACCGGATCAAGCATAATAACATTAGTCAGGTTCTCCTCTTTAACACGCTTAAGCAAGTGCTTTTTCATTTTACCATCTCCAATGAGCACTATTTTAATAGGAACGGTGCTTATTTTTGTTTTCAGTACGGAGGCTGCATCCAGCGCTGCATCCAAACCATTGGCAATACCATGAGCTCCTATAAAAATAGCCACAAAATCCTGCTCACTACAACCAGGAATAATAGTTTTCGTATGATTCCCCGGCTTAAATAAATCTAGGTCGCAGCCATTAGGTATTAAATATACCGGTTTATCCTTTTTTAATCTTCTTTGTATTCCTTTTTGAATACCTGGTGATAAAGCCACACAAGCATCTGCTTTATTGTAGGACAAGTATTCCAGAATTCCCATAGCCCACAATACAAATTTATTTTTAATCACTCCCATTTCCCGGGGAAGTTCAGGCCACAAATCTCTCACCTCAAATACAAAAGGTTTTCGCTTTCCAAATATTTTCATAACAACACCTGGTATCCCTGCTGTAATGGGAGTGGATGTAGCAAAAACGATATCGAAATCCTCTTTAAAAACCAAGCCTATACTCCTTAAAGAAAATTGAATAAAAATCAATGCCCTTTTAAACATACTCATTTTGTTATTATAAGCCAGATTAAATTCTATTAGGTCAATACCATGATAATTGCCTCTTCTTACACCTTTTTTATAAGGCTTATCTTCCAATGGTGATTTTAAGCGTGGTGACTCTCCAAAAACCATGGTTACATGATGTCCGCTCTCCACTAAATATTTTGCCATTTCATATGAACGGATTCCAGAATTACCTTCCGGCGTGCAAAAATATTGATGAAAATATAGTACTCTCATTAGAAAATTTGTATTAAGGTGGTAACCGTATCGTTATTTACTGCAGATAGTTCCAGACGATATGCATCTTGAAACTGAAAGTAATAATTAGAAATGCGATGCTTTTTCACTGATAATTTTGCATTATCCGAAACACTTATCTTACCCCAGGGTAATAACAATGTGTTTTGATCTATTGCATACTTACAATCTTCAAAATTGAAGCCTATTTCTACATTTGAGGATTTACCTGAAAATACATCGCTGATCTTCCAAGTATTATCCTTCCAATCAATTCTTCTTTCATGTTTATTTCCATTTGAAACCTTGTAGCTCCCCGACCAGCTCTTTCCTCCGTTATCAAGAATACAAATATTTCCAACCTCCAGAGGCTTGATCCATTTTGCCAATAAAAAACGGCCCAGCCTGGGCATTTGTTCTTCTCCGCCAAAGGAAAGCGTATTGTGCGCTTTCACCGATTTCAAATCCGGAACCATGGATTCCATATCTGGATTATAGGAATAACTTCCCGAATCAAATAAAATATTTTTCCCATCAGACCATAAATCGAAGTGAAAGACATCATTATGCGAGGGCCTGAACCTGTAATAGGGATAACGAAGAAATGCCCAACTATTTTTATCAAGCATGATCACATAACCAGATGTAAACACCTTATCATTTCTTGAAAAAGAGATTTTCTTAATTTTTTCTGTTTGAATATCCATCCAGTTTAATGGTTCATTGTACGCCCCCTTATCAAACAATAATCTATTCTTTATCAATACCGAAGCTGTTTGTACCGATGGACGGCAATCGCGATAATCACACGAATGATTGGATAACAACATAGTTCCATCATTTGGCCCTAGGTTTGGGCATATTCCTGAGTCATCCATTAAGGAAATCAACCAATCCAGTGCTTTCTCCACATTCTTATAATACCTTGGTGAAAAATCAGGCAAATTCAGTCTCTTGCACCAAAACAACACTGTGGTCATCGTATCCAAAAACAAACGATGATAGATAACCGAATGTTGTGCAAAACTACCATCCTTATAGCTTAATTCCCCACTTAACGTTTCAAGAAGTTTACGCCCTTTTTTTGCATACTGTAACCATTTATGATGATGAGTTCCATTAACTTTAAGCAACCAATTTCCTCCAATAAAAAGAGCAGCTGCTTCACTGCTTGCATGATTATTTCGTTGAGCTAACGCATACCTAACATTGACGCTAATCCTCTGTAAGTGGGCTTCAACAACCTGAACCAATAATTTAGTAGGATGATCTTCCTGTTTTAAGATATAGGCCACATTAAGCAGGTTAAATACCCTGAAAGATGTTTCCTGACCACATTTCCAGTTTGGCCCCTGGTTAACCGGGTTTTTAATTATCCAATCTGTCAGCCAATCATTTAGTGTGTTAATATATTTAGCTTCCCCTGTATTAGCATACGCTCTGGCCAAAATTCCTAACCATGTAAAACGCGACAATTCCCAAACATTTTTTATATCACCCAGATCATCGCTAAAATCGGCAATCCTACTCCAATGTTTTTCAGAGTATTTACTTTGTTTTCCGTTGAATACATTTTTAAACCAATTTGGCGGGTTACTTTGCTTCATCCAATGAAAAGAATAGTAAGGAATCTTACCCTTTACAATATCATCTGCTTGCTGAATATTATTCTTGCTCCATTGAGGATCAATCATCTTAGTCCCCGAGAAATCGCGTTTAAAAACAGACCCTGATACACGGATCTTTTGGATTGGACACTTTTTTTCCAATACCCCTAATTTTAGTTTCAAACGATAATAAAATACGTAAAAAACGTTCCAGAGCCCTAATTTTGGGATAATTCTAAGATACCAGAATATTTTGCTGATTCGATTGTTATGCATAAACTGATATTCAGCTACCCCTTAAAATACAGTATAAAACCCTTTTCATTACTTTAGTTTGACCCATCTGTTTTCCTTTAAGCTTAGAAGGGCTGCAAAAGAGGCTTTTGTTACATTTATAATATCCTGCAAAGGAATCAGCGGTTCGCCTCCTTCTTTTATTTTTTTTATATAGCGATGAAACTGTTCTTTATGACCTTTATCTATTCGTGTCTTTAATTTCTTAAATCCTTTTACACCAAAAGCCCGGGTTATTCTAAAATTATCCAGAATAAAAACACGCTCCTGCGAATATAACTCAATTCTTTCCTTACTATATGATTTTGATCCATTTGCAAAATAGTTGATTACAGCATTACTACCATTTTCGAACTTTAGTAAAATACTGACATTATCAGTACGCTCATCCATATCGACTCCCATGCTATTCATACACACTGCAGTAATTACTGATCCTGTGAAGAAGGTGCATAAATCCATGTAATGACATGCTTCTCCAATAATCCGCCCTCCACCTACTTCCATATCGTGTACCCACACTTGCGGAGGAATATGACCTGCATTCATAGTTGCCACAATATTGACAGGCCCTGGGATTTCACCAATAGCCTTTTTAATTGCTTGTGAATGCGGAGAAAAACGACGGTTGAACCCAACCATTAATGTGGGATGTTTTTGTTCCATCGCAATTCTTTGATAATTTTCAAGAATACTATCCAATTGCTTCAAATTAATGGCCAAAGGTTTTTCCACAAAAACATGTTTTCCTGCATTTAGTGCTTCATTTACAAACTTTGCATGAGAATTATGCCGTGTGGTAATAAACACGGTATCTACTTCATTGTCATTTAAGATATTAGTATAGTCAGTTGTACTATGTGTAAAACCATATTTTTTTGCCAAGGCTGTACCTGAAACTCCGCCAGATGAGGCTATATATTTAAATATGGCACCAGAATCCTTTAAAGCAGGCAACATAGTCATTTTTGTATAGTTACCTGCTCCTATAAAAGCCGTTACTGCTTTGGCTCCTGTAAACGAACCATTTGCCAACACAACGGTATTACTTCTATTATCGAGCTTTACATTTTCTTCGGGATATTTGAGTATGGAAGCAATAGACCCAGAATGTCCCATTGCGTTATAGATGACTTGATAATCCTTTAGATCAACTATCTCCGAAATAAGATCCTTAACATTTAACGACCCTTTTTCAATAGCTCCCAATATGGCCTCAAAATTTCTTTTTTCTGTCCACCTGACAAAAGGAAGCGGGTAATCGAGCCCCTTTTTTTCATAATTATCGTCATAGCGACCGGGACCATAAGAACATGAAACCTGAAAATTTAATTCTTTTTCGTAAAACTCAGACCTGTTCAAATTCAATCCAATCACTCCAACCAACACTATACGTCCTCTCTTCCTGCTCATTTGGGCAGCATTTGACACAATATCATGATTTTTAGCAGATGCTGTTATCAGTACCCCATCTGCACCAACACCAGTCATATCCATTACTTTTTTTACCGGATCATCACCATTCATGGGATTTATTACCTTAACACCCCATTTTTTTGCCAATGCACATTTATTTTCATCAATATCAATACCTATCACATCGCATCCGTTTGCCCTAAGAATTTGAACGGCAATTAATCCTAACAAACCCAAACCATAAACCACAATGGTTTCTCCGAATGTAGGCTTACATAAGCGGACTCCCTGTAAACTAATCGATCCAATTACAGTAAAGGCAGCCTCCTCTGGAGAAACGCTTTTGGGAACTTTAGCCACCAACTTCTCGGGAACGCTAACATACTCGGCATGCTTACCATTTGAAGCGACTACATCGCCTACACAAAACCCGGTTACTCCATTACCTATTTCAACAACAGTTCCAACGTTGCAATAACCTAATGGCAAAGGTTCTTCCAACCGTTTAAAAACATTCTCAAGGGTTGGCAATAAACCATCTGATTTAATTTTATCCAATACCTGTTTCACCTTATCTGGTTGCTGTTTGGCTTTTTGTATCAGATTAGCTCTGCTAAATTCTACCAACATCCTTTCCGTTCCCAATGATACCAGGGAATGAGAAGTCTTGATCAGCAACTGTCCTTGACCTGCTTTAGGTACAGGAATATCCTCTAGGGCTGTTTCTCCCGTCTTAAGATTTTGAATGATTTGTTTCATAGGTTTTGATTCTTAAAATAAACTATTCTTTAATATTCCTTACCTTCTCCTTTTACTAAATCCTTACAGATCTTTAGAATTTTATCTGCCCTTTTTGCTGCATTATCAAACTGCTGAAGCCTTAATAATCCATTGTCGATTAATTTTAACTTTAAGCTACTATCAGTTAATACATGAATGATTGCATCGGCTGCTGACCTTGGATCCATAGGTTTAAAATATATGGCTGCATCTTCACAGATACTATGGGCAAATGGTAAATCTGTTGTGATAATTGGTTTTTTCATTACCATTGCCTCAGGATAGGATGCAGAAAAACATTCCACCAAAGTAGGAAGAAACATAAAATCACATTGACTATATAGTGCTGGGCAATCTTCTGGTTTTACCGGGCCCACATTAAATATATTAATTGTATCCTTATCTCTAAATATTTGCTCAAATTTTCCCTGAGGTAGGGTTAATATAAATTTACATGTAGTGAAGCCCTTTTTTTTCAGTTCTTTTATTACAGAAGGAATGATTTCTACATTTTTATGTCTGTAATATGAACTTACTGTAACAAACCAATGTTCTTCATCTTTTTTTTGCGGGAGATTAAAATCTTTATCTTTATAATGATTAAAAAAACCACTATGCGTATTAGAAACAGTGTATACACTATTCGTATTCAGTGCTTTTCTAAGTCTCTGATTTACATCATCAGTTTGAACAATATAAGCTGATGCATCTCTTTTGAAAAACCAGAAATGGAATTTTCTTTTAAAAAAGAACCTTGCTTTTCTATAGTTGCTTATGGTTTTATAAAAAGGAGAGTCGTAATAGATATGGTTACCCAAGTTAAACCCCATAAGATGAGGTACACTAGCCCTCCAATACGATGGACCACTGGTAGTTACTACACAATCAGGCTTTATTTTATTTTCATAATCCGTTAATTTTGCTGCAATCGCAGGTATTTTGCGCAAACTCACAGACCCCAGATCCATTCTATAGAAATAAAAGTTCTTCGGAAAATCCTCTTCACGCAAAGATTTTCCAACACCCGAACCTACAAATACATGATATTCATTTTCCTGAAATTGTCGACATTCATAAATAAAGGATAGTGCAACTTGTATAGCACCTCCAAAACGTAATTTAGATGTATTGATTATTACCCTCATAAAACAAATTTTTTAAAGAAATCTACAACTGCTTTTTTAACCTGATCAAGATTGAATTTAAGCATATGTATGTGAGATTAGTTGCAAATTTTTACCCTAAAAAATAGTCGTTCATTAACTAACTCTTTCATTGTATATTTTATATCCATCTTCCTAAGAACTAATCAATATGTTTCTTTACTTACAGATTTACCGTTCACTAAAATCTTACAAATTTTTAAAATTTTATCTGCCCTTTGGGCTGCATTGTCGAATTCTTGAAGTCGAATTAGTCCTTGTTCAATTAATTCATTCTTTAGCTTATCATCATTTATTACTTTTATGATAGTATCAGCAGCGGATTTTGCATCCATTGGTTTAAAAAACACAGCGGCATTTTTGCATATACTATGGGCAAAAGGTAAATCTGTAGTAATAATGGGCTTTTTCATCACCATTGCCTCGGGGTATGATGCCGAAAAACATTCTACCAGTGTAGGTAAAAACATAAAATCACATTTATTATAAATTGCAGGACAATATTCTGGCTTAACAGGTCCCACATTATAGATATTTTCTTTATCCTGATTACTAACTATCTGCTCAAATCTTTGAGGAGGAAGGGTTAATATAAATTTACAATTGGTAAACCCTTTTTTTTGCAGTTCCTTTATTACAGAAGGAATGATTTCAAGGTTTTTATGCTTATAATAGGAACTTATGGTAATAAACCAATACTCATTAGCTTGTTTAGCAGGTAATTTAAAGTCTTTGTCTTTAAAATTATTAAAGAAACTACTATATGTATTAGAAACAGTGTACACCTTTTTCGTCTTCAAGGCTTTTCTTAGTCTCTGATTTACATCATCGGTTTGAACAATGTAAGCTGATGCATCTCTTCTAAAAAACCAAAAATGAAATTTCCTTTTAAAGAAAAATCTTACTTTTCTATAGGTACTTATGGATTTATAAAAAGGGGAGTCGTAATAAATATGATTTGGCAGGTTAAATCCCATTAAATGAGGTACCTTTGCTTTCCAATACGATGGACCACTAGTAGTTACCACACAATCTGGTTTTATTTTAATTTCAAGATCAGTTAATTTTGATGCAATCGCAGGTATTTTACTTAGACTAACAGAACCCAGATCCATTCTATAGAAATAAAAATTATCCGGAAAATCTTCTTCTCGCAAAGATCTTCCAACTCCTGTTCCTAAAAATACATGATATTCATGCTCTTTAAATTGTCTACACTCATAAATAAAAGACAGCGCCACCTGCACGGCACCCCCAAAACGTAATTTTGCTGTGTTTATTAATACCCTCATGAAACATCCTGTTTAAAAAAATCTAGAAACTGTTTACCTATCTGATCAAAATCGAATTTACGCATGCTTTCTTTGGCATTTTTTCCAAACCTTTGCCGTAAGGATAAGTCGTTCATTAATAATCTCAATTTTTCGATATATGCTTCATGATCTTCCTCCTGAATCAAGAATCCGTTTACACCATCTTCAATCAAATCAGCGGGTCCAGCTTCACAATCAAAACTAATACAAGCCTGGCCAGCCAACATAGCTTCTCCCAACACATTAGGAAAGCCTTCAGAAACAGAAGTAAAGGCAAAAATGCTACAGCTATTATAATAATCGGCTACATTATTCACTTCATTGCAAAAGTGAATCTTATCCTCCATTCCTAATTGGGCAACTAAGTTTTTAACCTCTGGCATAGTAGGGCCATCCCCAACAAAATAAACTTTCCATCCTTCCTGGTTAATTTGAGCAAAATATTGGACCAACAATCCCTGTTTTTTTGTACTAACAAACCGTCCAACATTAAGTATTATTTTTTCCTTGTCCCCATTTACCCCATTCTTCATCCTTAATGGATTGCCTATTACTTTTATATTAGAATGCCCTGTGCGTTCAACCATTACTTCTTTTGCTTTTTCTGTTTGAGCAATGATTCCGGTGGCTTTTTTATAAACTCTTGGGTTTAAAAAATCTAAAAATCTTCCATAACTAATTGATGGACGACTGCGTTCGGATATATACACTCGAAAAGATAATCCATAAAGAGAAAGAAGCACAAAGGAATTATACTTTCCTCCAAAGCTTAAAACTACATTAGGTGCGATCTTCTTAGCTTTACCCCTTAACCAAAACATAAGTCTCATTAAATATATTGGTTTTGTTAAGCCTATCATTTCAAATGCTGGACTACATAGTTTAATATTATTGGGGAGAGGGAAAAATACTTCACCTTTCATTAAACTAATAACAAAAACCTGAATATCCTTTTGCCTAGAA
>JBFHKL010000117.1:0-12219 GCA_041595375.1 Saccharicrinis sp.
ACACAATTATGCCGGGAGATTCTTTAACATTCGAATTTACTGATTCGGCATCATTTACGGCGTACACGTACTACGACATCTGCACAGGTGTTAATGTACCTTCAGACGGTTATACAACAAATGATGAAATATGTGTGACAATACAAAATATGGACGGTGATGGTAATTCTTGTGCTTTAGCCTTCCCTTATGGTCAAATCAATGATCCTGCACAATCTTCTAATATTGGATTTATCTACGATTATGAATGGTGGAGTTTTGAAATTCCAATCGCTTACCAAAATGTTCAGGTGTCTTTATGTGGTTCAAACTTCGACACATACTTACAGGTTTGGGACAGCTGTGGAGCTAACTTTGCATCCTACTCAAACAATGATTATTGCGGCGATCAATCACAAGTAGATATGACTGGTATTGTACAGCCAGGAATCTACTATGCTAAGGTTTACGGTAATGGAACTGCAATGGGGCAATACTTTATTGAGATAACCGGTGAAATAGTTCCTAAGTTTACCATTGAATTAACAGGAATTGATGTCGCTTGTTTTGGAGCCTCATCAGGAAACATACTAACAGATATTACCGCCGGACCAGCCGGTACAACAGGAACACCACCATACACATATTCATGGTACAATGCAAATGGAAATCAAATTCTGAGTGCAGCTAACCTAATGAATGTTCCTGCCGGCACTTATACCATTGAAGTAACTGATGCCACTGGTTGGATGCAGACGGAAGAGATAACACTAACGCAGGCAACGGCAATTTCCATTACCGGCTCTGTAACGGATGCAACTACATTTGGTGGTAACGATGGCGCTGTAGATATCACTGTTAGTGGTGGAGCACCAACATACATGTTTAGCTGGTCGAACGGTACTACACTTGAAGATAATGTAGCCATCTACGCCAGTTTACATACAGTTACTGTTACCGATGACAATGGCTGTACCGAGGAAGCTTCATTCTCTGTTGTATCTCCGTTACCTGATTCAAGCTGGATAACAACTCCAACTTCCTTTACACACAACATCAGAGTCCCACACAATGCCTTCGTTACGCTGGATGGATCTGCAGTAGAACCTGGTAGTGTAATCGGGGTTTTCTATAACCAGGCCGGTACATATGTATGTGGTGGTTACACTTTCTGGAGTGGAATGGATGCAGTAATTGTTGCAAAGGGCTCTGATCCAAACATGAATAACGGATTTGCTCCTGGCGAATCATTCCAATGGAAAGTATGGGATGCCGACGAAACAGACGCTTTTGGAGGAAATGCAACCTACAATACTGTATACTATCCGCATAACGCAAACTTTGCTATAAACGGAGTAAGTGGGGTTCAATCAATACAATTCCAGTCAATCATTACACAAACAGTTACACTGCCAGCTGGCTGGAGTATTTGGTCAACCTATATCGATCCGCTTAACGCTGATATCTCGATGGTAATGGCAGACATTACAGCTCCTTGTTTTACACCTGGAACATTAGAAATTGTAAAGAACGGTGCAGGACAGATCTTCTGGCCATTCTACTGCTTAAATACCATCGGTGATGTAGTAATTGGCGAAGGTTATCAGGCTAAAACCAATAGTTCATTACCTGCACCATTCAACATTACTGGTTTACAATTGATTCCTGAAATTACACCATTTGACATCCCAAGTGGTTGGAGTATCATAGGTTATCTTAGAACTGCTCCTGCTGATATATCGGTAATGCTATCTCCTTTAACAGCTGCGTGTTTTACCGCTGGTTGCTTAGAGATTGCAAAAAATGGAGCTGGTCAAATTTTCTGGCCATACTATTGTTTGAATACTATTGGAGATATGATTCCTGGTGAAGGTTATCAGATCAAGTTGAACTGTACTCCTACGCCATTTATTTACCCTGCAAATGCTGTAAGTACCAAGTCTAATATTATAACAGAAAGTACAACACAGAATTATGGTCTTGTTGAGCCTTCGGGTGATAACATGACAATTGGAATTCCTGTTGACGCTTGGAGTGTAAAACCTGAATTTGGCGACGAGATCGCTGTTTTTAACAGTGCCAACGAGCTAATAGGTGCATCAGTATATGAAGATAATTTCACTGCAATTTCAGTTTGGGGTAAAGAAATAATAGAGCTAACTGAAAAAGGTTCAAACGGACAACTATTTACCATGAGATTATGGCACAGTAAAACAGGTATCGAAGAACTGATAGTTGTAGAAGCATGGGAGCGTGGTAATAACGAGTACATTTCAAATGGAATCAGCGTAGTTCGCAAATTATCCTTAGATGGTGAAAGAAATGATTTTGTTCTCGGACAAAACATTCCGAACCCATATAACAGTGCTACACGTATTCCATTCTACTTGCCGGAAGATACGCATGTAACTTTAGCAGTATATAACTCACTAGGAGAATTAGTTGAAGTGATTATTTCAGAAACCAGATTAGTAGGTTCACACACTGTCGCGTTCGACGGTTCAAATCTGGAATCAGGAAACTACTTCTATAAATTAATTTCAAATCAGTTCATTTCCACAAAACCAATGAGCATTTATTAATGCTTATCTGGTGACAAATAAATACACTTTCGCAAGCCGCCTCTTTTCAGGGGCGGCTTTTTTTATCAGCAAAAGATCCCGGTTTTGCAGTCAATAGTCTGCTCTCATTAATTTACTTCATTCAGAACCCTCTCCTCTTCAATTCAAATTTTATTTAATGGTTCTACAAGAAGCCTAGTATTGAATTAACGAGATTTGAAGAGTTTTTAAAAACCTCTAAGTGGCAATAATTAATATGTCATTAAATAATATTGAGCTCAAATAACCCTGTTTGATTGGGCAATAAGTTTCATATGAAAGAACAAGGTTTCTCCATCGTGCTACTATTCACTGAATAATTACCTGATTGCTCTCACTCTTGAACATCAGTTTATTTAATAGCAGATTAATACCGGGTAATTTGTAATCCGGACGATAAGCTCATTTTATGCGCTCAGAAATGATAGGAAAAGAAAAGCAATTAAGTAAATTACGTAAACAAGGCAAAGCCTACTAATTTACCAAAGACAAAACATAATAATAAGAAGTTCGCATGGCCATATATTGCATCTAATTAACTTAATGAATGAATAACTTGACAGTGTTCTATATTGCCGTATTCCGAACAATCACAAGTATCGGGAGAAGCAATTAGCATTAATTTAGAGGTAAAAAAAACAGGTTGCCAGCAACTGACAACCTGTTTCCGTTTTGCAAAAAACTAGTTACTGAATAATAATTTTTGTAATGTGAATATCTTCTTCATCAGATACTTTTACAATATATAAGCCTTTGGCCGAAGCGGAAAGATCTACATTGTTAGCTTCACCATTCCAGTACCATTGATTAACAACTGTTCCAGACACATTGAATATTTGAACTAAAACCGGCTTGTTAAAAATCCTGCTCGACGTAAGCTTGAATATCCCATTGTTTGGGTTCGGTGCAACATCAACTTTCAGGTATTTAGGCGCAGTAATAGGAACTGCATTCCAATTTGGAGTTGGAGGATCATCGAAATAAGTTATTAATTCACCTGACACAATAAAATGGGGATTAAACATATCATCACAATCGTCACAAGTTACACCGGTAATACAATCAGGGTTAAATGGGCTGCAGTAATCCACATAAGTTGGATCCAGCTCATATTGAATATCGAAAGATGTTCCTATTCTTGATGATAAATCGAATTGCCAAAGTGTTGGTATAGAGCCCGGGCACCAACCTGAGCGATCATAATACCAGGTTCCGTTTTGAGGCTGGCAACCAGTAGGACTTGGATTACAAGCATTCCATAAATGTTGTGTAAATTCAGTAGCGCCATCTATTTTAAAATAGTGGGTTGATTCTCTAAATTCGGAAGCATTCTCGCTATTTAGACTTCCCCAACCATGTCCTGACGACATTTGACGAAGAGTAGCAAGTTTAACAGGCACATTATATTGGGAATTCTCCAAATTGATATTAGCATCTGGTATAGGCTGCAGATTGCCGATAGAACCGAAAGGATATTCATCCCCCCAGAGTTTATCCACCCAGGAAAATTTATGAACTGGTGTACCCTGATGATAGTTTAACTTGATTGTGATTTCTGATTTTCCAGGAAAACTCATTCTTACACGAACCTTTCCTTGCAACTGAGAAACTAGATCGGTAACATCAATACTGTCCTGACAAGCTACTCCATAAGGAGTAATGTAAGTGAATAGATTAATCTCTTTACCATTTGCACCCGTAATGTGAACATCGGCAATTTTGTCCCAAGGTTCGCAGCCATTAGGTCCGCAACCATAATCAAGAGCGGCAAAAACCTGACTGTAAGTTCCCGAAAAGCTTGGAAATGCAATCATTGTATCTAAAGAGCCACCCACTGTTGAAAAAAGAAGCTGGTCGATTACAGTAAAACTGCTGCCTGATGCATTACTTACTACATCGAAACTAATAGACTTTGAACTAGACACACCATAATCGCTTACAGCTGTTGCCGACAAATTAAAAGTTCCTTGAGCCGAAGGTGTCCAATAAGCAATGTAATAGCCATTATTGGTAGGATATGCATTTATATTCTGCCCATCAATGCTAAAATACACTTCATTAACAGCAACCAAACTGTTGTAGTTAATTTTTGTTGATACAGTCATCAATATTGGATCAAGATTGGGTGCATTAACTTCCTTGGCATCAACAGGGTTCAGAATTTCAATTTCAGGAGTAACCGTATACGGATCAATCACGTTAAAAGTAACTGTTTGGTCAGCAGCTGCCGCAACAGTGGCATTACCTGCCTGGCTGGCAACAATAGAAACAACGCCGGGTGTTCCAGTAAGTGTAACTACATCGCCTACAATGGTTGCAGGTCCAGAAGCAACTGTATATGTTGGTGTCAGTCCTTTATTTGAAACAGCACTAACTGTAAATGAAGGATCGGTTGTAAGATGATCCGGAACAGATTCGAAAATCAAATACTGATATTCCAATCCACCTGTATTGGGTTGGCGTAATATGATATTATCGATGCAAGAATGATTTGTACCATGAATAAAAAGCTTGGTCCACATGGCAGGATCAAATTTATCACCAGAACCTGGCGTCAATCCTAAGTTTAAACTAGAAACTGATGAACAGCTAACCCAGTTACCTACTCCATTTTGTTTATAGCTAAGCGATATACTTCCCGCTCCACTGTTTGCATCAAAATCCAATGTTAATTTATAAATATACCAATAGGTAGATAAGCTATCGTTGTTTATGTTTAAAGGAACATAAGAACCATCAGGTAAAACAAATACATTATACTGGGAATTTCCACGTGATGTATGTATACCTATACCTCCATCATTTGGCTCGAACTGAAGCGTATTTTCAATACCTTCCAGAGTAATCCCATTGTTGTTGGCATCGTACCCAAAACCAAAAAACGTTTTCCAATAACCTCGTTTCATATCCCACTGGATTTCCATTACACCTCCAATTGAGAAATCGAACGGTAATGAATCGCTTGAAACACGTGAAGCAGTTCTTCCAACATTCGTATTCCCTCCATCGTAGGCCATAAATAAAGAACCGTCCAGGGCAACATATCCATTAGAGATAGTCGCGTACTCAATATGCCAATCGTCGAGATTAGGGTTTGGTGATGGGTTCTGATTTGTTACCGTAGTCCAGCCATCAACGCCATCTAAGAAAATGGTGGCAGCTAAATCGTTAAAATCGTACTTGTGCTCTGTCATTTGAGCAGTTACGTTGCTAAAGCTAATCAGACTGATGATAAGTAAAGCAAATAGCTTAATTTTTGTCATAACATGTTTAATTTAATAAGTTCATTATTTCTCTATAAATCGTTCTCTTTTTATTACTTCATCCACCACACTTTTGTGTTTGTATTATCGCCTTGCGCGCCATATTGGTTCATATAGTTTGCACTGTTGTGATTCTTCTCACTCGGAGGTATCGGTAATCTGAAGAAGTTAAGTTCTTCGCCTTCGCGAGGTGTTTGCATTGTTTGCCGTGCCAGTGCAAAAGCTTCACAAGGTTGCATAAATAAGTCTATCCAACGTTGGGCATAAATAAGTTCGAGGGTAACACCAAAGTTTGTGGCAGCTTGCCAGTTAGCTACATCCAATGTTGAAGGAACATTTATATATGTTTCAAAATCATTTCCATATTGAAGTTCTGAATCATCCATAATATCTTCCCATTCGGCCATAGAAGCTTGCACACCATTCCATAATTCAACAACCGCCAAGCCAGTGTTTTCAGCTACTCCAATTCCTCTATAATAAGCTTCCGCTTTTAACAAATGAACCTCAGTGCCTGTCATAAGAATTTCAGGAATATTATTTGGATCGCTCGCTAAAAAATAGTTAACAGGAGAAAAGGCACATCCTTCGCCCTTATCAAAAAACAAGGAATCCATTCCACGATCAGCACTATACGGATGTCCGCCTTCAGACGGGTAACTTGTTGTGTCTGATGGATAGGCAGCCCACTGTCCGTAATTATTAGTCTCGAAAAAGTAATAAAGGCGCGGATCGATAATTTCGCTATCTATATTAAATTGATTCCATATAGTGGAACTCATCCTTAAATTGGGTTGTTGCGTAAACGACCAATACTTACCCGTATTCTCATAACCATGTGATGAGGGTTGAATTTTGGCTTGTTCCAATACCGGACCTCCAAAGTCAACACCGATAAACACAGGTAGGTTATTATTGATAATCTCCGCAACTATCTCGCCTGCTAAATCTGGCTCCACATTAGCCATGCGCATGGCATAACGCAAACGCAGTGAGTTCCCAAACTTTCTCCAGTCAGTGAGATCTCCTGAAAACAGCCCATCAAATTTTATAAAATCTGCAAATAAAGTTGTGTCGGTAGCTGTGGGTGTTACCAGATTGCTGTCGGCCCAGGCTAATTGATCCAGCAGTATTTTATAAATACTTTCCTGACTGTCGAATTTAGGTAATTTATTAAATTCCTGATACGAATAGCCCGCCTCCGTAAACGGTATATCGCCAAAAAGGTCGGTCACTTTAAAAGTTTTGTAGGCAAGTAAAATATTGAGAATGGCCCTCATATTATTCGCATTAACATTTACAACTGTCGTAGAATCCGTATCATAAATGGTTGGGGTCATCTGGTCTAACCTTCTTTCCAACTCCCTAAAATTAGGTAGAACACTATAATAGTTAGTCCAGATTTCTTCAGTACCTGGAATAAAACTACTATTGGCAGGTCGGGTTAGTGCAGCCAATTGGGTTTGCGGATAAAGGATTTCATTGTTTATATAAAGGTTTTCGTTTTTACCGATCTTTAATGAGTTAATTATTCCGTTCAGCAAAGAACCATCGCTTGTAATCACATAAGTATCTTGCTTAAAGTTGATATCTTCAAAGTCCTTTTTGCACGAAACAAATAGAAGACCAATTATCAGAATCGAGGATATGTATATATTGAATTTCATGATGCTGTAAATTTGGAGTTAAAATCTCGCATTAATGCCAAAAGAAAATGTTCTGGTGCCTGGCATAGCGCCATATTCAAATGCTTGCACGTTACCTGCGCCCAATACCCCTTCAGGATTAATGTTATCAGGCAGGGTAGTGTACAAATAGGCAACATTTCGACAAGTGAAATTAAATGCCAGCTCCTGAACGAACTTAACTTTTCTAATTAAATCATCAGGTAACAAATAGCTCAAGGTTAATTCCCTTAGCTTTACGTATGAATTATCGACAATGCCGGGGCTCGAAATGGCTTGACTGTCATTTCCCAAATTAGACATATATTTATAGTAATAATGAACGACTTTAGTGTTTTCAGTGCCATCTGCATACACGCCATCCAGAACCACCCCAATATTGCTGGTTGTCCCGTCAGGGCTGGTGTATGTTAATCCACCGCCATCACGCTCTAATAAAGTCTCGGGACTTTGGCCACTTTGCAGGCCATAAACATACGATCCACTATATATTTGCCCACCAATTTTCGCATCAACCAAAGCAAACAGGCTCAAGTTTTTATAAACGAGCTTATTGGTCCAACCCATATGAAATTTTGGAGCAATATTTCCTATTGGTACTTTAGTTTCTGAAATCTGATAATGGGTGCCATCGCCAGACACAACAGGTCTGCCATCAATATATTGATAATCGTATCCGTAAATAGTTCCATACTCATCGCCAACTTTCATGCAAAGAGATGGACTGTTAGCTCCATCAAAATTCCCAATCTCTATATAATCTGCACCACCCAAGTCCAATACTTTATTAGCGTTTTTCGAGAAAGTTAAACCTGTTTTGTAATAAAACTCTTTGTTGTGCACCGGGATTGCAGAAAGTGCAATTTCGAGGCCTGTATTTGAAACAGACCCAACATTCGTGTTGATTATATATGCGCCTGTTGAAGCAGCTGTTGGTGAAGAGATAATCTGATCCGATGTTTTGGAATGGTAAAAAGTAATGTCAAAATTAAATCGATTATAGAATTCAGCATATGACCCCAACTCAAAGGAGTTTGTTTGTTGTGGTTTCAGGTTTACATCGGGCAATACTCCAGAAAAAAGAGTAGCTTGATTTTTCCCAAAAGTACTTGAGCTATAGCTCCAGTTTAACAAATAAGGGTTAGCATCAATTTTTGTCTGAAAAAACCCACCTCTAAGATTCCAGTAGTTCAGTTTGTCTTTGTCTATGTTAAGAATATTGGATGCCACAAAATTTGCCGAAACTGACGGATAAAAGTAGGTGTTAGTCTGGCTGGGCATTGTTGACGACCGATCAGTTCTTCCTGTAATATCAAGATATAAATAATTGCTATACGACAAGCTAAGGAAGGAATACATTGACAATAATTCTCGTTTGTAGGTTTCTTCAGTAGCGGCTACCAGCGATCCAGGGTCGCCAACCGTTGTGTTACTTGTTTCAGTAAAATTTAAGAACGTATATCTGTTCGGATAATACCAGGTACCGGAATTTCCACCTTCAGAATAATTATCTACTAACAAACTACTACCACCGACACTAAAATCAACACTAAATTTTGAATCAGCAATTTTTTCCTTTTTCATGGCCAGCAGAAAACTGTTGCTGTTGCTTTGTGTACGCCCCAACTCTTTCGCAAAGTACCCCCCTTCAATCCCAATAAGATTAATTGGTTGATGTTTTGTTTCCCAGCGGTCGTATCCAAAGTTAATACCTGTTGAACAAATAAATTTCAGCCAATCAGTAACATCGTAAGTAGCCACTACTGTGCTAGTAAGCATGGATCTATATAATTCTGTGTTGTGTTTTTGGTAATTCCACCAAAAGTAGGAATCTATGTAGCCAAAGGGACTACCTGAAAGGTCAGTACGTGTGGAGTTATCATTTTGATAGTTATGAAAATCATCGCCCCGATAACTGCTGGGCCATGAATATAACATACCCCTACCAATAGACGACGAATCGTTGCCCAATGTTGGTGAGTTTTGGCGATAATAATCGAGATAGCCTGCCGATATATCTACTTTTACTTTTTCGGATGCTCTAATAACTGAACTTACGCGGATAGCAGTTTGTTTAAAACTACTGTTATATACAATGGGGTTCGCATCAGTGCGAGAAACCGACATTCGTATGGTCGCCCATTCATTCCCACCATCAACCGACAGATTGTGCTGGGTCGAAGAACCAGTTGTAAATGGCAGTTCTGTAATGTTAGGCTGAGCCGACCACTTTTTTGTTGAACCATCCCACCAGGTTATTTCTTGTCCGTTCATTTCGGGACCCCACGAGGAAGAGGTTCCAAAATTGCCAAACTCGTTACTTACTGTTGAATATCCGGTTGGTAGTACCAACGAATCGTTTGTTTGCTGTGTTGGGTATATTAAATTCCCTTCGTTATCAATCTCAAACTTCGGCTCGTTTAGCGAGGTAGGTGTACCTGCACCATATTTATTCTGAGTTTCGCGGAAACGATATGGCGTTTCAATGTTATAGGTAAAACCATATGTTACTCCTAGCCCTGGTTTGTTCGATCCTTTTTTTGTTGCTATCAGAATTGCTCCATTCGCTGCTCGTGGACCGTAATAAGCTGCTGCGGCATTTCCTTTTACTACATCTACTGCAGCAATATCCACAGCCAGTAAGTGGTTTATTTCCGAGCCCCAATCTTTACCCCCCGACGGATCTATCATTCCAGGATTGTTTTCAATGGGCATCCCATCAATAACTATTAATGGCTGATTATTTCCCATTAAGTTATCGTTACCTCGGATGGTAATCCTTGAAGTACCTCCATTAACCCCATCGGGGTGAGTAACATTAATACCTGCAAAGCGACCACCAATTGCACTTATCACATTATTTGCAGCTGATCGTTCAATTGTTTCTCCATCGACATGTGCATTCGCGAAGCCAGCTTTATATACTTTTTTGTCGACACCCGGAAGAATCGGAACATTTACATTGTATGACTTAGGAAATTTAGGCACCAATGCTATATTGATAACTGCCGATCTTCCAACGAGAACCTGCTGGGTTTTATATTTTTCAAGACTAAAAACAAGTAGGTCATTTTCTGAAATTCCCTCCATTGTAAAAGTGCCATCTTCGTTTGTGCTAGCACTTAGTTCTTTTCCCAAAACCACTATGCTTACTTGCCCAAGTACGGCCCCATCATCAGCAGACGTAACCATTCCTGTTAGCGCCTTTCCCTGAGCTACAACCACTGCTGCAAGACTAATCAATAGCACAAGTAATGTTATGTGTTTTTTCATCTTAGAGATGTTTATTAGGATTTCTATTAAGTTATTGATTCCTGTTTCCATAATACCCCCCAAATTATTCCATCCACCACACTTTTGTGGAACTATTATCTGCCTGTGTACTATAGGCATTCAGATAATTCTGCAAATTATAATCTGTTTCTTCAGCTGGAATAGGAAGTCGAAAATACTCTAGAGCCGCTCCCTCGCGTGGGGTTTGCAAGGTTCTTCTGCAAAGCGAGAATGCCTGATCCACCTGCCTGAACATATCTATCCAGCGTTGTGCATAAACAAGTTGAAGCTTATCCTCAGTTGAGGAAACAGTTTCAAATCCCTTTTTTGATAACACAGTTTGGTAATTCAAGTTTGAAGGCACGCTAATATGTGAAGAAAAATATCCACCTTGGGTAAGCTTTAAATTTCCAGAAGTAAACTTCCAGAAATCAATGGAAAGTTTCACCCCTTTTTCGTATTCTATTTTTGCCATCCCTTCGTCCTGCGGAACACCTATGCCTCTCAGATAAGCCTCAGCCTTAAGAAAGTGAACTTCTGCTCCGCTCATCAAAATATTAGGTGTATTGTGACCATCGCTTATGAGAAAGTAATTAAAAGGAGAATACAAGCAACCATCGCCCTTTATGCTAAATGAAGCATCATAGTTTCGCTGCGATCCATACGGCACACCATCATCAGGAGCCGTACCTCCTGTATTAATTTGAGGGAAGGCAGCCCATTCGCCATCGTTATTTGGTTCAAAGAAATAGTACACCCGCGGGTCGAATATTCCAGTCCCGTCTGTACTGTCGTTTTCAGAAAACTGACTCCACAGGTTTGTACCCATACGGAGGTTTTTATGAGACGAAAACTCCCACCATCCTTGAAAATAACTCAATTTATAGGGCCAAAGTGCAACACATGAGTAATCAATATTGGCGCTGTCAATCTCCCATTCGCCCAGTACAGGTCTGTTATTAATCATAATGTCCTCGATTATGTCTCCTGCCAGCGTTGGGTTTTTATTTACAATTCTCATGGCATGGCGCATCCGTAAAGAATTTGCGAACATTCTCCATTTAGCTAAATCACCATTAAATATATTTTCGAATAAGACAAATGTCTGAAACGGATCCTTGGTTGCCGACTCGTCTATATTTTCGACACACCATTCTAATTCATCCAATAAATAAAGATAAATTGATTCCTGTGTATCGAATACAGGCTGTAAATTTTCGGAACTAATGAATCCATATCCTGCTTCTGAAAATGGTATATCGCCAAATAGGTCGGTTACTTTAAATGTTTTATAGGCTAGTAAAATTTTCACGATGGCACGCATATTTGCCACTTCGGCAGTTTGTGGCAAATCATCAAAACGTCTTTCAAGCTCTCTGAAACTTGATAAGGTGCCATAGTAATTTTTCCATATTTCCT
>JBFHKL010000118.1:0-12127 GCA_041595375.1 Saccharicrinis sp.
AATCGTATTCTGAATGTACCAATGGTTGGAGCGTCTGGGGCTATTTTTGGTTTGTTGTTGGCTTTTGGGATGTTATTTCCAGAAGAACGTATTTATGTTTACATGGTGGTTCCTGTCAAGGCCAAATGGTTTGTTATGGGTTATGGAGCCATTGAAATATTTTTGACCTTGCAAAACCAAGCTGGAGATAATGTAGCTCATCTGGCTCATTTAGGTGGAATGTTATTTGGCTATTTAATTATCCGTTTTTGGGGCAAAAAGCAATTTTAATAAGCGCTATTTTTACAAATTTACTATTATGCCAATCTTTGATGAAATAAAGCAATCATTTAAACAGGGTGGAGCACTAACCAGGTTGATTTATGTTAACCTGGGTGTTTTTGTTGTTATTCGATTGTTATACGCTTTTTCTTCTCTGATTTTTGCAGATGCTTATTTTCCTCTCGATGATTGGTTATCAGTTCCTGCAAGTCCCATGAGATTATTGCTTCAGCCCTGGAGCATTATTACCTATATGTTTCTGCACTTTCAGTTTCTGCATATTCTGGTTAATATGCTTTATTTGTTTTGGTTCGGTAATATATTTTTGCAGTATTTTAATCCCCGCCAGTTGCTTGGTGTTTATTTTATGGGTGGAATTGCAGGGGCTTTAATGTATATCCTTTCGTATAATATTTTTCCAGTACTGAACCAGAATTTTTCCGGATCAGTGATGATGGGTGCTTCTGCTTCGGTAATGGCTGTGCTTTGGGCCGCAGCTAGGTATGCTCCTAATACAAAAATCCATTTGCTGATTATTGGTCCGGTTAAATTGATTTATATCGCTTTGTTTTCTTTTGTTTTTGATTTAATAGGTGTTTCATCGTTGGCTAATACCGGTGGTCATTTGGCTCATATAGGCGGAGCTTTGTTAGGTGTGTTTTTCGCCTCACAAATGTTGAAGGGAAAAGATATTACTATGCGATTTAATCGTTTTATGGACTGGTTGGTTTCTTTATTTTCGCGCCGTTCTAAAATGAAGGTGACTTATACTCGAAGTAAAAGGCCGGTATCGGATATGGAATTTAATGCTCAAAAAAGAAAGCGACAAAGTCATATTGATCGTATCTTGGAAAAAATTAAGGCAAGTGGCTATGATAGCCTTACTAAGCAAGAAAAAGAAGATTTGTTTAATGCCAGTAATAATTAATATATAATTGTTTTGAACAGAATAACCCGCTCTTTTGTATTTCTGATTAATCTGTTAGCCATTTTATTGTTATTATTGGCCTATCTCAGCATATATATTAGTCCTGCGCTCATTAATTTTATATCATTTCTTGGGTTTGGTTTTCCTTTGTTTTGGTTCATTAATTTGTTTTTTGTTCTTTTTTGGTTGATAAAAAGAAGAAAACGCTTGCTGTTGTCTTTGGCCTTGATTATTGTGTCATGGTCACAACTTCATTCTGTTCTTCAGTTTGGTGGTGGTGAAAATAGGGAAAGCAATGAGCTGAATAACCCATTGACAGTTATGTCGTATAATGTGCGTATGTTCGATAAATATGTATGGACAAAAGATCTCAAAACACCGCAAAAAATCTATGATTTTATAAAAAATGAAAATCCTGATGTGCTTTGTATTCAGGAGTTTTATATCAACAATAAAATGCAGCAATATTCCGAAAATAATATATTGTCAAAGTTTAAGCAATATAAATACAAGCATCTGGAATATAATATCCAAACTCCCTCGGGAAAAAAATATGGGTTGGCAACTTTTTCCAAGTATCCTATTGTAAATAAAAAGCCATTATTTTTCGAAAACACCTCTAACTTTAGCATTCAAACGGATATACAGGTAAGAGGTAAAAATATCAGGGTGTTTAACAATCATTTGGAATCTATAAGATTACAGTATAAAAATTATAATTTTATAGATAGTCTTGAGTTTAAGAGTGATGAGGAACGAATGGAGGGGATTTCGGATATTTTCGGCAAATTAAATACCGCTTTCGCACATCGATCCTATCAGGCAGAAACCATTGGACGTCATATTAAAAATTCACCATTCCCTACTATTGTTTGCGGTGATTTTAACGATACTCCTATTTCGTATGTATACCGTCAGGTTAAAGGTAATTTAAAGGATTCTTTTATGGAGTCAGGAAGTGGTATAGCAGGAACATATAATGGAAATTTACCTCCGTTTCGTATCGACTTTATTTTTCATGATGCTTCGTTTAATGCTTATAATCATCAAAGGGTAAAGGTGTATTATAGCGACCATTTTCCTGTAAAGGCTCTGTTGGATCTGGAGCCCAATTCATAAACTTTTATTCACTATTTAAAATTCACAAATAGTGGTTTATTTTTTTATTTTTGTGTAATCTATTTCATAATAAGCAATAAACTATGCGTCAATATCTTGAGTTGTGCCAACGAGTGTTGGATGAGGGAGTATTAAAGGAGGACAGGACAGGAACGGGAACGTTGAGTGTTTTTGGGCATCAGATGCGTTTTAACCTTCAGGATGGATTTCCTTTGATAACCACAAAAAAACTTCATTTAAAATCTATAATACATGAGTTAATCTGGTTTCTTAAAGGAAGTACTAATGTGAAATACTTGCAGGATAATGGGGTGCGTATTTGGAATGAATGGGCTAAAGAAGATGGTGAATTAGGTCCTGTTTATGGCTATCAGTGGCGATCGTGGCCTGCAGGCAATGATGAGCATATTGATCAGATCAGGCAGGTGATTGAGAGCATTAAGGCTAATCCCAATTCAAGGCGTCATATTGTAAGCGCATGGAATGTTGGACAACTTGATCAGATGCAATTACCACCCTGTCATATCCTGTTTCAGTTTTATGTGGCCGATGGTAAACTTTCTTGTCAGCTTTATCAACGCAGTGCGGACTTGTTCTTAGGTGTGCCTTTTAATATTGCCTCCTATGCATTACTCACTATGATGGTTGCTCAGGTTACCGGTTTGCAGCTTGGTGATTTTGTACATACCCTTGGAGATGTTCACATCTACAATAACCATATTGAGCAGGTAAAACTGCAGTTGACTCGTGAACCTTATCCAGCGCCTGTGATGACACTCAATACCGATGTTAAGCAGATTGATGGATTTAAATATGAAGATTTTACATTAAGCGAATATCAGGCACACCCACATATTAAGGGTGCGATATCTGTTTAATATTAACAGACGCGATGCGTCACTTAATTATTGACTAAAAAATAACTATGCCAAAAATTTCTATTATAGTAGCCATTGCAAAGATGAATGCAATAGGGCGAAAAAATGATTTACTAACTTATATTTCTAATGATCTAAAAAGATTTAAAGCTTTAACCTCGGGTCATCCGGTGATTATGGGCAGAAAAACATTTGATTCATTACCTAATGGACCGTTGCCTAACCGGAGAAATATTATTATTTCACGCAATGAAGGGTTGAAAATTGAAGGTGCTGAAGTTGTTCATTCGCCTGAAGAAGCCTTGCAGTTGTTTCAGGACGAAGAGGTGTTTGTAATAGGTGGAGCAACTATTTACGAGGCTTTTTTACCCAAGGCCAGTAAGCTTTACCTTACTTGCATCGATCAGTTTTTTAATCATGCGGATACTTTTTTTCCTGAAATAAATTCAGAAGAATGGCAGGAAACCTATAGAGAAGAGATCACTGATGATCATCAGAACGATTTTAACTATAGCTTTATAGATTTAGAAAGAAGAGCAAAATAAGCTGCAATAGGAGCTTATTCATTCAATTTCTCTCCACAATATTTACAATACTGAGCATTTTTATCATGTCCCTCCTGTAAGCAGGATGGACATACTTGGGTTGTTGTATCTTTTGATGCACGCGTAATCTCTGAGGTTACAATTCCTGTAGGCACAGCTATAATGGAATAGCCCATAATCATTACAATACCAGCTAAAAACTGACCCAGAGCGGTGACCGGTGCAATGTCGCCATAACCTACTGTTGTGAGGGTTACTATGGCCCAATAAATGCTTATAGGAATGCTTGAAAAGCCACTGCCTTTATCTGATTCTATAATATACATTAGTGTTCCTAGTATGATAACCAATATGATAACCGTAAAGAGAAATATTCCTATTTTATTTCGGCTCGACATGAGTGCTTTCCATAGCAGTGAGGCTTCGTTGATATAACGTGTTAATTTTAGTACCCTAAAAATCCGAAGCAACCTTAATAAACGCAATACAACCAACATGTGCGTTCCTGTAAATATGAGCCCTAAAAATGTAGGAATAATGGCTACAAAATCTATTATGCCATAAAAGCTAAAAGCATATTTAAAAGCATGGCGTACCACCCATAAACGAATAGTATATTCTATCAGAAATATATAGGTAACTAACCACTCGAGCACATTTAAGTTGTGGTAAAAATCGGCGGATCTTCCGGGCAAGCTCTCTAACATTACTATAACCACGCTAAACATGATGAGTATGATTAGGGTTATATCGAATATTTTGCCCGCTTTGGTATCCGCTTCAAATATGATGTCGTATATTTTTTGACGCATAGCTGAATCCTTTAAAATAAAAATTTCTAGTTTATAAAAGCCATCGTATATTTACCCAAAATTAGAAACAATTATGAGTATTAATAATATTAAAGATAATTTCAAAGAAGCACAACAGGTTTTAACTCGTTTTATTAATGATGAAAGTAATTGGGTAAAGCTCGAGAAGGCGGGTGATTTAATGGTGACTAGCCTGCTGCAGGGAGGAAAAATAATTTCCTGTGGTAATGGTGGTTCAATGAGCGATGCCATGCATTTTGCCGAAGAGTTGACAGGTCGTTTTCGTGAAAATAGGCAGGGTTTGGCAGCAATTTCAATATCTGATCCATCGCATATTACTTGTGTTGGCAATGATTATGGTTTTGATCTTATTTTTTCAAGATACGTTGAGGCAGTTGGTTTAAAGGGCGATGTTTTATTAGCCATTAGTACCAGTGGTAACTCAGCTAACGTGTTGGAAGCTGCTAAAGAGGCCAAAGCAAAGGGTATGACCGTTGTTGCTTTAACCGGAAAAAGTGGTGGGGCACTAAAAGATGTTTGTGATGTTGAATTGCGTATCGCTCATGAAGGTTATTCCGATCGTATACAGGAGATTCATATACAAATTATCCATTCATTGATACATTATATTGAAATGGAATATTTTAAAGCGTAAATTGTACCATAGAAACTGCTTCTTTGTGGTTTTATTGTAAGTGAGATAATAATAGTAAGTTGTACCTTAATGATATTAAAAATTATAATATCTGCCTTGATTTTTATGCGTAGTTAGTCTGTTGTTTATATTCTAATAATCTGGTTTATGGCATTCGCAATAAATAGATTAATGTGTTTTTGTTGTGCTTTACTTCTTTTTAGCTCATGCTTAAAGGAGGATTTAAGCAATATATCTGATGAATTTGATTGGGAGCCATCTCTATCTATTTCTTTATCGGAATTAAATATAGGGACGGATGATACTTATAGTGGAAGTTTCTCAAATAACTTTGTGTTGTTTCCTTTTACCATTGATGCTGATTTTTCTGCCATATTTTCGGATATAGAGAATGTGAATGAACTGATGTTAAGGTTCTATGTGGATAATCATTTTCCTGCCAGTCTTCAATGCTATACCTTTTATGTGGATCAAGATGACGAATTTAGGAGTTATTTTTTAGCGGAGAATCCTATTAATGTAGAGGCTGCCGAAATAGATAGTGTAGGAAATGTGAAGCAAAGCACTTCATTAATTTATGATGAATATTTGATTCAGGATGGAGTTGGTCATCAGAGGCTTAGTGAAGTGAAAAGCATTATATTATATGTTATTTTATCGGATATTGATTCATCTGAGGCGGTATTTGATCAGTTAGATAATTATCATATTACCGTTAGTTTGGGCATTAGAGCAGCTTTAGATATTCCTGTTAACCAATAAGTCTGTTCTATGCGAATTGTATATTGTATCATACTCGGTTTAGTTGCTTTAATAAGTGTAAAAGCGCAACAAAATAACACCTTGTTTTTAATGCACGATTTGCCACAGGCTAATATAGTAAATCCCTCTGTACCCATAGAATGCAAATTGTATATAGGCATCCCTTTTATTGCATCAACTCATGTAAATGCATATTCTACAGGTTTCAAATTAAATGATTTATTTGATTCTTTTGGTGGAGACTCCCTTCGCTTTGAACCCGGAGAGGCCATACATCATTTCAATAATTTGGAGATTGTGGCCACAGAAGCTCATTTGGCTTTACTTATGCTGGGATACCGGTATAAACAGAATTATTTCACTTTTTCTATCACTGAGAAATTTAATACTTACCAAATAATATCGAAAAATGCTGCGCTATTTGCCTGGGAAGGAAATACTCAGTTTGAAGGCGAAAATGTCAATATGGATGGTTTAAGGATAAATGCAAACCACTATAGAGAATATGCCTTTGGCTGGGCTCGCCAGATTAATGAAAAGTTTGATTTGGGAATGCGTTTTAAAATGTTGTTTGGCAAAGGAAACATATACTCCAAACCAATTGACCTGAGTTTATATACCGATCCTAACACATTTGTATTGTACTTGCAAGGGAGAGCAGGTTTGTACTCTTCGTTTCCTGTTGAGTTAAGTACCGATGACGAGGGGAAATTGGATCAACTGCAAATACAGGATGATATTGATTGGATGAAGTATGCTATGAATAAAGCGAATAAAGGTTTTGGGATAGATATGGGTTTCACCTATCGAATAACTGATGCAATATCGTTGTCAGGAAGTTTGCTCGATATAGGTTATATTAAATGGAATAGTAATGCTTATTATTATAAGAGTGCCGGATCTATTGATGTATCGGGAACTATGTTTGAGGATGGGTTAAATCAGGAGGCCGTGTTAGATACGCTGGAATCTGTTTTTACCCCTGAAGTATTCATGGAAAGTTATTCTTCTCCTTTGGTGCCCGCTTTTTATCTTGGTATTAGTCATCAACTCAATAACTGGTTTAATGCCGGTGTTGTTTTTCATTCTGAAATATACAAGGATAAGATGCATCCGTCTTTAACTTTTTCTGGAAATGCCGAAGTTACCCCTAAAATATTTGCTAGTGGATCTTATACCATTCAAAATAAGGAGTGGAACAATGTTGGTTTAGGCTTAGGTGCCCGCTTAGGGATTTTTCATTTGCATGCGATAAGTGATAATATTACCGGACTGTTTGATCTTGGTAATACTCAAAATGTTAATCTACGTTTTGGTTTAGGTTTATTATTTGGTTGCAACGAAAGCAATGTCACAGAAAAGGAAATAAGAGCCTTACCGTGTTTTAGTGATCCTTACAGAACAGTCCAAAAGCGAATAAAGAGATCACGGCGATAAGTGAGTATTACTACCCTTTTATTACATTAAAGAAGCCTTAGGTTTGGTGTTTGTTGCATGCTGAAAATTCAATCGTGTAATCCGGCGGTTGATGCCAATAGGGATCAAAGAATGATCACTGTCTTGTTTTGTAATTGTTGTCGATGATTGAACTGTTGTTAGCTGGTAACAAGAGTATAGGATTAATATTATTTAGCTCATAACCCCAATTTAATTTTGATATTAGCATGGGTGTTTTTGCAATGTAGCGTAACAGGTAATGCCGATCCTTGGTAGGCCTTTGGCTGAAATTTACAATAGCGTTAAATTTATTTAGATTTAACGCTATTGTTCACTCCTTGGTAACTTTATGATCGAATAGACCATTTTGTTACTCTAATGTTGTTCAAGAAAATTATCTAATACGTCGGATAGTGTGGGTTTTCCAATTTCTTGCAGGTCGTAATGTACCCTTGTTGATGGTTTTGAAATTTTAATTACACGGTTTAAATCAATTGGCGTTCCTATGATAACAGAATCGCAGGGTATATTATTAATTGTTTCTTCCAGATCTTTAATTTGTTGAAGACCATATCCCATTGCAGGCAATACCGAAGGTATGTTAGGGTATTTTTCATAGGTTGCTTTTATGCTTCCTACAGCATATTCGCGAGGGTCAATAATTTCTCCGGCAGCGTATTTTTGTGCAGCTAGTAAGCCTGCTCCCATATGCATTTCTCCATGTGTCAGTGTTGGTCCATCTTCAATGATTAGCACCTTTTTGTTAGTAATAATTTGGCTGTCATCGACTTCGATGGGTGATGCTGCATCAATTATAGTGGCCGTGGGGTTGATTTGCCGGATGTTTTGTCGTAACTGTATGATATCATCTCCATTGGCACTATCAATTTTATTAATGATGACCACGTCCGACATACGTACATTCACCTCTCCAGGGTAGTAGCTGGTTTCATGCCCTACGCGATGGGGGTCGGCTACGGTAATCATCAAATCAGGTTTGTAAAAAGGCATATCATTGTTTCCCCCGTCCCAAATAATAATGTCACATCCATTTTCATCATCTTCTGCATTAAGTAAAATATCGTGATAATCAACGCCCGAATAAATTACATTTCCTCTCACAATATGAGGTTCATATTCTTCCATTTCTTCAATGGTACATTTGTGCAGTTCCAGATCATGCAGGCTGGCAAAGCGTTGAACGATTTGTTCCTTTAAATTACCATAAGGCATTGGATGACGGATGGCGACTACTTTTTTGCCTTTTTTCATCAGGTATTCAATTACTGTACGTGATGTTTGGCTTTTTCCACAACCTGTGCGTGTAGCACAAATGGCAATTACTGGCTTGAGGCTTTTTAGCATGGTATGATTGGTTCCCAATAGAGTAAAGTCGGCACCGGCAGCTTGCACTAGAGAGGCTAGATTCATCACTCGTTGATACGATACATCACTGTATGAAAAAAAGCATTCATCTACCTTAAGCTTTTTTATTAAATAGGGCAATTCTGACTCCTTGTATATCGGAATACCATAGGGATAATGTTTACCAGTAAGTTCGATGGGATAATTTCGCCCTTCAATATCGGGTATCTGGGTAGCTGTAAAACCAACTACTTTATAATCGAAATTATTTTTAAAATAAGCATTGAAATTGTGGAAGTCTCTTCCTGCAGCTCCTAAAATAATTACATTCTTCATCAGTGGCTATTTTGGGTAGATATGAAAATATAAAGTTAAACGAAATATTTATTCTGGCTTAATACAATTTACACATTTTCTTCAAGAATTTAAATCTTCGTATAAACTTTTAGTTCTGTTTGATTAATAATAACTTTGACTCATGAATTTTTTGGCTCATATCTACCTGTCGGGAGGAATTAACGAGGTCATGATTGGTAATTTTATTGGCGATTATGTAAAAGGCAATAGGTATGAGAATTTCTCACCGGAAATTAAGCGGGGTATATTGCTTCACCGAAAAATAGATAGTTTTACCGATAAACATCCATTGGTAAGGATAAGTACGGCTCGATTTAAGCCTTGTTATCAAAGGTATGCATCCGTGGTAATTGACGTGGTTTATGATCATTACTTAGCTTTTCTGTGGGATGATTATTCTGATGTTCCCTTAGCTGATTATGTGGATCAGGTGCATGCTTATCTGTTAAAAAATTATTTTACCTTACCTCGCAGAGTAAAGGCTTTTTTGCCTTTTCTAATTAAAAGTAGAAGGTTAGAAAATTATAAGTATTTGCATGGTATTGAACGATCATTGTCTATCATGGCCAATCATACTTCTTTACCCGAAAAATCAAAGTGTGCCACAATGATTATGAGTGAGCAGTATGAGTTGTTGAAGGATGAGTTTGTGGCTTATTTTAAAGATGTTAGGGAGATGGTGGACTCTTATTTAGTTTAATTTTTTTACGAACTACCACAAGAGAAATGCAAGACTGTGGTGTTTGATTTATATAAATTAAAAATAATAGTTAGTGATCGTCTAATTCATTTACTTGACTCCTTTTACCATTCTGGGTTTTCCAAATAAATCATTTCTTAATTCAACATCTTTAAAACCCATATTTACCATGAGTTCACAGGTTTCTTTACCAAGGGCCTCATTGATTTCAAAAAATAGTTTGCCCTTGGGGTGCAGAGAATGAATAGCAAATTCGCTTATTGCTTTATAAAAAAGTAAAGGATTATAATCATTAACAAAGAGAGCCAGATGAGGCTCGTGATCTAAAACATTATTGTTCATCATTTCTTTTTCCAATTCTCTCACATATGGTGGGTTACTGACAATGATATCGTATGTATTGTGTTGATATTGTGTTTGTAAAGCATCCTGTTTCAAAAAAGAAACTTCAACATCGTTTAAAAGTGCATTGGTGTGGGCTGTGTTTAAAGCTTTATCCGAAATATCCCAGGCACTCATATTGGCATCTTTGATGTTTTTTTTCAGTGAAATGGGAATACAGCCGCTTCCTGTTCCAATATCTAATATTTCAGGACTGGATAGTTGATTGTCTTCAATAATCCAGTGCACTAATTCTTCTGTTTCAGGACGAGGAATTAATACCGAAGGGTTGACTTTAAACCGAAGACCATAAAATTCTGTTTCTCCAAGGATATATTGTATAGGAGTATGTTGTTTTAATGCTTGTAAAGTTTTCTGACAGAAGGCTATGAGTTCATCAGAAAGAGGTTCTTCGGCTTTCATCAGGATATCAATTCTTGAATAGCCCATTTGAGACTCAAGAATTAGAGTGACAAAATTTCTGATTTCCTCAATGGGATAAAGGGACTGTAGTTCCTTTTTAAAAACAGTCAATATTTGGTTGATGGTCTTAAAGTTCATAATATCTTTGTTGTGATGCAAAATTAACCATTTTTGTTCTTTATAAGCACCTATATCTAAAGAACAGCAAATTAGTTAGCAAATGAATGAAGATCAAAAATTTATGCTGCGTTGTCTGGAGTTAGCCGAAACCGGGCTGGGCAATACCTATTCCAATCCGATGGTTGGTTCAGTAATCGTTTATAATGGTCAGATCATCGGAGAAGGATTTCATCATAAGGCTGGTGAAGCTCATGCCGAAGTGAATGCCATAAAGGCTGTTAAGGATAAAGATTTATTGAGACAGGCCACTCTGTATGTGAATCTGGAACCTTGTGCTCATTTCGGAAAGACCCCTCCTTGCTCATTGCTAATCAAGCAGATGCAAATACCTCGTGTGGTTATTGGCTGTACGGATTCATTTTCAAAAGTAGCAGGTAAGGGGATTCAAATTTTAAAGGAGGCTGGCGTTGATGTGCTTGTTGGCATGTTGGAAAAAGAAAGCCGAGAATTGAATAAACGTTTTTTTATGTTCCACGAGGAACAAAGACCGTATGTAATTTTAAAATGGGCTCAAACACTAGATGGCTTTATTGATATAGATCGTCAACAGGAAGATTATGGTCAGCCTACCTGGATAACTAATAGTTTGGTTAAGAAATTAGTACATAAGTGGCGCAGACAGGAACAAGCTATTCTGGTGGGTACCAATACGGCAATAAAAGATAATCCATCCTTAACCACCCGTGAATGGACAGGTAATAATCCGGTAAGGATTTTGATAGACAGGCTGGGGCGTGTGCCGTTATCACATCAGATCTTGGATGATACAGCAGACACTATTGTTTTTACACAGCAGAGAATGAAGGATACCGCAAGAGTTAGTTATCAGATTATAGATTTCTCTGAGAATATTGTCCCTCAAATCCTTCATTGTCTCTATCAGAGAGAGCTTCAGTCAGTGATTATCGAAGGGGGAAAAACGATATTGCAAAGCTTTATAGACGCAGATTTATGGGATGAGGCCAGGTGCTTTATTGGTGATAGCTGGTTTCAGAATGGTGTCTCCGCACCATCATTACCTTGCCATCCATTTAAAGAAGAGAAGGTTGGTAACAGTAAATTGCTTTTTTATCGAAATGATAAGGTGGAATAGTGTTTTTATGTTAATTTTATTTACATTTAAAACAGTGGTAGAACCTGTATTTGTTCTAAAAGGAAGTATTAATACATAGTATTATTTAATATGTGGTGGAGTGAAAACTTGTCTTCTTTAATATATGTAGTCTTGATTTCAGCCTATGCCATTTCTGTTTTAATGGTGGTAGGTGTGATGATTTTAGAAAACCGGAGTCCTTTAAAATCCCTCTCCTGGATTTTGGTATTG
>JBFHKL010000119.1:0-12048 GCA_041595375.1 Saccharicrinis sp.
GTTTAAAAGAACAAGGCATCGAAACCCTTGAAAGAAAAACAAAGACTATTTTAACACGCATGGAGGCCATCAGAACCTATGTAGCCACTCAATTTATTATTGAAGATGAGATAAAGGAAATGGTCGATGAATATCCGGATGGAAATATTCCTGAGAATGAAAAAAAAGCTATGCTCAAGAAAGTCCCCATCTTTGCATCCATTGCTGTAGGCGAAACGGATGCAGACAAGGATAACTATATGTTTAGGGTAGCCTCTAAGAGAGCACGAAATAAAAAAAACAATGCCTCTGAGCTGGAAAAAGAATTTATTAAAACATTTGAGGATAATGATACACTAAATAGCCTGACCTATACCAATAATGAGACCAATGAATTATGGGTAATGCGGCCGGTAAGACTTTCCGAAAAACAAGGCTGCCTAGAATGCCATGGATCACCCGACACCAGCCCCTGGGGCAATGGTAAAGACGTATTGGGCTATGAACTGGAAGATTATCAGGATGGTGACATTGAAGGTCTTTTTATTATCAAGTCCAGTCTGGATGCCAACAATAACGAGGTACAGGCAAATATACGCAATGCCATTTGGGAGATTATTCTCATCATGTTAGGGGTACTTATTATAGTTTTTATCATCAGCAGTTATTTCATAAAAAAAACAAATAGTAAAATTGATCATATCGTTCAAGCCAATAAAAAAATAGCCAATGGCGATCTGAGCGAGAAACTCCCTGAAGAGGGATCGGATGAATTCGCAGAAATATTTCGTCATTTAAATATAATGAGCGACTCCTTAAAGACAGTCATCAAAGCTGTAAATGAGGCAGCTGATTTATTGGTTGATGAAAGTTCTTCTTCTAAGGACCTGTCTAGGCAATTGGCCTCCTCAACTAATACGCAGGCCGCCGCAGTTGAAGAAATTTCAGTATCAATGGAAGAAATGAGCGCGACGATAGATCAAACCAGCGAACATGCACAGACAACAGAAACAATAGCCAAAACATCAGCCCTAGAGATAGAAACAAGTAACGATTCTTCAAAAAAAGCTATTGATTCAATGTTTTCTATAAAAGAAGAGCTGAACGCCATTGGCGACATTGCCAAACAAACAAATATCTTGGCGTTAAATGCCTCGGTGGAAGCTGCTCGAGCAGGTACTGCAGGAGCAGGATTTAGCGTTGTAGCTGGAGAAGTAAGAAAACTGGCAGAAAGAAGTAAACACTCTGCAGAGAAAATTGAAACCCTATTCTCAAACGGAGTAAAAATAGTAAACTTAACCAGCGACAAACTTACGCAGCTGGTTCCTGATATCACAAAAACATATACCTTACTATCTGAGATAGTAGCTTCGAGCATGGAGCAAAGTTCTGGGGCATCCGAAATTAATAATGCCGTACAGGGACTAAATAATGTGACACAAACAAATGCCCAAATTGCCGACAATATGACAGCCAAGGCTGATAAACTAAATCATTATGCAACATTATTAAGAGATAGAATTTCTTTTTTTAAGATAAAATAAAAATTATTGAACCAAACAATAAAATAAAAAGATCATCTGTTTATTTATGAGCATACTACACACCAAACTCACGGGGTTATAAACGGATTGAATAAAATTAAAAACAGACATTACACATAAGATAAAAGCCCCTTTTGTGGGCTAAAAGCAAAATATGTCTTCTGTATACAAATACCTCTTTTATGTGTCTATAATTTTACTTTTAATGGCTATATCCTGTCCCCCATTTATCGGGAGAACCCACCTCAAAGTCATTTCCCTCCCTACAAATTGGGACAAGTTGTGTGAGGAAGGTATTCTCATGGCTCGAAGTGTTTAAAAATTAGCGAAACTTCACTAACCAGTGCAAATTTAAATCATGATCCCTGGCTAAGACAGGACAGGTTGTGTATACAATTATTTGCTCTGTCCATGCCCGTTTCATCAAAAGAGACTAACCAAATAGGATTTCTGCCTTAAGAAAAACTGAACTGCATTTTTCTATCATAGTAGTTCTTTATAAAATACCCATAACACTCATTGTGCTGCATCTCATTCAACTATAATAGCAGACTTAACCAATCATAAACTGATCTGTTACTTTTTTTTGTTTTTCATCCTTTAACCCGCATGATGCATTATTACTTTGTAGTGAGCATTATAAAAAAATAAGGCTCTACTGAAATGAGGCATAATACCTATTAATCGACAGACTGAGATTTTATAATTTATATTGTGGGTTGAATTAAGCATGTATTCAATGCTTATTGACAAGCTTTTTAAACTGTTTATCCGAAAAAACATAATGCCTATCGAGAATATGCTGCCATTAATAGGTTTTGAATTGTGAAATAGGCGTAAATCTCTATTTTTGTTTTGCATGTTTACCCAATAAACGCGCAATAAAAACAAGACAAAGCAACTATATATTAATCATTTACAATAAACCATATAAATTACCCATTAAAATCCCAGGCGAAAAAACTACACAAAAACTTTATTAAAACCCTAACAAGTTTTTAATACATTAAAAGTAAGATAACATGAAATTATTTCGTCTAAACAAAACAAAAAACAAAGTTACCAATACCTGTATATTATATGCTACAACTTCCGGTAACTCAAAAAAAGTTGCCCAAAAAGCACAAAAGTATTACATGAGTCAAGGAGAGCCGGCAACACTTTCCAGCACACGTAAGATATCAGCTCACAAGCTCACCCAATACAAAAACCTCATTATGGTTATAAGTACAGATGGAGAAGGAGATCCTCCATCGATGGCCTCACGTTTTTTTGAAGATATTAACTCAACGCATATGCCTAACTTAGCTAAACTACAATACTCTGTTTGTGCTTTGGGAGATTCAAGCTATGAAAATTTTTGCGAAGCAGGCAAAGAAATAGATAAAAAGCTCACTGAATTGGGTGCCAAAACATTTTATCCGCGTGTAGATTGTGACACTAATTTTGCCCAGCCCGCTGCCCAATGGATAAAAGAAGGTTTTGCCAGATTAAAGGGCAAGGAGGTCTACGATGTAGACCTAAACATACAGACAAATGATGATGTTAAGGCCATTGTAAAGCGAAAAAAAAAGCTTACAAAAGGAAATACAGAAAAACCATGTTTTCAAATAGAACTTCAGCCTTTGACAGATGCCTCTCATATACTACCTGGAGATTCAATTGGTATAAGGCCTAAAAATCCTATTAAACTAGTAAATGAACTATTTAATTTATTACAATTGAAGATGAGTGATGCTCATTACCAATTTATATTACACAAGGCCGAAATTACCACCCTCTCAAAACAGACCATACTTAAGTATTTAAATTTGGCTCCAAATATTAAATTGCAGCAACTTACAGATAACACAAAAACGCTTAATGATTTTATCGCTAATGCCAACATACTCGATTTACTAAACAACTATCCTATTAAAGTTGATAACGAAGAACTTTTGAGCATTATTCCAACAATGAAAGAGCGCATATACTCTGTTGCCTCGGATTATCATTACGCACAAGGCACTATTGATCTCACGGTAAAAGCAATACATTTTGATTTTATGAATCGTTTGCACGAAGGAGCCGGCTCAACGCATTTAACGGAGGTTATGGAAAAAAATAGCGAGCTAACGTTTAAACACTATGCTAACATTGAATTTCGCCTGAATACGGATGAATATCCTCCGATAATACTAATAGGCATAGGTACAGGAATTGCTCCTTTTAGGGCATTCTGGCAACATTACAAACAACAAAATCAGCTCAATAAAATCTGGTTGATATGGGGAGATAAACACAGCAACACTGATTACATTTACGAAGAAGAAATAAATAAAATGAAAGACCTTCATGTGATCAATCAAGTGGATGTTGTATTTTCAAGAGATACTGAAAAAAAAAGCTATGTTCAGGATGTATTGAAAATGAGAGCAAAGGATATAACACAATGGCTGAAAAACAACGCACATATTTATACCTGTGGATCACTTGCTATGGCTAAAGATGTTGAATGTGAATTGCAGGATTTATTACATGAAAACAAGGCCATTCATCTGACTTTTGAAGATATAAAAAATAGCGGCAAATATCATGTAGATGCCTATTGATATAATGAATACCCTTTACATAAGCTACACTGAATCCGTAAGGGGATACAAGTTCTTACAAACACAAAATGCGGGTTTTTGGCCCGCACTTTTTCTATTGTTTTGAATGCATTTATATATAAGCAAGCTAGGGAGCGACTACCTGCATTATGATTCCACAAATCCAGGCTCCATAAGAGCCCAAAGCATAGCCCAGCACTGCCAGCAACACACCAACAGGAGCTAAAGACGGGTGAAAAGCAGCTGCCACTACAGGAGCACTTGCTGCCCCTCCAATATTTGCCTTACTACCTACTGCCAGAAAAAAGAAAGGAGCTTTAATTAACTTACCTACAACAAGTAACAAAATAACATGAATGGCCATCCAAATACCTCCCACCATAAAAAGTCCGGTATTATCGAGTATTTTGGTAACATCCATTTTCATACCAATGGTGGCCACTAAAATATAAATAAATATAGTTCCTATCCTTGACGCACCTGCGCCTTCATACTTCCTGAGTTTAGTAAAAGAGAGACCTATTCCAAAAGTCGTTGCTAAGATAATCAACCAAAAAAACTTAGATGTTAAGCTTAATTTTGTCAGACTGGGTGCATGATTTGCAATATAAGGTGCAATTGTATCAGCCAATACATGAGCCAGACCTGTTACGCCGAGACCTATCCCTAGAATAACCATCAAATCAGTTGTACTTGGAATACGGGCAATACTTTGACTATAGGCCTGCATTTTATCTTTTAAATGGTGCACACTACTGGCATCTGCCTTAAAAAACCTATCTATTTTTTCTGTTTTTCCAACTCCAATCAGCAGAATCGCCATCCATATTTCAGCAACAATCACATCAACTGTTATCATAACTGAATACAAGCTATCCGAAGGCTTAAAAATTTCATACATGGCTGCCTGGTTAGCACCTCCGCCAATCCAACTTCCAGCAATCGTTGTCATTCCGCGCCAAACAGCTTCAACACCAGCTCCTCCAACTAAATCAGGATTAAAAAATGCAGTGATTAAAATAGCCAGAGGACCACCTATTATTACTCCTATTGATCCGGTAAAAAACATAATCAAAGCTTTGTGCCCTAGTTTCATTACTTCTTTTAAATCAATACTCAGGGTTAACAAAACCAGACTGGCTGGCAAAAGATAACGAGAGGCAACATAATATAAGTTTGAATGCTCACCATCTACAATACCCAAAGTGGTTAACAAGCTGGGCAGAAAGTAACACAACAACAGCATGGGTATTACTTTATAAAACTTTCTAAGAACAGGGGATTTCGAATTACTGGTGTAAAATATTGCAGCCAGCATAACAATCAAAATCCCAAAAACAACAGCATCATTGGTTATTAAGGCATCCACTTTCTCATTTTCCATCATAATCATCATTAAAATCTGTATCCATATTATTACATCACACCCCTTAAAATCCTATTCCTTAACAAATACTGGCTCAGCACGCTTCGTCCATATACAATAGTCAACATTCAGCATAAGACTAATAGCCTACTGCTTAAAACTTCTCTTTTTTTAAATTACAAGTATGATAATTTGGGCAGTAGAAATTATTATTTACCACTTTGCCTGCCATTACCTATGTAAATTATTGAACCAGCCACGGAATGTGAGAACTTAGGCAAAACTAAGCAAATTCATAAAATATCCATATTTTATACCATTTAAGTTTAAAGATATTTATTTGTGACTTACCTTTGAAAAATTTTTGAAACATCTGTACCCATTACATTTTAATTGAAGTTTTTGTAAGCAACAATACTTATAAATACGGGTTATATAGGGAAACCTAAAAATTAGGACAGACAAATCATACACCACAATCATAAAACATGAAAACATATAGATTAAAAACAATTACATATTTTTCAATCGTATTTTTTATGGGGTGTCAGCATCCTCAAAAAACAAAATAAAACAACTCCAATAATACCATTAAATTTGTTTTAACAGACACCGGTCAAGACAAGTTCTATAATGATAATGGCACATTAATTTCCAAACCCAACGAAGAGCTAGATTATTATGGCCAGGATGCACAATTTGAAGGAACACCTTCTTCATTTAATGACAATGGCGATGGTACTATTACGGATTTAAATACAGGATTAATCTGGCAAAAAACTCCCGATTACAGACGTTACAATTTTTACAATGCCTTTAAATATGTCGATGAATTAGAAATTGGTGGTTACACCGATTGGCGATTGCCAACTATAAAAGAATTATACTCTATCAGTAATTTTAAAGGAGAACTAAGCCCTTCTGATCTCTCAAAATCAAAACCATATCTGGACACTAGGTATTTTGATTTTGAATATGATAAAAGAATGCCCTTTGCCGGACAGTATTGGTCGGGCACAAAATATGTAAAAGGTGGAATACAAAATAAGAACATAGAAGGTGCATTCGGATTTAACTTTGCAGATGGCCATATTAAATCGTACGAAACAGGTTTATATTTTAACGGTAAAGATGGAGTAACAAACCCCGGATGCTATGTGAGAGCTGTCCGGGGAAAAGAAAACATATACGGTGTTAATGATTTTATAGATAATCAGAACGGTACCATTACTGACAAGGCCACCAACTTAATGTGGCAGAGAGTAGACGATGGTGCTACCTTCAACTGGAAAGAAGCGCTTATATACGCTAAAAACAACCAACTTGCCGGATATACAGATTGGCGTTTACCGAATACAAAAGAATTGCAGAGCATTGTAGATTACGATAAAAAAACCATTCCTGCCATAGACGAAAACTTTTTTTCCTGTACCAACAACGATGGTTGGTTTTGGACAAGCACCACACAAGGAGATTTTAAAAATACAGCCTGCTATATAGCATTTGGTAAAGCTTATAGCAAAGACAACAGCAGCGTAAAAGAATATTACGATTGGCACGGTGCCGGAGCACAGCGTTCTGACCCAAAATCAGGGAAAATTGAAGATTATTTAATGGAATCGATTAATGCCGCAGATTCTATCAGAATAAAGAATTACGTTCGCTTGGTAAGAGATGTAGACTAAAAAAGTCTACAAGCCATTGCAAAAAACTACAAAAGAAACACTTGAGAGTTAGTATCTAAAACATATACCTAAAGATAAAAATACATTCACTATGCGCACGAGTATGCTTAACACATTTGACAAAGCCTACAGCTATATAACCAACGAGGAAGATGCGAGAATCTGCAAAGACATTTCGGAAGAATCCTGTCAATACACCTCAAGAAACTTTTTCATTATTATTCTTAGTAACGTATTTTCAAAACTAGGAGATGTTTTAGCAAACCCCAAAACAGTTTTAGCATGGCTCATGCAATACCTGAATGCCCCATTGTTTTTAATAAGTTTTATCGTGCCTATTCGTGAATCTTTTTCAATGGTACCGCAAATTGTTATTGCCAATTATATTCGACGTTTACCCATACGTAAATGGGTATGGGTTTTCGGATCGGTATTGCAATTTATTTCTATGGTTGGCGTAGTATTTGTCTCTCTAAACTTCACCGGATATCAGGCAGGAGGATTCATCATACTTATTCTGATCATTTTTAGCCTTTCTCGAGGACTTTGTTCAGTAGCTTCAAAAGACATTTTGGGAAAAACTATACCAAAAACCCGACGAGGAAGATTAAATGGCTATTCTACTTCAATATCCGGAATACTAGTCATTATAAGTGGTGGATTAATGCTTTTTAGCAATAAGAGTGAGCAAGGAATAAACTATTACTCGATAATTATTTTTTCTGCAGCTCTATCATGGTTAATAGCAGCTCTAATATATGCAACTATTGATGAATTCCCTGGGGAAACTTCAGGTGGTAGAAATGGATTAAAAGAAGCTTTGCTCAAAATAAAAATCATACAAACCGACAAGGTATTTCGTAAATTTTTAATAACAAGATCTCTTTTACTAAGTTCGGCATTGGTTGCTCCTTTTTATATTGTTATGGCACAAAAATACATTGGCTCAAAATTAATGCTATTAGGTATATTTATTCTCATCAATGGCCTTGCTTCTGCAATCAGCGCTCCTTACTGGGGTAAACTTGCCGACAAGTCGAGCAAGAAAGTAATGGTTCATGCAGCTTTAATAGCATCTCTACTTGGTATTTTTGTTTTTGGCTTATTAACATGGGTCCCTTCTATTCGCCATCAAATGTGGTTTTATCCAATTGTCTATTTTATTCTATGCATTGCTCACGATGGAATAAGGCTTGGAAGAAAAACATATATAGTGGATATCGCAACTGGTGATAAAAGAACAGAATACGTAGCCGTTGGTAATACTGCAATTGGTTTTATACTATTAATTACCGGAGGCGTAAGTGCTATTTTATCATTATTCTCCGTTGAAGGAATCGTACTGGGATTATCTATATTAGGGTTAACAGGAGCGTATGCCAGCTCTAAAATGGAAGAAGTAAAATAAATATCTAGGCCTAATCGTATTGTCATGAAGTGAACCTTAAAAATGAAGTGTTTTTTTGTGTGGCCTCATGAAAAAAATGATACAAAAGGCTTGTGAAATCAGATAAACCGGTGATTAACAAAAGTACTTATTAAAAAATAGGGACTGTTTTTATACCGTACTCTTTATGCCATCCGTTCATACAGAAAAAAAACGATAGGGCCAAAGATGCTAAGGATATGAGACCGAAAATATTGATTGCCTGTAGCCAAATATACTACCCATACATGCTACCAACTATGGGTAGATAATTGAAGATTCATATTTGAAATTATTGAACATAGTAGATACTAACAAAACTACTTCTCCCGCCTCTTTAATCTATTATAGATAATTGATATACTGTCATTGTAACAATATCAACCCGTCCTATCAAACGGCTACATATCAAGTAGACAAAAATAATAAAATAAACATTACATAATTGATTATTTTTTTAACTTTAATACCCTATTATCAACTCTAAACAAACCTTAATGACTGCTATTTATTCGCAATAAGGCTATTTCTATCACCCGAATTAACCGTTTAAACTCTTGCATCGAAAAAGTATTACTTGCCCTCAAGCCTTACCTCAGGAGTTCATTAACGGCATCTATACGATTATGTTATTTATTTAATTCAATATGATTATGCAGTATAATAACAAACAGATGCTATTTAACTTATTTTTAGACAAATGGCAGCAACAATTCGAAAAAGCGCCCTATATTATTAATCATGTTTTGTCTTATCCAGATGTTATAGCCAGGCTTAAAGATTTTGTTCCTTTAGATATAGAAGGCTTGCATGAAGCACAGTTGGAATGGATTTCATTGCTTGAGCAATTAGAAAACCCAATAGAAACAGAATTTTTTAAAGACTATTGGATTCCTATTCAAAAGGATGGATATGATTTTTTTATCGATATCTCATCAGATAAGTTTCAAATATTTAAGGCTCATTATTTTTTCTTTGCTCCATATCGTTGGTACAAAGAGTATATAATTGATGATGTTGTAGATTTTTTAAGTTCTATTGATAATAAAGAATTTAATTTAAAAGAATACTTACTGCATCATGAAAACGAAAGTTGGGTTAAAGTTAAGAGATTGTTTCAGGAACGCAAAGACATGGGATTTGATAAAAAATAGAAGAGCCAAGAATAAATAATTACAGATAAAGAATTACAAAAAAAACATATCAATCCATCATTATGAGAAATAAGATTCTTTTACAAGAATGGCAATACACGCGCCAAACTTATATTCTCGGACATAATATGATGACTGCGAACTACCTAGGAACTGTCTTTAATTTTGGCGATATCCCCAAAAATAAAAAAGCACTACTCCTCATTGAACAAAACATTGAAGATAAAAAGATGATCCTTTATGATAGTTTTAATGTTACAGACACTATTTACAATATCAAAAATCTTAAACTCGTTACTATACATCGATTAGATAGTTTAATATTAAACATTTAAAGATTAGAACCATGGAAAAATACAGCCTAATTTTACTGTCCCTTTTATTTAACTTAAGCATTTGGGCTCAACCCGATACTTTATATTATAATTCAGATTGGCATTTATGCAATCCTGACTCAGCAGAGTATTTTAGGGTTGTACAAATTGATTCTTTAGGCAATCTTATTGGAAAAACCTACGATCATTATATCACAGGAGAACTGCAATGGGAAGGAAGGTTTTATTATTTTGACAAAGAAGATGATAATAAAAACAAACATGAAGGCTTATGTACCTGGTATTACAAAAACGGCCAAAAGTCAAGGGAAAGTACATTTATTCATGACACAATTGATGGTATGACCTCATATTGGCACGAGAATGGAAATATTGCTAAGCGTGTAAAATACAGAATGGGTGAGTATGATGGAATTTGGGCAAGTTACTTTTTAAACGGAAAACTCTCCAGATTATATCTATTTTCTGAAGGATATCAAACAAGTCCGTTCTTCATAGATTGTGTATCTGAAAAAGATTATAAGAAAATTTTTATTGAGGATTTTGAATCTGATAAAAATTATAATTGGTGGCCACTAATAAAAGATAAGCCCAAACTAAAGATGGAGATTCTTGCTGAAAAAGGCTTGCATATAACAAACCTCTCTGATACGACCTACATACAACATATTAAATTGCCTACCAATGGAAATGATTACTTCAAAATAGAAAGTGATATTGAAGTATTGAACGGAAAAAATCAAAAATATGGCCTAGTATGGGAACTTAAGGATACAAATAATTATCATTATTTTATTCTAAAACCCAATGGAATGTTTTCCGTCGGAGCTGTTGTTGAAGGTATAGATATTACATATAAAGAATGGACGAAATCTGAATATATCCATAAACAAAAAGCAAGCAATAAACTATCTATAATCTGCAAGGGAGGTGATGTTGTATGGGCTATAAATGATCATATGGTATTTCGTGATATCAAAAGATACAAGTGGGGAAGCGGTTATGGTTTTTACGCAAGCAATACAGGAGAAATAATTTACAAGAACCTAATCATTACAGAAGACCTATATGAAATAAAAGATATTGATGATGATTTAGCCGACATAGATTTGCTTCGTTGGAGAGGAGCAGGCAGCGCTTTCTTTGTAAACAGAAAAGGGCTTTTAGCTACATGCTACCATGTTGTTGAAGACGCTAATAACATTAGTATTTTTTGCGATATAAACGGTCAAAAAAAAGAGTATAAAGCTAAAATACTTAAAAGCGATAAGAAAAATGATCTGGCACTATTACAAATTACAGATCCGGATTATATAGCTCCAGATACCCTGCCTTATCAAGTATCAAATACAACCACCAGTATTGGAGAAAATGTATTCGCATTAGGCTACCCAATGTCGATGTCAGTAATGGGCGAAGATGTAAAATTTACAGATGGAAAAATAAGCTCAAAAACAGGCTTTCAGGATGACGTGACTACCTACCAAATAACAGTTCCTATTCAGTCTGGTAATAGCGGTGGCCCCTTATTTGATTACAATGGTAATATCATTGGCGTAAACTCTTCAAAATTAAATTCTTTTGTTGCTGAAAATGTGGCATATAGTGTAAAATCTAATTACTTAAAAACACTTATTGAAACATTGCCTGTAGCTGAAGAACTTCCTTTGAATAATGAATTGGAAGAAAAAACATTACCCGAATTAGTGAATAAACTTACGAAGTATGTGGTATTAGTTAAAGTAAAATAATAAGTATGAGGATACACGGACTAGAACCCGTGCTTTGTGCGTAATTCCATTATATACCTTTATATTGAACAAACAAAAAAGCCTGTAAATCGTGAGATTTACAGGCTTTTGATACAAACTAATATTTGTTTCGTCGGGGTGGAGAGATTCGAACTCCCGACCCCCTGGTCCCAAACCAGGTGCGCTAACCGGACTGCGCTACACCCCGAAACGGTTA
>JBFHKL010000120.1:0-11998 GCA_041595375.1 Saccharicrinis sp.
AAAATATAGCAGATAAAAAATCATAGCATTCCTATGGTTAAATAACATGCTTCTAAAAAAAATAACTTTATAGTCCATTAAATTTCAAAATATTAAGTGCATACGTACCTAGACTGTAATCACTCAGTGATCTCTGGTATTTTTCACAGCTTAGCTCTGTAGGTAAACCTCATTATTAAATTGATAATGATTTTAATAAGAATATTTTATAACTTTAAAGGACATTTTATTTGTCAACAAATTTTGAACCAAGCACACATAATTTCGTTTTAAGGGATATATTTGTAACCTGTAAATTTTCAATTATGAGTTTATTAAAAGAAGGAGATAAAGCACCAAACTTTACTGGCATTAACCAGGATAGTAATCATATTTCATTAAGTGATTTTTTAGGTAAAAAGGTAATTTTATATTTTTATCCTAAAGACAACACTCCCGGATGTACAGCAGAGTCGTGCGATTTGAACGATAATTATGGTGATTTAACGGCAGAAGGTTTTGAGGTTATAGGTGTAAGTCCCGACAGTGCCGCCTCGCACCTTAAGTTTATTGCCAAACATAACCTTCAGTTTAATTTGGTAGCTGATACCAAGCATAAAATACTGGAACTATATAACGCTTGGGGCTTAAAAAAAATGTATGGAAAAGAATACATGGGTGTTTTAAGAAGTACTTTTATTATTAATGAAGAAGGAATCATTGAGAAGATAATAAAGAAAGTAAAAACCAAAGATCATACAAATCAAATTTACAGCGAATTAAAAGCACAATAAAATACATAATTTAAACTACTGAGTACTCTCAGAATGATAGAATAAACAACATGGCAGAGAAACAAGAAGTGAACAACGAAAAATTAAAAGCTTTGCAGCTTACCATGGACAAAATAGATAAAGCCTATGGTAAGGGTACAATAATGAAAATGGGTGAAGGAGCCATCGATAATATTCCTGTCATATCCACAGGTTCGCTTTCATTAGATATAGCTTTAGGCGTAGGTGGTTTCCCAAGAGGTAGAGTGGTAGAAATTTACGGCCCTGAATCTTCAGGTAAAACAACACTGGCTATCCACGCTATTGCCGAGGCTCAAAAAAGTGGTGGCATTGCAGCTTTTATTGATGCAGAACATGCTTTTGACCGTTTTTACGCAGAAAAACTTGGCGTTGATATTAAAAACCTATTAATTTCCCAACCCGATAATGGTGAACAAGCACTTGAAATCGCCGACCAGCTGATCAGATCATCTGCTATTGACATTATTGTTATTGACTCCGTTGCTGCCCTTACTCCCAAGGCGGAGATTGAAGGAGAGATGGGTGATTCAAGAATGGGTTTACAGGCCAGACTTATGTCTCAGGCTCTTCGTAAATTAACCTCGAGCATAAACAAAACTAATACATGCTGTGTATTTATCAATCAGCTTCGCGAGAAAATCGGTGTGATGTTCGGAAATCCGGAGACAACAACAGGTGGTAATGCCCTTAAGTTTTATGCTTCACTAAGATTGGATATCCGTAGGGTTTCGCAAATTAAAGATGGCGAGGACGTGATAGGTAACCATACTCGTGTGAAAGTTGTTAAAAACAAAGTAGCTCCTCCATTTAAGAAAGCTGAATTCGATATCATGTATGGACAAGGAATTTCTAAAGTTGGTGAGATACTTGATTTAGGTGTTGAATTAGAAATTATAAAAAAGAGTGGTTCATGGTTTAGCTATGGAGATACAAAGCTTGGACAAGGACGAGAAGCTGTTAAATCGGTAATCAAAGACAATCCGGAACTAATGGATGAACTGGAACAAAAAATTATTAGCGTAAAAGACAATAAGTAAATCATGCTTTGATTATTTCATCATATAAAAAAACCGGGTTTGTAACCCGGTTTTTTTTATATGAACAAAGAAGTAACTACACTCTGTTTTATTCTTTAAACTTAAAAAAGTTAATGATTTCTTTCAGTTGCTCTGCCTGTCTGTATAGTTCTTCAGAACTGGATGCCAATTCCTCAGAGGATGCTGCATTTTGAGATGTAACACCTACCAGTTCCTGCACAGCATTATTTATTTGTCCGGCACCAGCATCTTGTTCTTTACTCGACACACTAATCTCTCTAACCCTTTCCACCGTATTTTTAATCTGAGGCAATAAAGCCTCCATATTTTTCCAGGCTTGCTCTGCACTATTAAAACTTAAGCCCGTAAGCCTGTCTATTTCATTGGCTGCTATCTGGGTATAATCAGATAACTTGCGCACTTCCGCCGCAACAACAGCAAAACCCCTACCATACTCTCCTGCCCTGGCTGCTTCAACAGCAGCATTTAAAGCCAGTATATTTGTTTGAGAAGCAATATCATTAATAATATTAGTCTTAGCTTTTATTTCTGTCATAGAATCCAGATTCTCTTTTAGTGTGCTATTTAATGAAAATACACTCTTTTCTGAATTTAAACTGATTTCCTCTGTGACATCCGCATTTTCTGTATTCGACTGAATACTAGCTACCATCTCTTCAACTGAAGATGAAATTTCCTCAGTTGAAGCAGACTGACTGCTGGCTCCCCGAGAGATATATTCAGCTGTTTTACTCATTTGTCCACTAGCAGATGCCACATTGCCGGCACCATCCCTCACCTCGCCTATCACTTCTTTTAACTTATCAACAGTAAATTGTAAAGCGCCCTGTAAAATCCCAATTTCATCATTCCTGTTTTTAACAATCGTTATATCCAGATTCCCTTCCGAAAGCTTTTCTGTTTCTTTGGAGAGCAAAATGATAGGCTTGGAAAAGCTACGGCCAAATACAATAGCTCCTATTGTAGCTAAAGCAATTACAGCAACTGTGATAACAAGCATTAAAAGGATAAGTTGACGCAGACTAGCCATCTCTTGTTCTCTTTCTGCTTCAACACGCGCTATAATATCATCAATATAGTTTCCCGTACCCAGCACCCAGTTAAAAGGTTCAAAATACATTGAATAGCTGCGTTTTGGCATAGCCACATCCGAGCCTTTTTTAGGAAACCAATATTCTGTAAATCCACCTCCAGCAACAGCTGCTTTTATTATTTCCTGAATAAATAACTTTCCTTTGGCATCTTTAAGGTTATACCTGCTCTTACCTTCTGTATCACTACCTAATAAAACAACATTGGTACCCTCTTTGGTATCAATCCAAAAATACCCACTACTATCATAACTCAAACCTCTAACCAAGTCTGCAGCCAAACTCATAGCTTCCTCCTCTGTTAAATCACCATCTGTATACTTTGCATACACACCATTTAATAAATTATAGGCTGTTTCGACCTGATGCTTAATTTCCTTATCATAGTCCTTATACAGTAGTTCCTCCAGATCTTCCAGCATTGTCATTTCGTTACGATATGACAATATGCCAAAAGGAACAACTAAAGCCATTGCCATAATAACAACTAAAAAAATTGTAACAGAGATAATTTTTGTAGTTATCGAGTTATTCTTAAAAAATACAAAACCCTTTTTCATCCTCTCCTGTTTTTAACCTATTTTTTTGCATCCACTTCTTCTTACTAGCATGAAAATCTGCAGCTTGATTCCTAGATACGTTAGTACACTATAAAAGTTATGAAATATTTAAAGAAAAATGAACAAAACTCTTAAATACATCTTTGATTTCACTTGCTATTCAAAAAAACTGATTATAAATTGCATGCCTTCAAAACAATAGATAAAAACATATGATGATTAACAAATTAGTATTTCTTTTTATTATTGCCCTGTGTATAGGGTGCAGTAGCCCAAAATTAGAAAGCGGGCAAGGATTCTCCAACAAAGAAAAAAAACTATCGTCCGATAAACTTACCCCTGAAACCCTTTGGTTAATGGGAAGAATTAGCAATACCTCAGTATCGCCCGATGAAAAGAGTGTTTTATACACAATAAGTTATACCAATATAGAAAAGAACAAATCATATAGTGATGTCTATCTGGCCACTTTAATTGATGGAAAAGTAACCCAGCTTACCAATACCGAAATAAATGAGGTAAGTGTAAAATGGCGGCCGGATGGCCAAAAGATTAATTTCCTTTCTGCTGAATCAGGCGATATGCAGTTGTGGGAAATGAATATTGATGGCTCCCAGCCCAAACAAATCACCAATATAAAAGGTGGTATTAGCAATTACATCTATTCTCCGGACTTAAAACATATGCTTTACACAGCAGATGTTAAGTTGGATGAAGATATTCATGACAGATATCCTGATCTGCCTCTTGCCAATGCACGTATTGAGGATGATATCATGTACAGACACTGGGATGAATGGGAAGACGAAAACTACTGTCATATTTTCATTGCCAACACCGCAAGCGGGATGATCGAAGGAGAACAAACCGATATCATGACAAATGAAAAGTTTGACTCTCCGCTAAAACCGTTTGGAGGCATTGAGCAAATCAGCTGGACTCCCGACTCTAAGCACATTGCCTACAGCTGTAAGAAACTAAGCGGAAAGGCCTATGCCATGTCAACCAATGCTGATATCTACATGTATGATGTAGAGAAAAAGACTACAACCAATATGACAGAAGGCATGATGGGATATGATTTAAACCCCACCTTTTCTCCTGATGGAAAATACATGGCTTGGGAAAGCATGGAACGAAATGGTTATGAAGCAGATAAAAACCGAATATTTGTTTTAAACATGAGCTCTGGAGAAAAGAAAGATTATACAGTTGGTTTTGACCAAAATGCAGAAGCTCTTTCCTGGTCAGCAGAAAGCGATAAGATTTGGTTTATCAGCAATCACCAGGGTACCAATGAAATTTATCGTGTAGACATCAATGATGGCGATATACAACAGGTCACCAAGGGTACACACAACTATTATTCGGCACAAGCAGCAGGAAAACAGCTGGTAGCTACCAAAAGCTCCATGAGTTACCCCACAGAAATTTTCCTAGTTAATCCTGAGAACGGAGAAGACAATGAAATTTCGTTTGTCAATAAAGATATGCTGGCTCAGCTTAAATTAGGCAAAGTAGAAAGTCGATGGATTACAACTACCGACAATAAACAAATGCAAACCTGGGTAATTTACCCTCCTGATTTTGATGCGAATAAAAAATACCCCACTCTATTATACTGTCAGGGAGGTCCGCAAAGTACCGTAAGTCAGTTCTGGAGTTTAAGATGGAACTTTCAGCTGATGGCTGCCAACGGATATATTGTTGTTGCACCAAATAGAAGAGGCCTACCCGGATTTGGACAGGAATGGAACGAACAAATCAGCGGAGATTACGGTGGTCAGAATATGAAAGATTACCTTAGTGCTATAGATACCATGGCTAAAGAACCATTTGTTAACGAAGACAAACTGGGAGCCATTGGAGCTAGTTATGGTGGTTTCTCTGTTTATTGGCTGGCAGGTAACCACAACAAGAGGTTTAAAACCTTTGTTGCACATTGCGGTATATTCAACTTTGAACAAATGTATTCCACCACAGAAGAAATGTTTTTTGTAGATTGGGATTTGAAAGGAGCCTACTGGGACAAGGAAAATAAAAAAGCACAAAATTCCTATGTCAACTCACCCCATAAATTCGTTGGAAACTGGGACACACCTATATTAGTCATTCATGGAGAGAAGGATTTTAGAATTCCTTACACCCAGGGGATGGGAGCTTTTAACACAGCTATTATGCGTGGTATTCCGGCTCGCTTCCTTTATTTTCCCGAGGAAAGCCATTGGGTACTTAGCCCGCAAAACGGTATTCTTTGGCACCGTGAATTCTTTAGGTGGTTAGATAGTTATTTAAAATAATAACAAATATTGAATAACAGCACAGCGTTTAAACCAAGTAAACGCTGTGTTGCATTATACCTTCCATTATTCATGAACCAATTATTATTAAACAAATACCAAATAGATAAAACGCTAAGCAAAAACAAATTCGGCCTTACCTATCTATGTACTAATTTTAGCAGAAGCAATAAAGTTATTGTAAAAAAACTATATACGGCTCCAACTAAAATGGCCATTGACATAAACAAACAACTCAGCGAGCTCAATCCCAAGCTCTTCCCTCAATCAGAATATCTATACGACAAAAACGGCTATTTTATTATTAAAGATTACCAGGAAGGAAGTGACCTTAAATCTATTTTGCATAACCCTATTAAATATGCTCAACTCTCACAGACTTTTATTATAAAAGCCTTTATTCATCTTTTTAAGATCATTCAACAGCTTCATCAACAAGGCATTTTACATGCCGACATCAAACCATCGAATATTCTCATCAAACACAAACCTGGCATATCGCCCCAGAACTGGAAGGCAGAAGACATAACCCTAATTGATTTTGAACGGGCTATTTTATTCCCCTTACCCACAGGCCATCGACACCAGGGATTTTCAATGATTTACTCATCGCCGGAGCAGGTACTCAAACATACAAACCTATTCTCTGAATCTATTGATATATTTGCAGCAACAATATCTCTACTTGAAGTTTTAACCAACAAAAAACCACTATACGATTGTAACGGAGAAATACTCATCAACCTTCAGCTTACCTACCCCATACCAAAACCACATAAATTGGAAGAAAGCCTATTCCTTATTCTACAAAAGGGATTTTACAAAGAACGCTTTCCTAAACCACCGCATCATCTCCCTTTTCAGCAAGTTGATGACATTCTGAAAACTGGCATTGATAAGCGTATTAAAAATGCCATAGATATGGCTGACGCTTTAGATATCTGGTTAAAGAATCACAAAGAAAAAGAGAGCCATTGGCTGGTTAAATTATTTAACAGAATCATGTTTGAAAAATAGCCCATTGTCTTCCACTAATACAAAACGACATCTCAAACCTTTAATTCATCATTTAAAATACCAAAGCACCTCATCGCTTCATAAAAAACCTTACTTTTAAGCTGTAGAAAGGCACTTCCGATATCATTATTGAAATAATTTGGAAGCAAAACAGAGAGATGGTTAGTAGATCAGACCTTTCTTTGCAAAATATAAATTCAGATAAAAAATTGGCATTCTACCTGTGTTAGCCAAGGTTTTCAGCATAAATTAGTAAAAATGAAAAATATGAGAATGGTTATCGTAATCTCTATTGTTTTAAGCATACATTTTTTAGTTAATTTCTATATTTATAAAAGAGGAGTACAAGGGCTGGAGTCCATGCCTCAGCTTATTTTCTGGTTCAGAGTACTTATGATATTATTGGTGGTTTCATACCCCTTAGGTCGTTTTCTGGAAAAAGCCTGGTATTCACCCGTAGCCAATTTCTTTCATTGGACAGGAGCCTTTTGGTTTGCAGGAATGCTTTATTTTGTGATGGCCATTTTTGCCAGCGACCTAATCAGATGGAGCAATCACTTTTTTCATTTCCTACCTACAAAATGGATGGATAATTATGCTCAGTTTAAACTTATCACTACCTATACCATTAGCATATGTGTTGTATTAGTGATTTTGATTGGCCATATCAACGCATGGACGCCTAAAATTGTAAAAAAAAATATAGTTATAGATAAGGATGGTGGAAATTTAAAAACGCTAAAAATTGTTGCTGCCTCTGATATTCATTTGGGTTCTATTATTGGACCCAGAAAAACTGGCAAATTGGTAAATACCATCAACTCCTTACATCCCGACATCATCCTGTTTGCCGGCGATATTGTTGATGAAGATGTTAAACCTGTTATTGAACAAAATCTGGGCAATAATTTACTCAAATTAAAGGCGCCATTGGGAGTATATGCCGTAACGGGAAACCATGAATACATTGGAGGTGCTGAAGCAGCCGTGAAATACTTGGAAGAACATGGCATACATATACTTAGGGACACTTCTATACTAATTAATAACAGCTTTTATATTACAGGTAGAGAAGACAAGGATAAAACTTCTTTTACACACATCAAACGTAAAGAAGTTAAAGAATTAACTGATCCTCTAGACAAAACAAAACCTATTATTTTGCTGGATCACCAGCCATTTCATCTTGAATATGCAGAACAAGCAGGTGCTGACCTTCAACTAAGCGGGCATACCCACCATGGTCAGTTGTGGCCATTGGGATATATTACCTCTAAAATATTTGAAGTAAGCCGAGGGTATAAAAAGAAAGGAAGCACTCATTTTTATGTAAGTACCGGCTTTGGAACCTGGGGACCTCCCGTCAGACTGGGCAACAGACCTGAGATTTTAGAGTTCACCCTCATATTTAACAACTAAACTTATCACATTCTATATTAACCTTGAATATTTAATATATTCATCAATAATTTCATTAAACTCATCACTTGCAATAGAGGTAAGGATAAACATTATAACATTTTGTTCTACTTTCAATCTCTATTTTAAAGGTAAATCATGAAATTTATAGGTATATTTCTCTTTATGCAGATCATTTGCTCATTCTTTCTTATCTCCATTTCAGGTCAAATAATTCCTAACACCGACTCTAATATCAGAGATAAAAAAATATGCATACAAAATCTATTACAAAAATACCACTAACCAAAATATGATAGAAAAATGTATGCTTACCATAGGCGATATATATAGAAGTATCGGTCAGCACAAGCAAGCTTTAGATTATTATTTAAGTGTAGCAAAATACGCCAAAAGCATCCAAGACACATCTTTAATAATAAAAAGTAATTTATAGAGAGGTACCACCTATGCCAATTTAGGATTTCATGATTCGAGTAAGATTATTTTAAATAAAAATCTGAGATTAAACCAACAATATGATTACCAGGAATTAAAAATAAAGAACCTGAATTACCTCGGTGACCTGCATCGCTATATGGGCAAACCAGAACAAACCATCTCGTTCAACTTACAAGCGCTATAGGAAAGCAATGCCTTTGAATCATTTCCAGATACTTTGCCGAAAAGTTATATTTCTCTGGCCCGTTCATATATGCAACTAAAAAACTACAATCAGGTAAAACAGTATCATCAACGGATAAAAACACACTAAAAAACATGCACAAACTAAATTCTTCAGGACCAACAAGGTAACATATCTGCATTTAAAAATATGGATACGATTGTTTTCAAAATAGAACTACCTTATATTCCTACTGCTCAAGTAGAAAAGAAGAATAATAAAGAGATATTAGCACAACAAGTATCTGATTTATAATTATTCATCGCTCCTGGGATCATATTCAAGTTCGAATACCTAAAAAAACCAGGTATGTCCTTCAGGTATTCGACACTATATATTTTTACAATCCTAAAACAGAGAGACCTTGACTAAATACAATATCACGAGGGATTCCGGCTTCAGCAATACGGTCCAGATCAACTTGTAGTTCAGGCTGTATAAAACCTTTTTCATTAATCATGGCCTTGGCTTTGTTATAATCTCCATCCCCCTGAATAATTAAAATCTCTCTCGAAAGCTCAATCATGGCGTGACGCATTTTCTCAAAATCAACTTTATACTTTCCTGTCTCAGGATTCTTAGTAAAGGCTCCTCGTTCCTGAAAATAATTAAAGCGAATCATATTTGCTTTACCATGTGAACTGGAAGCTCCAAAACGGATAGAGCGAAACAAGCCTGCCATAAAAGTAACATAATTATCCATCAATACCTGATTCTCATCCAGCTCATTCATCTCAGTAAGCATATCCACTATGTACAAGCCTAATATATCTGCTTTCCCTTCTTCAATGGCCGATGCTGTTTCCTTTAAGGCTTGACGAACTGTTCCTTTTCCATCCAATGTATTTTTAATACCTAAACCATGTGCTACCTCATGAAACATGGTATTCTGGAAAAAGGCATTGAAAGAGATATATTTTTGCTGTTCCTCATCAATAAGAATTTGGCTGATTGGCACTAAAATCTTATCAAACTTTGCCTTCATCACATTTTTTAGCTGCAGTTTTCTGCTGCCTTTTTCAATATGCACCTTAGGATCATTGGGTAAGTTAATAGCTATTGTTTTGCTTCCCGCATTGCAATCGCCGCCATAAAAAATAACATCATAGGCCCCTAAGTCCGAATCACTCCCTGGTACTTCCTGCTTATAGGCCTGCTCAACAGGCAAAGCCAACTGTATACCGGGCAGAAGAGATGCAAAATGCGTCAACTTAGCGGACCACTCTTTATCTTTAATTAAAATATAAGCTTCAAAGGCAGCTTTAGAACCATAGAGGGCATCTTCGTAATTCTCAATAGGTCCAACAACAAAGTCGATATGATTATCTTTCATATCCATCCATGCTCTATCACTTTCAAAATACTCTCCTGACAATAAAGCATCGGATCTTGAGAGCAGGTACTTTTTTAATCCATCATCATCAGCCAAGCTGCTGCCTTAAGCAATAAAGAAGAAGCTTTACTCAATTCTGCATGATACACCTGATGGTAGGGAACTACTTCTAATTCTCCAGTTACATGATTACGTTGTATAATGGTATATAAGTCATTCTTTTTCATATCCTTTATGGCATCAAATTCTTCAGTAGTCATATCTTCAGGATAAAACTTCGCCCCCAATGGTTTTTCGCCAATTCCTTTAATAAAGGATTCATTATTATTTAACCGAGCCCAAGGACCATAGTTAATCTCTACATAGTTCCTAAGGGATTCATCCTCTATATTGGAGAGTAATGCTGATTTATCACCCCAGGACTGTTGCCAAAATAAATCATCCATAAGCTCTCCAACCTCAAACAAAAGAGGTAACATCATTTTTTCACTCTCAGACAATAAGGATATATCGGTATTTAACTCTACAGGTACAAATTCGTCTACCTTTTCCTTTACATTAGGTATGGAAGCCTGATAGCTCATTTTAGAATCGTGACAAGATCCAAACAATAAAGCTCCTAATAAATAAATAAGGCTTTTCTTCTTCATTCTATATTTTTTTTAAATCCTTTATGAATGATCAAAGATATCAAAACGTTGTTAGTTTTCAAGGCTTTGTACTTTTTAAGCAAAAACACAGCTTATTTTGATCTTTCAGAATCACTGGAAATATTTACTAATAACTAAAGGTACTCTATTTTGCACGAAGCCTAGGGCTTTTGCTTTTTTCCGCCAGTAGAAAAAAGTCTGTCTGTGTCGGAGAGGTAAGCAAAAACATCCCGTCGCTGGCATCAATATTCTAAAGAACAGCGCCTTTCAATAAAGACGGATTACAAGCCCTCATTAACTTTAAAGCCCTTTAAACCTAATACTTAACTTTCTTATAGAACTAATACTATTTTTAAGCGGATACCAATGTTTCTGAACAAAAAAATCCGGTGATATAATACCACCGGATTTCAAAATATCATTCTCTATATTCAAATCATTTTATTTTTTACTTTTCTATCATGAGCCAGTAATCTCTCCAGACGTTCGATCTGTTTATTTTTATTCACTTCTCTTAGGTTTTGTGCTGTATCTGTATAATACTGATGCTTACGAATAAACTTCAACTGTTTAATATTCCATTCGTTAAACGAATCAATCATATTACGCACCTTAAGTTCTTCATATAACATGTTTGATACCGGTATAAAATCGGCTCTACCTAAATAATCCAGATCAGAATCACACATCACCTTTTCAAGGATATTTTTAGGTTCGGGGGGAAATTTTGTAGCCATAATAAGCTCACATACTTTATCCAACATTTCATCGGAATAATGATATTTAGATAACATTTTACGAGCTAACACAGAGCCATGAAATTCATGATCATCGTAACTAATTACATGTCCTGCATCGTGAAACAGGCCTGCCAACTTTAAAGTTAGAATTTCTTCCTCCGATAGTCCCTCAGCCCAACCTATAAGTTCTACTTCGGTAACTACATCAATCGTATGTTTAATATTATGATAAAATAGTTTCTCGGGTAAATGCTGTTCCAACATATCCAATACTTCCTCCTGAATATCTAAAAACTGAATCAAAGAATATTTAATCCTAAATGATTTACTCCTTCCTTTGGCTTGATCCTTATCAATAAATTGAGGCAATAG
>JBFHKL010000121.1:0-11957 GCA_041595375.1 Saccharicrinis sp.
CACCTTCTTTAATATCTACTAAAACTACCTCGTTGGCAATTTCCCTATACGCCAATACATCTGCACAGGTAGCGCCTACGTTTCCTGCTCCAACTACAGTTACTTTCATAAATATTCTACTTTAAAGATTTGCTATATTTTATTAGTGATTTTCTATTGTGTAATTATAAAGGACAAATATATTAAGTTGATTCTAATTAAAGATATTTTTCTTCAATAATAATTCAATGTTTAAGAACATCAAAACAAAAACAATACGAAACTTGAAATGTTGACAAATGTGATGAATATTGTTGAATTTATTTTTACGCATAGGTAAATGCTTGATTAATTAATTGTTTCATAGAGATATATGCTTTGTTATAAATGAGTTTTTTAAAAAAAAGTTTTGTAAGTATTTTAAAAACGTTATATTTGTACTTTCAATATTGAATAAAGGAATATAAGATATATAAAGTCTTAAATTTTCTCATAGTTTAGGGTTAGGTTTGGTTAAAGATTGAAAGTCGCTATCAGTTTTCTGGTAGCGACTTTCTACATTTATAGGGTTTTGCGTTTGTGCTATAAATCATAGCAATAGGGTTTATAATCCTGCTATTGTTTTTATATCATCAATTATTTTATTGGCCAAACTGTTGGCTTCGTCCTTGTTGGCGGCTTCAGAGTATATTCTAATGATAGGTTCGGTATTTGATTTACGAAGGTGCACCCAGCGGTCAGGGAAATCAATTTTTACACCATCAATATCGTTTACCTGCTCATTGCTGTATTTTACTTTCATCTCTTCTAAAATCTGATCTACGTTTAGATCTGGAGTTAGTTCAATTTTGTTTTTAGAGATGTAATATTCTGGATATGAAGCTCTTAGATCAGAACATTTTTTCTTTGACTTAGCAAGATGAGTTAGGAATAAACCAATGCCAACTAAGGCGTCTCGTCCATAATGAGAAGTAGGATATATTATTCCGCCATTACCTTCACCACCAATTATAGCTTGAGTATCTTTCATTTTACTTACCACATTAACTTCGCCAACGGCAGCGGCAGTGTATGAGCCTCCGTGTTTTTCAGTTACATCACGTAAGGCACGGGTAGAAGATAGGTTTGACACTGTATTTCCTTTTTGCTGGCTTAAAATATAGTCGGAAACAGCAACCAGGGTATATTCTTCTCCAAACATAGTACCATCTTCATTAACAATGGCCAGACGATCAACATCGGGGTCAACCACAAAACCAATATCGGCCTTTTGTTCTTTTATCAGAGCTGAAATTTCCGTCAGATTTTCAGGAAGAGGTTCCGGGTTGTGAGGAAATTGTCCGTTGGGTTCGCAGTATAATTCAATAATATTTTTTACTCCTAGGGCTTTTAATAAGGGAGGTAGATAGATTCCTCCAACGGAGTTAACGCAGTCGATGGCTACGGTAAAATTAGCTGCCTTAATAGCACTCGTGTCGACTAAGTCAAGACTACAAACGTGATCGACATGTTTATGAATGTAAGTATTATTTTCGGTAATGGATCCCAGGTCATCAACTTCGGTAAACAGAAAAGATTCGTTATCGGCAATGGACAATATTTTTTCCCCATCTGCAGCGCTTAAAAATTCTCCCAGATTGTTGAGTAGTTTTAAGGCATTCCATTGTTTGGGATTATGGCTGGCAGTTAAAATAATGCCTCCATCGGCTTTTTCCATGGTTACAGCCAGCTCAGTTGTAGGGGTGGTTGACAAGCCCAGGTTTATCACATTCACGCCACAACCCATTAGTGTTCCCACTACTATTTTATCAACCATTGGTCCTGATATTCTGGCATCACGACCCACTACTATAGTAATTTTATTTTTGCGCGTTTTTTCTTTGGCCCATGTAGCATAAGCTGCCGTAAATTTCACCACATCAAGAGGACTAAGACCTTCACCTGGTTTACCTCCTATGGTCCCTCTTATACCGGAAATGGATTTGATTAATGTCATAATACTATATTATTATAAGTTTGTTTAGTATTGTAAAGATGATGAAATAATTTAGGATTAGAAAGTGTATAGCCAATAGCTATTGGCCATTAGCTATTGGCTTATTTCATTATTCCTGCTTTTAAAAAGGTAATTTCCTGTTGTGTTAATAAGCGCCATTTTCCTCTGGGAACATCTTTTTTTGTTAAACCGGAAAAATACACGCGATCAAGCTTGACAACTTCATAGCCCAGATGTTTAAAAATGCGGCGTACAATACGGTTTTTCCCAGAATGAATTTCAATGCCTACTTCGTAGTTGTTACCTTGTACTAAACTAATTTTATCTGATTGAATAAATCCATCTTCCAGTTCAAATCCAACTTCAATTTTATTTAAGTCCTCTTTAGTGATGGGTTTGTCGAGAAAGGCATGGTATATTTTACGGTGCTCATGGCTGGGGTGGGTTAGTCTTTTAGCTAAGTCGCCATCGTTAGTCAGCAATAATACACCTGTCGTCATTTTATCCAGTCGTCCTACAGGATAAATTCGTTCTGTACATGCGTGTTTAACAATATCTATAACCGTACGTTTGGCGTGAGGATCACTTAGTGTAGTTACACAATCCTTGGGTTTATTTAAAAGGACATAAACTAATTTTTCGGGATTTAGTTCCTTTCCTTCGTAGATTACTGTATCTGATTTTTTTACCATGGTGCCTATGGTAGAGATTACCTGACCATTTACCTGAATTAATCCTTCGCTAATAAGTCTGTCTGCCTCACGACGGCTGCATACACCTGCGTTGGCAATAAATTTATTTAATCGAATCTCATCTCCATCAGCAGATGTTGGATTGTTTTGTGGTGGTGTTGGGTTTAGTGATGTTGTCTCTGGTTTATTTTTCTTTTTGGAAGGACCTTTTCGATGTCCTTTAAAACTCTTTTCGCTCATCTTATGCTTTTTACACTTATTCCTTTAAGTTTTATGCAAAGGTCATAAATTTAATTGAAATATAAGTCTATCGGGATTAAATAGTCTTCTCTTTATAAGAGATCGTAATGAAATGATAGTTTTTAAATTATACCACTTTGACAATTTTATGAGCAGTAGATGTTTCTGCAATGCTGTGAAATAAGTATTAGTGTTATAATACTTTACTTTCTGATTTACCATCACTTAATCGGGTGGTAATGATATCGCCACTTTTCAAATCTTTTGCATTTTTTACTGCTTTCCCATTTAGGTAAGTGATTGAATATCCCTTTTTTAATACGTTTTGAGGGTCGAGCAAATTGTTGGTTTTTTCCAGGAGTAATAAGTTTGCATTTTTATGGTTGATAAAGAATTTGAGGCGTGCAGATAATCGTGGAGGAAGTTGTGTTAGCTTTAGCTGCTCAGTATTTATTTTATTTAATGTAGCCGATTTAATTCTTTGTGTTGATTGGGTTAATTTGTTGTTATTGATATTGATAAATTTTACCGAAACTGCTCCGATTAGATGCATCATGTGATTGAGGTGATTGTTTTGAGAGGTAATGGCATTTAGAACCAGAGGCTTAAGCTTGTTCGAAGATCTATCGAATAAAAGTCTGCTATCAGAGATGATTTCACGTGTGGCAGTTACAATAGAGTCTTTCAGGTAATTTAGTTGGTTGTCGAAGTCGGAAATCAATCCCAGCAGGTGTTCGGCAACAGCGGTAGGTGTTTTTAGTCGGGTATGGGCCACATAGTCAATAACTGTTTCGTCACGTTCATGACCTATGCCCGAAAAAACGGGTAATGGAAATTGAGCAATATTATAGGCAATCCAGTAATTGTCGAAACACATCAAATCGGAAGAGGAGCCACCCCCACGGATGATAACTACCACATCAAAAAAATCTTCGTATTCATATATACGGTCGAGGGCGGCAGTAACAGAAGCTTCTGTTTTTTCTCCTTGCATAATAGCCGGGAAAAGTTTGATGTAGAATTTATAGCCCGCGCTGTTGTTATTGAGTTGATTGCAGAAGTCTTCGTAACCAGCAGCTGTGGGTGAGGAGATAACGGCAATTTTTTGAGGAACAAGAGGCACTTGAAGGTCCTTGTTCATATTCATAACACCTTCTTCGCTTAATTGATTTAATATGGCTTGTTTTTTTTGAGCCATATCGCCCAGAGTATAGTTTGGATCAATATCTCTTATGTTCAGGCTGAAACCATATACTTCCTGAAAATCGATGCTTACACGAACCATCACTTTAAGACCTGCAGCCAGATTTTGCCCTGTAGCTCTATAGAAATATGGCTTAATCATCCGATAGGAATAAGCCCATATATTGGCGCGAGATTTAGCGATTATTTGTTCGGTATTCTTATCTTTTTCTATCAATTCCAAATAACAATGACCGTTTCGCACCTCACGAATTTCACTTATTTCGGCTACCAACCAATAGGTATCTGCAAAGAAACTATGTATAGAGTCTTTTATTTGCGTATTTAATTGGAAAAGAGAAATCGAAGTTTCGCTCATAGCTTATTGTTTGTAGAGTTTGAAAGTGTGCGTGTATTGCTTTTCTTTTAATTGAACAATATATATACCTGCCGATAAGTATTGAAGCTTGTTGATGTGAATGTTGTTTTGAGGTGGGAAGTTATGCCTGTATACTATTGTGCCACTTATATCAAAAATTGAAATGGTGCAGTCTGTTAGGATATTTATGTCGTTTGTAATGGTGATATAATCACTAAATGGATTAGGAAATAGATGATATGGGATTTGTGTCTCCATATTGTCTGAACTACTGCTGGTGTTTATTGCCTTTTTAAAATCAGGAATGCCATAACCAAAGCTGTCGTCAGGATCATCATACTGGTTACTCTGGCTTTTGACTAACTGAAGTACTTCTGTATTGGTCAGGTTCGGTTTAGCTTGCCATAAACAGCTTATGAAACCGGTGATAACAGGAGCTGAAAAACTGGTGCCATCTCCGGTGGATATACCTGAGGTAGCCTGGAGAGCTGTGTCGTCGCCTAATGCAGCAATATCGGGTTTTATACGACCATCATAAGAGGGGCCATAGCTGCTAAAGCCGGCTCTGGTGCTATCGCTTTGCATAGCGGCTACCGACAAAATATTTTTTCCATCAGCAGGGGAAATAATATATTTCCAGTCCGTATAGCCTTCGTTTCCTGCACTATTAACAATAAGCATACCTTTTGAGAAGGCAATTTCGGCTCCTTGTACACAAATGGTTGTTTCTCCATCCATATCCTCGTATGAATAATCCATTGAAGCATCATCAAAGAGGTAATACCCTAACGAGGAGTTGATGACATCAACGCCAATACTATCGGCATATTCGGCTGCCAGCACCCAGTTGTATTCTTCAATGGGGTATTCGCTGTCGTGGTCTTCTGTACGGAGGAGTAGGTAGGAGGCTTCAGGGGCAGAGCCTTTAAATTCACCGTCGATAAATCCTCCCATAATAGATAAAACGTTCATACCGTGCGTGGCATCTACACTATAAACGCTTTGGTTTGGAGAAACAAAATTGACTGCACCCAATATTTGATTGTTTTGCCATAGATGATCGAAAGATGATAATTCATCTACAGAGTTGAATCCGTTATCCAAAACAGCAATAAGCATACCTTTGCCTTCGTATCCGGCCTGGTGTAGATATTGTCCGTTGATTGTTTGGGTTTGAGTATAGCTTGTCCCATAGCTGTCTGATAGCTCGCTTTTTAGCTTTGGGATAGTTTCGGGTTCGATATATTTTTTAATGTTAGATGCCGTCAGTGAGGATTCCCAAATGATAACGGCGTCGGAAATAAAAGACACCCTTGTTATGGTATCTATTAGTAAAGAATTGGAGCATTCCACTATAGAGCCATTTAACCACTTGGAGGACCAATATACTGTTAGGTCCATTTTTTTTAAGCTATCGAGATAAAAAGTACTTACAGGTAGGTCTTGTTCAATAATCTCAATATTCTGCTTTAGTCTTCGGTCAATGGCTCTTTGTGATAGGAATTCTTCCGGATAGGAAATTGAATATTCGTTATTTGCTTTATCTGTAAATGTCACAAAGTATTTTTGTGCATTACTCTGGGCTGAAAATGCAATTAAAATAATGAAGAGGATATGTTTCTTAAAGTTCGTCAATCGCCATTTTTTAATAGTATTTCCATTGTGCTCAAATATTTGATATCTATTGTATGCAGACCTTAATGGACCATAAAATTAGGAATACCTAAGGCTGTATTTGCCTTAGCTTTCTTGCACTTACATTGCTCGTATGTACTCGCCCGGGTTGTGACGGTATTCTTCAGGATCTTTCAAATTGCCTTTGTTTTTTTCAAACTCTTCAAACAACTGTTTTTGATTCTCATCAAAGGTGTCTTCATTTAAGGTTTTACCTTCTTTATATTCAATTTTGTACGACAATAGTTCGTTGGCGGTAAAAACATACCAAACACCATCTTCAAGGCCATTTAAAAACTGACCCTGTACTTCGGGTTTGCCGTTTTCAAAAAACAAGGTATATGGACCTTCTATTTTTCCGTTGACATGGGCAGCTCTAAGTTTTATATTTCCTGATTCATGGTATTTGTACCAGATTCCATCTTTAATATTTTCTTTCCACTCTATTTCTTCGGCTTTTTTGCCATTTTTAAAGTAATAGGTAGAAACTCCATTTTTTAGACCATTGGAATAATATTCAATTGTGTAGATATAGCCTTCGGGAGAGATGAATTCCCATTTGCCATCCTTTTCTGTTTCCAGGTAATTGCCTTTGGCTGTTAATTTACCATCTTCAGAATAGGTTTCTGCTTTTCCATATTCGCTATTCTCGTCGTAATTAATGACCACTCTTGGGTTGCCATTGGGATAAAAACGTTTCATTTCACCAACCGGCTTATCATCTTTAAAGGTAACTGTATAGGCTAATTTTCCATTGTTAAATCGTTTCTCCCAATAGCCTTGCTTCCTTCCTTGTGCATCTTTCTGATTAAGCTGTCCTGAGTTAGTTGTATCTGGTGCTTTCTTTTTTGTGGGTACAGCATTGCCAAAAACATCAGTTACCTGTGCGTGAATATTAGTGATAGAGAAAATTAAAGTTATTATTAGTGCTGATATCTTCATTGCGTTTTATTTTTTATCAGCTACAAATTTAATAAGACTTACTTACAAAATAATGTATTGGGCCAATTATTTAAACAGTAAAATCAAGCATGAGATAATAGTTATAACAAGCGTAGAGTTTTTGAATATATTAGAGGGTATTTTTGAGTTTAATCTCTTTCCGATAAAAGAACCTAGGTAGAGGATGGGTGAGAAAAGAGCTACTAATTTTAGACTTTCCGAGGTGATTAAACCTGTTAAAGCATAACCAACAATGGCTACTGCTGCTGTAAATACGCTGAACCAGGAAAAAATTTCTCTGAATTGTTGATTATTTACTTTTGCCGCGTTTAAAAATATGGCCAAAGGAGGTCCGCTTACCGAAGTGGCACCGTTTAAAAAACCGATAATTGCACCAACAATAGGATAGCTTAGGGCTGGTAATTTTATAGATGATTTTAGTTTAAAAAAGGAGATGCCGGTTAGCGTAAGGAATATCATGCTAATGGTATGTGTTAAATTATCTTCAGTAACATGTTTTAAAATAAGTACGCCCAGTAAAGTAAATAAGCATCCTGTTACAATTAAAGACTTGGCTTGAGGAGGTACTAAATTCATATCCTTTTTTTGAAGGATAATTATAGTTGATGAAATAAAGTTACACATAACAAGCACCGGAATAATTTCGCTGGGAGAATACCATAATAACAATGGAGGTAAACTTACCAATGCAAATCCAAATCCTGATATCCCTTTTATCAGACTGGCCACGGAAACAATACATATGATCCAGAATATTGTCATTTTATGAATGAATTGATGTTAAATAAATAAGTGAAGATCCTCCAATAATTGCCCAAAGTAATATGCCAAATACAAAGCTCTTTAAACCTGCCTGTTTAGCGTCTTTAATAGACATGTCAGAGCCAATTAAAAACAGTGCAACAACCATTCCTCTTTTGCCTAACCATTTGAATTGAGCGAAAGTTGATTGCCATTCTGGCAGAAAATGGGCAAATATTATGGCTACTACAAATAATCCTATAAAAATAGGAAATTTAAACGCTTTTTTGTCATTGTTTCTTTGTGTAAATGCAATAACTAAAGCTAAAGGTATGATCCATAATGCTCTGATGAGTTTTACCGTTGTTGCTATTTCAAGGGCTTTTTTACCATAAATAGCTCCGGCCCCAACAACAGAGCTGGTGTCATGAATGGCAATAGCGGCCCAGTGACCAAAGGTTTCCTGACTCATGTTAAAATAATGGCCAATATGTGGAAAAATAAGTAGAGCAACCGCATTCAAGACAAAAACAACAATTAAGGAAAATGATACCTGATTATTTTTTGCGTTCAGTACATTAGCAATAGCTGCAATTGCACTGCCTCCGCAGATAGCTGTGCCTGCTGAGATTAACAAACCGGTTTTAGCTTCAATTTTAAATAGCCGGGTTAATAATATGCCAGCTCCCATAACTGTGCTTACCGATAATGCCGTTTCTAAAAATGCACTTTGCGATGTGGCAATTACCTGGGTCAGATTCATGCCAAAACCCATTAGCACAATGGAGGCCTTTAAAAAAGTAGATGTGTGATTGGTTATTTGTTTAAACTGAAATCCGGCTAAAGAAAAAAATATACCAATGACTAAGGCAATTGCTGGTGAAAATAGAGGGGTAAAGCATAATGCAATCATTATGAAATATGCGCCTTGTATATGTCTCTGACTAATTTGCATCGAGATAAGATATTTGTTATTGATAGAAACAAATGTAGTCTGCCTTAATAACTAATGCAAATAGTAAAAAATTATAAGGTATAATTAAAAGTTATAGCTGTTAATAAAATTCATAAACAGTTGAGCGCAATATGAAGGGTTTCCTTGGCGCAAAGCTATTCTGAATTTCCTGTCAATTTTTAGCCGGGTTACATTTAGTTTTATGATCTGTTTGAGTTCAAGTTCTTTACTAATACATTTTTCGGAAATAAGAGCTATGCCATCGAAATTTACAAGGAAGTTTTTAATCGCTTCAGTACTTCCCAAATGAATAACAATGTTTAAATTTTCCAGGTTAATATTGTTTTCTTGTAACGATTTTCTGATTACCTCTAATGTTCCGGAACCACGTTCCCTTAAAACCATAGGTATATTTTCCAAATCAGGTATGCTTAGGTGTTTACGTTTAGCATACACACTGTTGTTTCCCGTAACGATAACTATTTCATCATCTAAAAAATCGGTGTATCTTAAATCTTGTATAGAAGATGACCCTTCTATCAAGGCTATATCAATTTCGTTATCCAGGAGCTTTTGTTGAATCTCTGAGGAATTACCACTAAGGAGTAGTAAGTCTATTTTTGGGTATCGTTTATAGAAGGCAGCCAGTGTTTCGGGAATAAGATATTGTGAGATAGTGGAGCTGGCTCCTATTCGTAGGATTCCTTTAAAAGCATCGTTTAGACGACCCAATTCAAATTCCAACTCGGTGTACTGTTGTTTTATTTTTTTTAAATATTCATAATTGAGTTTTCCGGCTTTAGTCAGGTAAATTCTGTTGCCCTTTCGCTCAAACAGGGTGATGTTTAATTTAGATTCCAGTTCCTTTATATGTTTGGTAACTGCCGGCTGACTAATAAATAATTCTTCTGCTGCTTTGGAAAAATTTAAGTTTTCGGCTACAGTTAAAAATACCTGGTCTCTGAAATCCATAATATGATAGAAATATTAGTTTGGAACAAAAGTAAGAAATTAAATCTTGCACAAGGAATAATCCGGATATTCATCATCCTGTCTGCAAATTATTAATTTTAGATAGGATTCATTGTTAGAAACATTGCGCAAATTTGATGTGCTCAATTAGCTATCTATATTCCGCAATCAGCAAAAAGAGGCTGAATTAAAAGTCATTTTGGTTATTTGGCATAAAGGCAGACTAAACTATTTTACGTTTATTGTAAGCCTATTGAAATAAATAAAACCCCAGTAAAACAATGTTTTACTGGGGTTTATTTATTTTTGACTATCGTGTTTGATAGTTATTTACTTTACTTCTTCAAAATCAACGTCAGTAACTTCGTCGTTGCCTTTTCCACTACCGTCTTGTGCTTGTTGATCTCCATTTGATCCTGGTTGAGCACCTCCTGGTTGTCCTCCTTGTGCTTGGCTTGCGTTATACATCTCTTGAGATGCAGCCTGGAAAACAGTGTTTAATTCAGAAGAGGCAGTGTCAATACCTGCTAAATCTTCTGCTTTGTGTGCCGCTTTTAATTTTTCTAAAGCAGCTTCTATTGGTGCCTTTTTGTCAGCAGGTAATTTATCGCCAAACTCTTTTAATTGTTTTTCAGTTTGGAAGATAAGACTGTCAGCGCCATTCATCTTATCGATTTTCTCTTTGGCTTTCATGTCAGCATCTGCGTTAGCTGCAGCTTCTTCTTTCATGCGTTTGATTTCCTCATCGCTTAAGCCCGAAGAAGCCTCTATGCGGATACTCTGTTCCTTACCTGTGGCTTTATCCTTGGCAGTTACGTTAAGAATACCGTTTGCATCAATATCAAATGATACTTCAATTTGAGGTATACCACGTTGTGCTGGTGCAATGCCATCTAAGTGAAAACGACCGATAGTCTTGTTTTGAGCAGCCATTGGACGTTCTCCCTGAACAATATGTATTTCAACTGAAGGCTGGTTGTCTGCTGCAGTTGTAAATGTCTCAGATTTTTTAGTAGGGATAGTCGTATTGGCTTCAATAAGCTTAGTCATTACACCACCCATAGTTTCAATACCCAATGAAAGAGGAGTAACGTCTAATAACAATACATCCTTTACCTCACCGGTTAATACACCACCTTGGATAGCAGCACCTACAGCTACTACTTCATCAGGGTTAACTCCTTTTGAAGGTTCTTTGCCAAAGTAACTCTTTACAATTTCCTGAATAGCAGGTATACGAGTAGAACCTCCTACTAAAATAACTTCGTCAATATCTGAAGGAGACATTCCGGCATCAGCTAAAGCGGCTTTACAAGGCTCCAGAGTAGCTTGAATTAATTTGTCAGCTAATTGCTCAAACTGTGAACGGCTTAATGTTTTTACAAGGTGTTTTGGAATACCATCAACAGGCATAATATATGGCAGGTTGATTTCTGTAGAGTTGCTACTTGAAAGTTCAATTTTAGCTTTCTCAGCAGCGTCTTTTAAACGTTGATGTGCCATTGGATCTTTACGTAAGTCAATGCCTTCGTCTTTCAAGAACTCGTCAGCCAACCAATTGATGATTACATCATCAAAGTCATCTCCACCCAAGTGAGTATCACCATTTGTTGATTTTACTTCGAATACACCGTCTCCAAGCTCAAGTACTGAAATATCAAAAGTACCACCACCAAGGTCGAATACCGCAATTTTTATATCCCTGTCCATCTTATCAAGACCATAGGCTAAAGAGGCAGCAGTAGGCTCGTTGATGATACGCTTAACGGTTAAACCAGCAATCTCACCAGCTTCTTTAGTAGCCTGACGTTGTGCATCGTTAAAATAAGCAGGAACTGTAATAACAGCTTCAGTTACTTCTTGACCTAAGTAGTCTTCAGCTGTTTTCTTCATTTTTTGAAGAATCATCGCTGAGATTTCTTGTGGAGAATATTTTCTGTCGTTAATAAGTACGCGAGGTGAATTGTTATCACCTTTTACTACTTTATAAGGTACACGAGAAACTTCCTTAGGAATTTCGTCAAAATTGTCACCGATAAAACGTTTGATAGAGTATACGGTGTGGGCAGGGTTAGTAATAGCCTGACGTTTAGCAGGATCACCTACTTTTCTTTCGCCTCCGTCAATAAATGCCACAATTGAAGGAGTTGTTCTTTTACCTTCGCTATTTGGAATTACAACCGG
>JBFHKL010000122.1:0-11937 GCA_041595375.1 Saccharicrinis sp.
ATGAGTAGTTTTATGGCATTGGGATGAACCATGGTTGAGGTTATCATAAAGAAAATAAGCAAGAGAAAGACGATGTCGGTCATGCTCGACATGTTAAAACTTGCACTTACTTTGGATCTTTTTTTTAAGGCCATGAAATGAGTTTAATGTTTGTAAAGTAATAAAGTTTATAAAGTTGAATGTTAAAAATAAAGCTGCTTTTTTGATTGACTTGATGAACTTTCAACTTTTTACTTATAACTAATTTAAGCTGCAGGCTCGTTTAATAAATCCATAAACTCCATGGTGCGAGCTTCCAGTTTAAATACAACTTTCTCTACTCTGGCTACTAGAAAATTATAGGCAAAATAAGCTATAATGCCTACCACCAATCCGGTAACTGTAGTCACCATGGCAGTATAAATTCCTGATGAAAGCAGACCAACATCTATATTATTTCCTGCGTTAGCCATATCAAAAAAGGCTTTAATCATTCCTATTACCGTTCCTAAAAAGCCAATCATAGGAGCACCTCCGGAAACAGTAGCCAACGTAGGAAGACCTTTTTCCAAACGACTTATTTCGAGGTTGCCTACATTTTCGATGGCTGTATTTACATCTTGTAAAGGGCGGCCAATCCGACTAATCCCTTTCTCAATCATCCGGCTTACTGGATTATCTACTTGCTGGCAAAGCGAATAAGCAGAGTCTATTTTTCCATCATGTATATATTCTTTTATTTTATTCATAAAGCTTAAATCTTCTGTTGCAGCTTTATGAATGGCAAAATATCTTTCAAAAAAGATGTAGACGGCCACAAACGATAATAGAATCAGAGGAATCATAATCCATCCGCCTTTAATGGCCATGTCGATATAGTTCATCTGATTTTCGGCCATCTCAGCAGCCACTTCGGCAGTCTCGGTACTTGTTTGTATTAATAAAAAAGGATTCATGAATATGAGGTATTAAAATTTTAAGTGTAAAAATATAAATAGTTTATGAATGAAAAACGTTTAGGGTACGATAAAAGTATAAAATAGTTGGTAGTTTTTATATTTAGTCTCCTGTTTCCAATTTTCGGTTATGATTCCAAAGTAATCTTCTGTCTTTTACTCCCTACCTTCCTGAAGCCATTAAATTTACCAGGAGTGGGATGTTGCCAGGTTTCAACTGCTCGCTGCCAAAAGAATCACTGTCGATTGTTTACCGTTCTTTTGTCATTTTCAATAGAAATTTCCTTTTCTCTTTTTCCTTTTCCGGTAATCCAATTCCAATATTTCCTTATCAGTTCGCCAACGGTATCAAACTCTTCTTGGTACGAAATACCAACGCCCTGTGTTGTGGGGGAATCGGTGTAGCTGTAATCATCATTACTGTGCGTGTAAACTTTAGCTCTTAGGCTACCTGATCTGTTTAATTTAACAGCCAAATCAAAATCCCCTACAATATTATTGGTATTACTGGATGTAGAAGTGCTACTGTAACCGCCATATTCTACATTACCGTTTAAGGTTACCCGGTTGTTAAATATTTGTGTGGAAAGTGCTACATCTATTTGCTCGCTTGTAATTTCATCTTCAGGAATGTAGCTGAGATCCACATCCAAATCGTTGCTCATTTTAGAAAGCCAGTTACTAAGGGTTCTTGATAGCATCTCTGAGGTGGTAGTTAAAGCTGCATTGTTCATTTGGTTACTGCTGGTAGAACTGGAACTTGAGCTATATTCTGTGGTATAAAATTTATTTAATATAAGAAGCGACAATACCTGCCTGTTTAATTCTTCTTCTGAACTTATGGCGTCTTCAATCAGGTTTTGTGTCGATTCTTCCATGGTGGGAGCCGAGATATCGAATTCTATGGTAGGTTGCGACAGATTGCCACTTAAAATAAGATCGCAGTAAATAGGGATTCTTCGGTATACATCTGTTGATTCACTTGATTCATCACTGAGTTCCCCAACTAAAGGCTGAATGGATGTTTTTAACTTATAGGTAGCGGTAAGGTCTATTTGTGCATCATAAGGGTTGCCTTCCCATACAACTGTACCACCTCTATTAATATCAAATTTTTTGTTTACCACTTTTTCCAGCGTGAATAAATAATCCCCATCTTCAGCCGTATAGTTACCATAGAAACTAACATCTCCTTCCTTGCTAATTTGTATTTGCAGGTTTCCATGACCAGTAGTTTTTAATATATCGCCTACTGTTGGGTCAAAAATGACTTGAACCTGGGCGTCGGGAGTAATCTCAAGTCCCATATTTAATTTAAAGCTGGGCAGATTGATTTTATATTCAGCGTTGTGCGTATCCTTATTTTCTTTGAAAATAGTATCTGATGGGTTAAGAAATTGAATAAAGTTATAATCAAGAGATTCTTGCTTGTCTGAAATAGGGATGTAAAACTTTGTGTTTGCTTCTGTTTTAACATTAATATCAATCAATAGATCATTTGATATACCTGTAACCGACAAGTCTCCTGTGCCGTTAACCATTCCATAATATAAAGGGTTGTCCTGTTCTTTGGTATGTAACAACTGCATATTATTCGCCATAACATATAAGTCATAGCTCATGTCGGCAAAATTATCGTGTAATATGTTTCCACTGAATGCTCCCATTTTGCCATGCATATCGGTGAGAGTCATGTTTTTGAATATAAGGGAGTCGGATGTCAAGCGAATACTATCTTCTAGAAAGTAGGAAGATTTCAATAAATCAACATCAAATTTTGTTTTATTTACGTAGAGGTCGGCATCTAAATAGAGTTTGTCGTTTCTGTTTCTTATATTGGCCCTGCCGGAGGCTGAACCTTTAAAGTTCTGAGCAATATTACTTAAATAAAGGTTTAAAAAACCTACAGGGAGGCTGTCTAATACCATATCGAAACTATAGTCCTTGCTCTGTGGTATAAAATATCCGCTTCCAAGTATGGTGTTGATACTGTCTCTTTTTGAGGAAGCACTCAGTTCAATAGCTTTCTTCTCCTGATTCCAGGTTGATTCCAGAGCCAGGTTACCTATTGTTTCGTCGTTTATTCTAAGATCATTAATGAGTATATTGCTGGTTATTACGGGGTTTTTAGTACTTTGCTCAAAGTTTATGTTCCCATTCAGTAGGCCGTCTATTGATAGGCTGCTCAGGTTGATGAAGTTGCTGGTTTCTTTTAAGTTAATATTTTGGAAATAGGCAGACAGGTTATTGTTATTATCATTATATACCGATCCATTAACATTTATTTCCTGGTTTAAATGTGAAATTCTAAATGCTTTTACGTTAACCCCTTCTCGGTTAACAGATATTTGTGAATTTTGAATAAGCCATGTGGAGTCATTCATAATGATAGATGACGGAAGCAGATTGATGTTTGTGAATAATCGATCATCAAGTCCTTTATTGAATTTTGTTTCGGTATAAATGGCACCGCTGTTGGTTATCTCGTCCCAGTTATTCCAAAACAGGTTAAGCTTCATGGAGTCATTACGTGCCTGTTGCGAAAGGGTAAAATTGTATAAGGGTAAGATGCCGCCTATAATTACATTTTCACTCCTGACTTCTGCATTTAAACTATGGTTGTGCGTATTAAGCTGAAGGGAAACATCTTGACCATGAAATGCTTTGTATTTTAATTCATCCAGTTCTCCTGATAAGCTTAAGATATTATTTTGACTATCCATATTTCCACTGATAGAACTATTGTCAGAAAGAATAATATCGGGGTTTATAATATTAATTAATGAAGCTAACTTTTTTGTATGAATATTAAAAGTAAGATTGCAAGGCTGCGTGTTGTATTTTTTAGATGTATTAAATATACTTGGCAGGTAAATATTGAGTTGATTATAGATTTCATTGGGGAGAGATTGAAGATTGTAATTACCAACAAGTTCTCCTTCAATAAGGTCGGAGCTTATTTTTATAGTTTTAATCTCATTGTTTTGGGTTGCGGCAATCAAAAAAGTATCCAGGGAAAAGCTTTTGTTAGAGGTTTTTAATTCTCCATTTTCCAGAATGATGTGCCCATCAATGGAGTTGAAGCTTTTGCCTGATAATTTTGAACTTAAATTCACACTTAATGAGCTGTTCTCTAATTTTGGAGCAATATTTAATTTGTCCAGTTTGATATTTTTTAGCAGAGCAGTGAAGTCAAATTCAGGAATTTCTTTTTCAAAGTCAAGCTTACCATTAAACTGCACCTGTGCATTAGGGTCGTTGAGCGTAACTTTTCCATCAAAACGTTTGTTTGCCAACAAACCGTTAAGCATGATCTTTTCGTATTTGTAGTTTTTATAGTCAATAGAATCAATAGAACCCTTAATGTAGGCATTGAAATACTTGTTGTTGACCCGGTAGCCTCGTATGGCAACATGCATAGTAATATTATTCAGGTCGTTGTCAGTATTAAGTAATTTGCCAATATTTAAGCTCGTAGTATTTATAAAACCTGAGTAAATCATGCGTTTATCCTCGGTTAGCTTAATGCCTAGGTCTGTTTTTATGTTTCCTATGTCTGTTTTAAACAGGCCATAAGCTACCAAGTTATCAATAAAGCCTGTAAACTTTCCGCTGTATTCAATGTCTCCAAAACGCTCAAAGTTGGCAGGGAATTTAAAATCTCTGGTCTCTTTATTGAGGGTGGTGATTTTAGCCAGGTCGTAAATATTTGTGTTTAATCGTTTAACATTCAAATAAATAAATGTCTCTGTTAATTGGGGTAAGCCTTTGATATCAAAATCCGTATTAAGCTCTGTATTTGTTCCTGCATGAATATAAATATTTCTGCCTTTTAGGTCATCAATCGTTCCTGAAAAACTACCTCCGAGTTTAATTTTTTCATTCAATTGCGGAAATTGAGGAAAGAAATAGTGGAGGTCTCTATAGTCAGTAGTTAGGGTTTTTATCTTTAGCTCGAAAGGGATATCATGAATAAAATTGTTGAGCTGTTGAGTGGAGTCATATTTTAATCTGAGGTATTCCAGATTCAAAGATGAATTGTTGGCATTTATATTAATGTTTTTGAGTTCAATACCCTTCTGACCTACACCAATCTCTCCATGGGTATTCATCAATGACAACCCGGATTGTTCATCGCATGAGAAATGCTGAACACGTATAGCTAATGAATCTTCAAATAACTTCAGATGATCAATCGTTGTGTTAAGGTTATTGAGTTGAATATTGTTGCTGTTGAATGCAGAACTGGTATTAGAAGCATCTAGGTTTTTATAAACAACAATGCTGTTTTTTATCCTGAATTCGTTAACTGCATACTTCCATTGTGAAGGTTTGCTATGCTGGCGCGACAAGGAATCAATTAAAAATTGAAAATTATTTTGTCCTTTATTTTTTATGATGTTTGTTTTGAGTTTGTTGGCGGTTATTTTTCCCAGATAAATATGTCTGGAGGAAAACAGGATAGAATCGATGGTACTCTCCAGCTCGTTGATAAAAAGCAGGGTGTCCTGATGCGTATCTTTGATTAATAAATCGTTTATAACTAATTTTTTAATGGGGTAAAAACGAACGTTTTTTATGGTAATATCCACCCCCAGATCTTCCGATAACCGCGAAGTAATAGCCTTACCTACTGATTTTTGTACTCCGGGAATGAGTACGACCAGATAGATCAAGCTGGGTAAAATAATCAACCCAAGCAGTAAATAGAATAATATTTTATAGGATTTTTTAATAGTTTTGTCGTTTAATTTGCAAAAGTAATGAAAATGGTCATTAATTATATAGCTCCCTGCATTATATAGCAATTATTTTGCCAATAATAAAAAGTTCTTAGTAAGCGTTAATACAGGATTCTTTAATTATAGATAGTCAGCTAAAAATTGCTGAACATTGTTTATGGTTTACTCTTATATAATAGTTGGCTTAGAGTTTTGAATATGAGGGTTGTATTGTGATGATAACTTACGATAAATAAATACAATAGGTTGATGACTAAGAACCATCAGCTGGTATTGTACTGAAAACAGAAAAAAGATGGATGCTTATATTTTAGGAATAGAGTCATCGTGCGATGATACTTCGGCGGCAGTATTTAAAAACGATGTGATATTGTCCAATAGAGTTGCCAACCAGGAAGTTCATCAGGCTTATGGTGGGGTGGTGCCTGAGCTGGCCTCAAGAGCGCATCAGCAAAATATTATTCCTGTGGTTGATAAGGCATTAAAAGATGCGGGCGTTTCTGTCGATCAAATTAGTGCTGTAGCTTTTACCAGAGGCCCGGGTTTAATGGGTTCTCTTTTGGTAGGTACCTCTTTTGCCAAGGGTTTTGCATTGGCTCAGAATATTCCTTTGGTAGAAGTGAATCATTTACATGCCCATGTGCTTGCTCACTTTATTCAGGAACCTGAAGGAGGTACAAAGCATCCTGAATTTCCTTTCTTATGTTTGCTGGTGTCGGGAGGAAATAGTCAAATTGTGGTTGTGAAGAGCTATACCAATATGGAAGTGCTTGGTCAAACCATAGATGATGCTGCAGGTGAGGCTTTTGATAAATGTGCAAAGGTAATGGGGCTTCCTTATCCGGGAGGACCATTGGTTGATAAGTTGGCTAAAGAAGGTAACCCGGAAGAATTTATTTTTTCTAAACCCAGAATAAAAAATTACGACTATAGTTTTAGCGGTTTAAAAACTTCTTTTCTCTATTTTCTTAGAGATCAGTTGAAGATTAATCCCGACTTTATTGAAGAAAATAAAAATGATCTGTGTGCCTCTCTGCAAAAGACTATTGTTGATATATTGCTTGATAAGCTCGAGAGAGCTGCAAAGGATTTAAGAATCAATCAAATAGCTCTTGCTGGTGGAGTTTCGGCCAATAGTGGGTTAAGGGATGGTTTAGAGCGCTTAGCACAAAAACATAAAATGATAACCTTTATACCCAAGTTTGCGTATACCACTGATAATGCAGCCATGATTGCAGTAACCGGATATTTTAAATATATAAATAAGGAGTTTATCGATCATAGTGCAGCTCCTTTTAGTCGGGTTGTGTTTTAAATTAGTCAGAAGAAAGGAGTATTTAATTGGCAATTATTATTGTTTTGTCAAATGAAGCGATTTATGGAGGAATTATTTAAGGTATAATTGGGTTTTTTTATACTTTTGTGCAGTAATTATTGTAAAATATGGATTTATCGGAAGTGTATATTAAAAACAAACACTTTGTAGAAAAAAACATTGGTGATGAAAAGGTATTGGTACCTTTGTCGGATAATGTGGCTGATATGAACCATGTAATTACTTTAAACGAGGTGGGTGCTTTTTTGTATGAGCAGATAGATGGAGAAAAAACAATCGGAGATATTTACCAGACTCTATTAAATGAATATGATGTTTTACCAGAGATGGCTAAGCATGATATTGAACATTTTATTAAGGATAGTGTTAATACAGGAGTCTTGATTCACCAGTGCTAAGGTAGTTTAGAGAATAGTTGAATGAGAAATAAGGAAAAAAATAAAAAAAAATATACAAGCCCATTGTTGGAAGTGGTTCAGGTAGATCATGAGATATCTTTGGTGATGGCGAGTAGTGATGTGCCAGATCATCCTAATTCGGTTTCTGAATCAGTTTCGTTATCCTCTTCTTCTGAAGAATCTGTGGGTATTACTACACAATCTGAGGTGTTTGGCAGTAGTGAACCAAATTACAACTAATAATGCCTGAGGAGGAATTGGTTTTAAAAATAGCTGATATTTACCTGTCATGTCACTCCATTCATCCCCATTTACTCCTCGATACAGAAAGTTCCCTAGAGTACTTTTGTACTTCTTTAGAAGGGAAAAATTCTGATTACACGATTACCTATCAACAAGTTGAAAGCATATTGTTAACTGATAGTCATTTGGTTTTTACTGGTGAGCCTGAAGAAAATCAAGTACTTAACTATCGTTGGTATGTTTACAATGTGAATGATGAGATTGTTATAAAAGTTGATTTTAAAGATCATCCTCAAATTAAGAATATTGCTGCTTTTGTTTCTGAAAAAAATTCTCAGGTTCGTATTGATGTTGTTTTAAATAAGGAAACAAATGATTCTGTGAAGATTGATCCTCTGATACATCCTTTGGGTTCCTTGTTATTGCTGTACTTAATGCATTGGAAAAAGGGCTTATTAATTCATGCTTCCGGAGTATCGGTAGAGGGTGCTGCTTATTTATTTACAGGTGTTTCCGGTATTGGGAAATCAACTATGGCCAGGTTATGGGCTGAGTGTGGAGCGCAAGTGTTAAATGATGACCGACTTGTTCTTAGGTTAATGGACAATCGGGTGAATGTGTATAACAATCCCATGCCGCATTATAAACAGCATCCGCACGAAGCTGTTTTAAAAAAAATATTTTTACTCAGACAGTCGACTGAAAATTATATTCAGCCATTAAAAGGGGTGATGGCTTATTCCAGAGTGTTGGGTAACTTTATTCAGCAGTTTTATAATAAACAAATGGTTCAAAATCATTTGGTGTTAGTTGAACAGATACTTAGTAAGGTAGAGGTATATGAAGTAGGGTTTAAACCTGACCATGATATTGTTGCCATGATAAAATCTATGGATCGTAATGAGCAGTAGGAAAAAGCATAAACATCTGTTTGGAAATGCATTTGTTGCTTTGCTTAGGGAGGATATGTATGTGGATGTGCCGGTGTATGGATTAAGTATGTTTCCTTTTTATTTACCTGGCGATGTTGTCAGGGTGAAAAAAGCACAGCGTAAAAATATGATAAAAGGAAATGTAATTGTTTTTACTGTGAATAACAAATTAGTGGCTCACCGCTTGTTGGCTGTGGATTTTAATAAGGAAAAGGTGATATCTAAAGGCGATGGCTTAATTAAAATGGATGGCCTTCTTAAATTAGAAGATATACATGGAGTAGTTGTTCAGCATTATAGAAAAGGTAAAGTAATGAGGCTGATTAATAGTCGTTTTGCAAAGAAGGTAATTCTCTTTTTTTCTCCCGTAATGGGTTTTATAACCTTCCCGCTATCCAGGATATGGAATAGATTTTTGGGATAGTGATGGGCGTTGGATAACAAATTCGGATTGTAAAGTGTGAAGGTAAAAGTTAATAATTCAAGGGTGCAGAGGAGTGGTTTGTTGTGTACTCTACTACATACTCCTTACTGCCTTCCCGCAGAAATGAAACATAAAGATACGGGATGTCGCTCTGCTCCCACTGCATACTGCCGACTGCCCCTACTGATAATCAAAAATCAAGAGTAAATAACTGTTCTGCTAAAATCTTTTTATTATCTTCTCGTTTCAAATTTTAAAAGCATGACTGCATTCAGAAGCAATAACATATTTCGATCATTAAAAATTGTTTGGCAAAGTTCACGTTTGTGGAGTTTGGTCAATGCACTTGTTGTAATTTTTAAAGGAGTTATGCCTTTGTTGCTCATATTTGTGGTGCAGCTATTGGTTGATGAGGTAGGTGAGGCATTGCAAGCGAAAGAAATGGTCAAGAATGTTGAGGCTGTTTATCGAGCGTTATTCTTCGCCGCAGGCGTATTTCTTCTTAATGCTGTGTTGAACTCAATGGCAGATCTTATTCGCGAAAAGCATTCTTTTTTTATTACTGATGCAGTTCAGCATATGATTCATAAAAGAACAACTACGCTTGATTTCATCAATTTCGATAATTTTGACTTTCAGAATAGTTATTACAGAGCGGTAAATGAAGCTAATTATCGCCCAACAAGCATCTATTATGGTTTCGTGGGTTTAATACAAAATAGTATAACCTTGGCTTTAATTGCAGGATTATTAGCCAGCCTGCATTGGTCCATGTTGCTGTTGCTATTGGTCATTTCTGTTCCGGTCGTATATATTCGTTTAAGGTTTTCGCGTAAAATTTATTCCTTTAAACGAGAACATACCGAGGATGAACGCTATGTTAATTATCATAATCGTTTGCTTACCGGAAAAGAATTTGCCAAGGAGCTTAGGGTCTTTAACCTGTCAGGCTTATTTAAAACACGTTTTGAAGAACAAAAAAACGCACTAAGAGCAAAGCGATTCGGGATGCTCAAATTAAAAACAGGCTATGAGTTTTTGGTGCAGTTAATTACGGCCTCGGCTTTGATTGTGGTATTTGGCTTTATTGCTGCCAAAGCTATTGCCGGAGAGCTTACTCAGGGTCAGATGGTGATGTATTTTTTGGCCATGTATCGAGGTTATGGTTTTTTGCAGGAGTTTTTAGGCAGAATATCCGGTTTGTATGAAAATGGTTTGTTTTTAAAGAACCTATTTGACTTTATTGACTTCGATATGATAAAGCAAAGTGGCCTGCAAACAAAAGCATTTCCTGCTCCTGTTAAGCAAGGCATTGTTATTAAAGATTTAACCTTTAAATATCCAAACAGCAGCCGTAACCTATTTGAAAAAATTTCTTTTAAAATACTTCCTGGTGAAACAATAGCCTTGGTAGGAGCCAATGGAGCTGGTAAATCAACATTGGTTAAATTATTGTGTGGTTTGTATCAGCCTGATAAAGGAATGATTTCAATTGATGGAATCAATCTTTCGGATATAAGGAGGGATTCGCTGGCAGAGAATGTTAGTGTGGTCTTTCAGGATTTTATGTTGTATAATGTTTCGGCTCGAGAAAATATTTGGTTTGGTAATGTGAAGCGTTCTGCCGATGATCAGGAAATATATGTGAGTGCTGAAAAATCAGGCGTAAATCATTTGATTGAAAATTTGCCCAAAGGGTATGAGACTACATTGGGTACGCTTTTTAAAGATAGTGAAATGTTAAGTGTGGGTGAGTGGCAGAGGATGGCCTTATCTCGTTCCTTTTTTAACAATTCACAACTGGTTATACTCGATGAGCCAACAAGTTCCCTCGATGCATTTACTGAAGCTAAATTGATTGAAAACTTTAAGGCTATTACAAAAAACAGAATGGCTATTATCGTAAGTCATCGCATGTCTACCATTCACTTGGCCGATAGGGTGGTGGTGCTCAATGATCATAGTATTGCCGAGGAAGGAAGTCCTTCGGACTTGTTGCAGCAAAAAGGACTTTTTTACGATATGGTGCAGTCGCTCAAGAGAGAGTGATTAAAAATAAGCGAGGGTTTTACTTTAAGTGAAACCCTCGCTTATTTTTAAGATAAATCTCATTTTATTATACAATCGGTCTATTTATATAAACCTTAATCTGGCATATACAGGAAGGTGATCAGATATTAATCCAAAGTCGTTTAAAACATCGCTTTTTTCGCTGATAAAATCCTTTTTGGTGTAGAAAATATAATCTAACCTTACTGATGGTTTGGCAGAAGGGTAGGTCTTTTTGTAGTGTGTACCTGCAATAGTATCTGTAAGGACAAAAACATCATCATTTAAAAACATTTGGCAAGCCGCGTTTTTGTAACCTGGGTCACTGTTAAAATCTCCCAATAAAATTACAGCTCCTTTTTTGGCTTTTTCTTTAGCAAGCTCAAGTACATTTTTTAACTGAGCTATGCGTGTTTTTTGCTCAAAGGCTTCAACATGAATGTTGATCACCGTGATATCTTTTACAGGGTGCTTTACTTCAACAACCTGAGCCAGGCGATCCAGATAAAATGAATTGTAATAAAAGGGCTTGTCTTTTACTTTTTGCAATACAATTCTTTCGTTGTTTTCTATTTTATATTTGGATACCACAGATTGTCCAGATAGCATTTCTCCAAACTGAACGCTTATTGGCCAGTAAGGAAATGGTACGTATTTTTTATCCCAGTTCACCGCTGAGGCCGAATAAGCAAAGAGACTATCGCTGATTACAGTATTCTGATTAACATGATACGAACGTTGGCTATTGAAGTCTATTTCCTGAAATGCAAGTATATCGGCATTTAAGTTTTTTAAGTGCTTTATAGCCGAGTTTAAATTTTTGTTATATAAAAAATCTTCGGCTCTAATTGCTTTATTATTGGTCATCCCTGATAAAT
>JBFHKL010000123.1:0-11918 GCA_041595375.1 Saccharicrinis sp.
AAAAAAACCTCTAATCAGACTTCCAAATTCACTGAAAAAGCAGAAATAATTGAAATAACCGCAATGCATATACATTTCCATAGACAGCTCTACGCTAAATACGACATACAAAGCTAAAGGAATCCAAATATCAAATAAAACCCACCCTATTCCTTATGTAAATCGGCTAATTCACCTTGAACTACATCACATAAAGCACTTACTTTCAGTTCAACTTGCACCCCTACTTTCCCGCCGCTCACAATAATAGTATCTGATTTACTGGCATCATTATCAATAAATGTCTTATACAATTTCTTCATTCCTATTGGTGAGCAACCTCCTTTTACATAGCCGGTATACAGGTTTAAACTTTTATGCGGAAGCATTTCTATCTTTTTCTCAGCTGTTGCATGAGCAGCCTTTTTTAAATCCAGCTCCTTTAAAACAGGAATAATAAAAACATATAGTTCTTTGCTGGCACCATGTGCTACAAGGGTTTTAAAAACCAATGAACCATCCTTTCCATATTTTTCTACAATAGCCAAACCGTTAACAAGACCTTCTATATTTTCCGAATTCAAAGCTTCGTATTCAATTTTACTCTTATCTAAAATGCGCAATGCATTCGTTTTAATTTTCTTTCCCATAGCTTACCATAAAATCAATTACCAAAATAATAAAAGGTAAAAACTGCACAAAAGTAAAAATTCAACCGCTTTAAAAAGACAAAAATAATTTTAAAGGAGGTAATTTTTATAGAAAAATAGGAGATAATCATTCATGAAATTAGAATCGATAGTACGCAAATGCTTATTACATATCATCAAAGAATCTGTAGAATTCACATGCTTATAAACTCAAAGCACATAAGGTAATATCCAACCCCATCGGGGTCGCATTATGATTCTTAGTTTTGAAGTTATAAATCAAAACCACTTCATGGCTTTATCTAAAAAAATTGAATCTGACTTCGTATACATTTTCACATAGACACAAGGGGAAAGGCTAAAGAATGGTTTGGTACTTTTTTGCTCCGGTGAGGTACTTATTTGCTCCGACTTGGTACTTCTGAGGTACCCCTAGGTACTTCAGAGCTCCCCCGAGGTACTTATTTGCTCCGACTTGGTACTTCTGAGGTACCCCTAGGTACTTCAGAGCTCCCCCGAGGTACTTCAGAGGTACCCCTGGGTACTTCGGAGGTACCCCCCTGGGGTGTTAAATAAGCCCCTCTCCATATCCCAAATCGGAAAAGCATTTATGTGCTTTTTTTAATTTTCTCAGGAGCTTTTTTATGCCTACAATTAAGCTAAATGATGGATCTTCAGATATTTCCCAATGATATAGAAGAGTTAAAAACCGTGAGGCATTACCAAAATAACCATAAGATTAGCGCTTATTTGTTAATCTCTCCTTCTGTTTCAGGCTAAAGTGTTTATCATCCAATTAGGCAGGCTCTTGCCCGGACTTCGTCACTTTAAATTCATATACCAACCTAACTTTTCAACGATTGGCAATTTGTGCGTTTCCACAAACTCAATGGGTGTTCCATCGGGATCAGTTATATAAGAAAAATATCCGGCTGCCACTCCCCTATCAAAGCTATCTGCGCTATTAACGGTAAATGACAATCCTTTATCCTTACATTCCTCCTTTAACAAATCCATTCCCTGTATATCAAAACAAAGATGAATGTATCCTAGTTCTCCCCAAATACGATCCTGAAATATCTTCTTCTGGCTTCGCTCTAAAGGTTGAATTAACTCAATTTGCGTTGTACCAAGCAATTTACTAAAAGGTCCGGTTCTGGGTTTATGCTTTAACAGTACACGTTGGTATTTATTCTTTACACGCTATTGCTTATAAACTCAAAGCTCATAAGGTAATATCCAACCCAATCGGAGACAAACCTTGATTCTTAGTTTTGAAGTTATAACACAAAAACCACTTCATGGCTTTATCAAAAAAAATTGAATCTGACTTCGTATACATTTTCACATAGACACAAGGGGAAAGGGTAACAAGGGGAAAGACTAAAAAATGGTTTGGTACTTTTTTTCTCCTATGAGGTACTTCGGAGGTAGGTATTGGTGCTATTTTGCTCCGGTGAGGTACCTCTGAAGTGGGCTTGATTATACGTTTAACGCTTGGTTATTTATGAACGAGAATGTGCGTATTCTTTCTCAGAACAAATTATACCAACATACTTACTCATTGAAACCAAAACTTACACCTTTTTGAACAAGAAATAAGACTTTTGAAATGTTGACACAATGCCAATGGCCTGTTACGTAAGATTTTGCAACAACAATAATGGAGTTTTTCCTGTGAAACGCAGATAAAGCTCATTTGATTATACAATCGGTATTCACGAAACATAAACTATTAAAAATAAGCAACTCAAAACATATCTCCATTTTGCTTACTGCAATACAAAGTTTATTGGTAAAGCATATCTCACCTTTACAGCTTTACCATCTAGTAGTCCTGGTTTCCATTGAGGCATTTCTTTAATTACCCTTACAGCCTCCTTCATTAGCACCGGAGATTCTTTATTAATAAATTGGACATCATCTACTTTTCCTTTTTCATCAATTACAAATTCAACATACACCCTCCCCATTAATCCATATATTTGAGCCGAAATTGGATATCGTACATTCGTTTCAATAAACTGTCTTAAACCCAGAACCCCTCTCTTATATTGAGGCATTTCATCAACGATATAAAAGGGCTGATTTGGTATATTTTCTTTCTGCACCATACTTCCATCTGTCGATAAATAAAAAACGGAATCCCTAATCGAAACTATAAAACAATCCTCCACTTTGCAATAGGACATAGAACTAAAATAACTATCTGCTATTAATTTGCCTTGTTTATTAATAAAGCCATAAAGCCATTTCAAGGATCCATATTTTAAGGTATCTGGATTTAACTTTAAAACCTGTGCAAATTCGCCTTCGAAATCCCTGGCAATTTCAAAACTAGGAGCTATAACAAATTCACCATTTTTATTTATATACCCATAGTTTTCACCTACTGAAGCATATGCTAATCCATTTGAAAAAGAACCCGCATCATAAAATTTAAAATTAATTACCTGCTGTCCTTCAGTATTAATAAACCCAAACTTTAAATCTTTCTCCACCAAAGCCAAATCTTCACTGAAAGACTCAGCAAAAGTAAAGGGGTAAATATTTTTTACCACTTTCCCTTTTGAATTAAGTAAGTGGTAATGTGTTTTCTTGTATTTAAAATCTTGTGCATAAATTGTCAAACCAAAAAACAATCCTAAAATTACGCTAAGTATATAATTTCTCATATCAATTTATTCTCAAAACAATTCCAATCTATTTCTTTATACAGCAACGTTTCTCAATTCCCTACACATTAAAATCGGCATCATCATGGATTGATAATCTAGCACATGCCTGTGTAGTTCATTATAGAATTATAAATATAATAATTATATTAATTGCACAATACAGGGACTACAATAAAATACAAATTCACCATTTCCTAACATTTTAAAAAACAGGAATTCAGTAACTACTTACTGGCACCAGCCTTCATTAATTAACCGCCAATCTCTTCAGTTTACCTAATAAAGCCCCCTCCTTTCCTAAACAGATGTGTGTGATACATAGTCACAAGGCAGCAAACCGAATGGTTTAAAAAGTAAATACTAATTAAGGAATGAGGAAAAACAGACTCTCCTGAATAAGCAGGTGAAAATTTGAGGACTATTGATTATAGATGAATATTTGCCCCACTATAAATTGTATTATTTCAAATTATTTTAAAAAAAAATTTCTGAGGGGTAGGGTAAGAAAAGAAGTGGTTGTCATAGATATGAAAAGCATAAAATAACAATTTCAAAAAAATAAAAAATGACAACAAAAAAGTGTTTAGCGGTATTAATCGTAATGGTAGTTTTCGGAGCAAAAATATTTTCGCAGGAAGAGAAAACTGCTCAAGTGAGCTTTATCTATCCTATTAGTACTTCAGGGACAAATTCCACTAATTATTCCAACAAATTATCGTTCAATACTATTGCGGGTATCAATGGCGGTGTAAATGGTTTCGAATTGGGGTCGGTGCTTAACATAAATAAAGGCGCTGTAATAGGATTACAAATAGCTGGCGTTTCCAATCTCACCAATAATAATAGCAAAGGCACTATAATCTCTGGAGTTGCAAATAAAACTAACAACGATTCTAAAGGCACAATGATTTCAGGAGTAGTAAATTCTTCTGAATCACACCAGGGCCTACAATTATCAGCCCTTAATATTGTAAAGGAAAGGCTTAAAGGAATACAACTTGGTGCTATCAATATTGCAAAAGAGGTAAAAGGGACTCAATTGGGCCTAATTAATATAGCCAACAATGGAGATGAAATTGTTCCCATAGGTATTATCAATGCTATAAAAGGGGGTTATTATGCCTTAGAACTGTCAACCAACGAATTGTTATTTTCTAACATTACATTTAAAATGGGCGTAGAAAAGTTTCATACCTTATTAAGAGGAGGTATTGGATCATACAATGGTGAGTCTGTTTTAGGAGTAGGAATGGGTTTTGGCTCTATTATCCCCATAAAAAATAATCATAAGCTTAATATCGAATTGATCTGTGACGATATCATGTATGATTATAAGATGGAAGGAATAAATTTGTTAAACCAATTAAATATTCATTATCAATATCAAATTACAAATTTCTTAGCAGTGAAGGCTGGACCTGGCATTCGAAGTTATGTAACAGACCAAAAAGTAAACGGAGAATTTAATACCTTAGATATACCTTATACTATTTTAGAAAGTACTGGCGATAAAATAAAAACCTCTTCATGGGTAGGTTTTAATGCAGGAGTGATTATTTCGTTATAATTTAATATAGATATAGAATAAACAAATAATTTAATAGTTTTGAGGCTTCTTTACCAAGTGGGAATATTCGGTGATAACTAATCAGTTAAATAAATGGCAATCGCAGAGTGGTTTCGAAATGTTATTCAATAAACATTACGAGCCGCTTTGTGCTTTTGTATTTGGTGTGGTGAAGGATTACGATGTAAGTGAGGAAATTGTTCAGAATTTATTTTATAATCTTTGGGCAAAAAGAAACAAAATGGAAATCAATACATCCATAAAATCGTATTTATATCAAGCTGCCAGAAATGCTGCCCTTAATGAAATAAAGCATCTTGATATCAAAGAAAAATACAAACAGTACAATAAGATGCAAATGGATGTTGCAGCACAAAATATTACAGATGGAATGGTGGAAAATGAACTGTCAGATACCATTCAAAAAGCAATAGACAAACTCCCTACTGAATGTAAAAAGGTTTTTTTAATGAGTAGAAACGAGGAATTAAAATATAGGGAGATTGCCGAAAAATTAAATATCTCGATAAAAACAGTAGAAAAACATATGGGGAATGCTTTATCGAAATTAAGATCAGAATTGACAGAGTATCTTCCGGCAGTATTAATTGCTATAATATTAGGGATAAGGTAGGGTAAACACTATTTCAATTGTCATAATAGTAAATGAATAAAGATAAAATACATATTAACAACGAACTATTGGCAAAGTTTCTTTCGGGAGAAGCTAATCCTGTTGAAATAGATATGGTTTTAAACTGGGTTACTTCATCTGATGATAACATAGAGGAGTTTGAGCAATTCGAAAAGATATGGACATTATCCCACAACAAAAGACAACAAAATAAGCGCAAAGCTTGGCATAAATTAAATAAACAAATAAACAAACGTCACAATCTTTACCTATTCTATTCAGGTGCAGCGGCGGCTGTAATAGCAATCCTTCTTGTTTTAACTCAGCTTTTCACCTCTAAAAACCCCTCCTCTACTCCACAATTTGCCCTGTCGAGCGCAGAAAAGCCCATCAATACAACTTTACCCGATGGGTCAAAAGTAAGACTCTCAGAAAACTCAACAATCGCATATTCCTTTGATGCCCATACAAACACAAGAGCTGCTGAACTTTCCGGTAAGGCCTTTTTTAATATAAAAAGAGATACCACACAAAAATTTGTGGTCCATACACAATATGGAGGTGTAGAAGTTTTAGGAACGCAGTTTAATGTAGATCAATTGGAAAATACGGATGTTAAGGTAGATGTATTGTCGGGTAAAGTAAAGGTGTTTCTTCCTCAAACATCAGGCGACACCCTATTTTTAGTCATTACAGCCAACCAAACAGCTACTATTTCCATGAAAAGCGATACCATCATAAAAGAGCCTCAATCGGCTTCCGCTTTTTATGAAGTTAATAAAATCATCACCTTCCAAAATCAGGATTTAAAAACTATAATAAGCGAATTGCAGCAATGTTACGAGGTAAAAATTATAGCTGATAGCACCGTAAACAAAACATTAAAATTCACCTCTTCATTTAAAGATAGTTCATTGGAAGAAATATTGACCGTAATTGCACAGACACATCACCTGACCTTTAGTAGGAAAGATGATATTTATATTATAAATAATGACGAATAAGCTTTCCCTTCTCCTAACACTACTTGCATTTTCCTTTGGGGTATTAAGCTCTCTGGCGCAAGTCGATTTAAATCAAAAAATATCCATAGAACTTCAAGATAAGCCTATTAAGCAGATATTGAAGACTCTTGAACAGGAGAATAATTTCTATTTCGCCTATAATCCTGATGATCTTGGGATAGAAAAAAACATCACTATTAAGCAAAAAAAAGCTTCAATAAAAAATGTTTTGAACGAGGTTTTAGAATCACGTTTTACCTATAAATCCATCGGAAACCATATCATCCTCAATCTAAAAGATCAGGTTTCAACCATCCAAACCTATACCATCAGAGGAACGGTGCATAATACCAACAACATACCGTTGGATTCTGTCATTATTTATGCCCTAAAAGATAAACGTGCTGTAATTTCACGTGAAGACGGAACGTATACCATTAATCTAAAAACGCAACCACAATACATTAATATTAGTCGTCCTCATTTTAAGGATACCTTAATACTGGCAGAAGATATAACAAATGGTATAGTAATATATTTACAACCACAACTCTTAGTAAAAAAAATAGAACCTGCACAATTACAATCTATTGAAACGAATTTTGAAGATCTTAACCTGGTAAAAAGCCTGATCCCTCAACAATCGGTTTATGTTGCTCAGCAAATAAAAGTGAGGGATTTTAAGCCCGTTCAATTCTCTTTTATTCCGGGTTTTGGAACGAATAACTTTTGTAGCGGATTACAAAACAATAATTTCTCATTGAATTTACTGGCTGGCTATTCTAATGGATTACGAGGCCTTGAAATAGGTGGTTTAGCCAATATCATTCACGAAAACATGAACGGAACACAATTATCCGGTATCGCAAATATTGTGAATGGAAATACCAATGGCCTACAGATAGCTGGGATAGTAAATTATAATTTCGATATTTTAAGAGGCGCACAAATTGGTGGAATAGCTAATATTACCCAGGATAAAACAAAAGGCTTTCAATTTGGTGGAATTTTTAATATGAACAAGGGGGATATGTCCGGAATTCAAGTGAGTGGTATCGTAAATATTAATACGGATCATGTTTATGGCATGCAGTTGGCTGGTATAACGAATACTTGTAAGGAAACAGTTACTGGGGCACAAGTGGCAGGTATAACTAATGTTTGTTCCAATGATGTTAAAGGATTGCAAATTTCCGGTTTACTCAATAAAACTAAAATTCTGAGTGGCGTACAAGTTGGACTGGTCAATATTGCTGATTCGGTAGAAGCGGGACTTCAGCTTGGACTATTTAATATTGTAAAAAATGGTTATCGCGCGTTTGAATTAACCAGTGATGAAACATATGCATTTGATTTATACTATAAAACAGGAGGAAAAAAATTATATTCTCTCATTAATATTGGGATTGATCAGCAAAAAGTAGGTGGTGGCTATGGTATTGGCCTTATTCAACCTCTATTTACAAAACTATCGGTAAGTATCGATGGTGTGAGTACTGCCATGTTATCTACAGATGCCGAGAATGTATATCAGGGACAAAAATCAAGTGCTCGCTTGGCTATCAATTATGATTTTTTAAAATATTTTGGAATAACAACAGGGGTATCGTTCAATTATTTTGAGCCTTATAATGATAATAAAGAGAGTGCAGCTTCCGAAAGATGGGCATTTCAAAGTGATAGTAGCAATATTCTTAGTCAATCTGTTCAAAATAATCAAAATGCCAAATGGATAGGATGGTTTATTGGTATTCGGCTTTAGGGTTATCTAACCTTACTCAACAAACTTTTGTATTCAGAAATATAGGCTATTGCTGTTTGAGAAAATAATAATTTTCCATGCATTTGCTTTGTAAAAGCAATTCCCTGTATACTACATTTTCAGTGGTTCTTAGTTACTATTTGGCGTCAGAAACGATGGAACCCTTTTATTATATTTGAATTATTCAAGCTTGGTTTTCCGCCTTACTTGTGTCGCACAAACCATCTATGGATCGAGCTGATTTCATGTTCATAACATGGTTATTGGTGATTGCTTGCGAAATGTTATATTCATTACTTAGTCAAGCCTAAAAAAGACCTATATTTTAAGTTTCATAATACCTATTTATGAGAAAACATTCTTGAATTCAAAGCTTCGTATTCAATTTCACCCTATTTATCATTCTCATTTACATAAATTCAGATAAAAAGGAACACTCCCATTACAGGAAGTCCACCACCTTGTAAATTCTTACTTGTCTCTTATTTTAAAGTTAATGGGAAGTTTAAAATATTCATTACATCATATTTCAAACTCCCCACAACCTAAATGGTCATATTATTCTTTCAATCCTTCTAATAATTCTTCAATGGTTTTAGCCATTACAACCCCAGGTAATTTTACAGGAGCTGCTACCTCGGCCAAGAAAGTACCATTCACCTCACCTTTTTTATAGGTTGTAAAACCTACGCGATAAAGTCCAACAGTTAATGCTTTAGCAGGATTACTTACCTCACTTTTATAACGCAATAATGAGTTATATGAGCTTCCACTAGGTTGTTTAGGCATTTCGCTGCTATCATCATTTCGTTCAAACACCACCCATTTAGCACTTTTAACTGCTTCTTCACTAATATTATCAACGCTGATAATATTTGAGCGTTCAAGAGTAATGTAAGTATCAAAAAAGTCTTCAGAACCCATGTTTTCTGAATATTCGTTGGATACGATAGCGCTTTTATTTTTATATTTTGCAGGTACCGGAGACATCATTCTAACACCTATTTCAGGAGCTGCCAATGGAACCCACACATAAATATAATAGAACTTTTTACCATCTTTAACTTCATCCTCCTGGCCATTAGCTGCATATCCCAGATAACTGATTACATCGGTATAAGGCACTTTAATGGTTTTTGGGCCAACTGTTTTTTCAATGGAGCTACCAAAACTACTTAGTTTCTGAGCCTTTACATTTGCAGCAAATAATACAAGCAAACATAATACACTAATTAATGATAATGTTTTATTCATTTTCTTAACTTTTAATGGTTATTAATAATTTGATGCCAAAAATACTTCAAACAAACTGCCTATACATCACCCGTTATAGGGATATGTTAAATCACTGAAAACAGTGATAGACACATTTATATGAATAGTTACTTTTGACCATGCAATTTTTTAAAACTATTTTTTAATGTACTTAGGACTCATCATGGCTCAATCAAAGAACTACAACATTCTTATTTTTATTAATTAACATTAATAAGGATACTATTGATACAAAAACAATTAAGCATGCTCCTGCTCTTTTAAATTATAAAATACCTCAATAAGACCAAAGAATACCTTGGTTAATTAAAATGTTAAAACATAATCAATTATAATATGAATAAATTTAGACTCTTAACACAAATTTTTATCGTTTCACTACTTGCATTAGGTGGCAAAACCTATGCTCAAACAACCATCACCACTGATGATGTCAGCTTCTCCACCTCAACAGGTACAATTAGTAGTTATACGGGTACAGCAACCAATATTATTATACCTGATAGCTTTACTGTTGATGGTGTTGAATATGCAATTAATATAATTAGCTCTTACGCGTTTTTTAACAAAGGAATTAGTGCTGTCATATTGCCTGATAATTTGCAAGAAATTGAAGATCTGGCATTTTATTTTAATAATTTAACTGAAATTGTTATTCCCGAAGGATGCGAAGTAGGATCGAGTTGTTTTGGCTACAATAGTATTTCAAGTTTTACTTTTCCTGCTAGTATGACAGAAATACCTAGCGGATGTTTTTCATACAATAGTTTTACTGAGTTAACGATTCCTAGTACCGTTACTTCCATTGGCTCAAATGCTTTTGCACATAACGATATAGCCACATTAAATTTAAACGAAGGTCTTGAAGAAATAGGAACCAGTGTTTTTTACTTAAACAATCTTACATCGGTTAGTATACCTAGTTCGGTTGTGTTAGTTGACGAAAAAGCATTTTCTCGAAATGATATAACAGAAGTAACTGTTGAAAATAGTGTAGTATTAGGTGGAGGAGCATTTACCAATAATGAAATAGTAACCGTAAATGGAGTGTCGTCCGATGGACTATTCTATAAGAGAAACGGCGACGGCACCATTGATTACACAACGCTTACATCGTACGGAGGTACCGAGAGTGTTATTACCTTATCTGATGATATTACTGTAATTGATAATTATGCATTTTGGCAATGTGGTTTAACTTCGATTGAAGTATCTGATGCTTTAACATATATTGGCTCAAGTGCCTTTTCTCAAACAGGACTTAACTCAATAAACATTCCATCTTCACTTAAATACATTGGCAGTCAGGCTTTCCGAAGTTGCGATTTAACATCTTTTACTTTTCCTAAAAGCATTGAGTACATAGGATCTGAAGCGTTTAGTTATGGCGATCTTACTTCTGTCACATTCGAAAGCGAATCAAATATTCAATATATTTCTGCAAATGCTTTTTCGTATCAAGATGACTTAGATTATACAATTATTTTGCCAACAAGCGGCATAGATGGTTTTATAAATTATTACGACAACGAAGGTAATATATATAGTGCCGGTAGCGAATTCGATAATGGACAAGGTTGCTTTGCTCGTTACTCAGAAACACTAACGCTCGATGACATTGTTTTTGATGAAACTACGGGTACCATAACCGACTATACTGGATCGGCCACCGATATTATTATTCCAGAAAGCTTTATTGTAGATGGCGTAACTGTGGCTGTTACAACCATTGGAGAAAGTGCATTCTATGATAACGATTTGTTTTCCGTAGAAATGGCGAATAGTATTACTACTATTGAAGCATCAGCTTTTAAATCTAACTCTTCTATGGAATCAGTTACCTTAAGTACAGGGCTTACCACCATTGGCGATGATGCTTTTGCCGGCAGTGTACCTGATGATGGTATTACATTACCAAATACTGGCACGTGGCATACCTCCTATTATTATACTGTAGGTACAGAGGTAACAAAAATAACATCTAGTAGTGCTTATAAATATCATCATCTGGTATATACCGTAAGCTTCGTAGATTATGATACGACCATTCTAGAGGAAGATGTAGTAGTATATGGAACTTCAGCGTCGGCACCTAATGACCCTACACGTACAGGTTATACCTTTGCTAATTGGGATGTGACCTTTGATAATATAACGGCAAATACTACGGTTACAGCAGTATATACCATTAACTCTTATACTGTAACGTTCCAGGATTACGATGGTACATTGCTTGAATCTCAAAGTGTTAACTATGGCTCAGATGCGATAGCACCTGATGATCCTACACGCACAGGCTACACTTTTAGTGCTTGGGATATAGATTTTGAAAATATTACAGAGGATATTACAGTTACAGCAGCCTATAG